>NZ_BMJB01000001.1:0-321195 GCF_014642855.1 Edaphobacter acidisoli | reverse complement strand
GCACGGCCAGAAGATCCAGCGCTCCGCCGAAGCCGCCGGCATTGCGCCACAGCAGTTTGCCGACGAGGTGTCCGACAGCTTCCGCAACCTGTGGAAGCGCATGGGCATCACCAACGACGACTACATCCGCACCACCGAGCCGCGCCACAAAGCAGGCGTCCAGAAGCTCTTCCGTACGCTCCAGGAGAATGGCTATATCGAACTGCGCAGCTACACCGGCCAGTACTGCATCTCGGATGAGACGTTTGTCGATGTACCGGTCGGCGCGCCCTGCCCCGAGTGCGGACGCATCACCGAGACCGTCACCGAAGAGAACTACTTTTTCAAGCTGTCCGCGTTCCAGCGGCAACTTATCGACCTGATCGAATCTGGCGAACTTGCGATTCAGCCTGAGACACGCCGCAATGAAGTGCTCAGCTTCCTACGCGGCAATGTGAATGACGGAGCGACGGAAAACTCTGCCGCGGGCCATCCCTATGTTCCGGGTGCGCTCAAAGACCTTTCAATCTCGCGCACCAGTTTCAAGTGGGGTATCCCCGTCCCTGGTGACGAGAAGCACGTGATCTACGTCTGGCTCGATGCGCTGGCCAACTACATGACAGCGATTGGCTATGGCTCAGACGATCCAGCCGAGCAGGCGAAGTTTGAAAAATACTGGCCTGCTGATCTGCACCTCGTCGGCAAGGAGATCATCCGCTTCCACTGCGTCTACTGGCCCGCGTTCCTGCTGGCGGCAAAGCTTCCACTGCCCAAAGCCATTACCGCGCATGGCTGGCTGCTCTTTGAGAACGACAAGATGTCGAAGTCCAAGGGCAACATCGTCCGCACGGAAACCATCCTCGACGCCTTCGGCACGCTGCAACCCGAAGCCTCGAAGCACGAGCAAGACCTCTTCGCCGCCGACGTGCTGCGCTACTTCCTCCTGCGCGAGATTCCATTCGGTAACGATGGAAGTTTCAGCTTTGACGCCGTTGTTCAGCGTTACAACAGCGACCTCGCTAACGGCTACGGCAACCTCGTCAGCCGCACGCTGAAGATGATCGCGGATTTCCGCTCCAATTCAATCTCAGAGCGGTCTAGCCCTGACAGCCTCGTCCGCCTGTTTGAGAGTGTCACTGCGAACGATTCTCTTCCATCTCTCTTCGAACAGCGCGACTTCTCACGATATCTCGATATCGTCTGGGGCCTAATAGCAGCTACCGACAACCAGATTTCATCAAAAACTCCGTGGAAGCTTGCAAAAAATCACGACGATGAGAGTCAAAAGCAACTGGACGAGGTCCTTTACGCCGCCGCCGAATCCATCCGCATTATCACTGCTCTCCTTTACCCCATCCTGCCCTACGCCACGTCTAAAGTCTGGGCGCAGCTTGGGCTTGGTGATATTGAGCAGGCTGCGCGCAACGGCAAGCTGAACAATCTACAATGGGGCGACCTCAAGCCTGGGACCAAACTCGGTGCGCTTGGTCCCATCTTCCCAAGAGCACCTAAGGAACTGATTCAAGTTATGAATGACATCGAAACTGCAAACGCTACGAAGTCCAATGGTTCAAATGGTTCAAAGTCTGTGATCGCGCTGCCGCAGGTTAATTCCGACCTCGACGCCTCTGCCCGTCACCGCACTGAGTTTGCCGAGATGCCGATCGCTTCGGCTTCGGCCACGGCTGCGCTGAATAAGGTGGCCGAGAGTGTCCATCCCATCTCCGCGCACCACCCGGCGGAGGCGGCGCGGCCTGAGACGCCGCAGATCGGGATCGACGACTTCGTGAAGGTCGATCTGCGCGTGGCCCAGATCGTCGTCGCGGAGCGGATTCCGAAGGCCGATAAGCTGCTGCGGCTGGAGGTGGACCTCGGCTACGAGCGGCGGCAGATTCTTTCGGGGATTGCCCAGTGGTACACGCCAGAGGAGCTGATCGGGCGACGGATCGTGGTGATCGCGAACCTCGCTCCACGGAAGATGCGGGGGCTGGAGTCGCACGGGATGTTGCTGGCCGCGAGCGAGGGTGAGGACGGCAAGCCGGTGCTGGCGACCTTCGGCGAGGAGATCGCGCTCGGGTCTCGGCTGAAGTAGGTACCCCCCACCCCGTACTTAGTACCCAAAGTCTTGATTTCAAAGGGAAATGCCCCGGGAAGTACCCCGGGGCTTCTGCCATTTGGCTCCTGATTTAAGTGTAGCAGCTGAGAGAAACTAAACCGGGAGTGGGTATCTGTTGCAAAGGGCAGCAGAACGGAGGTCGCGTGAGTTCAGCGACTTCTAATCGCGCCCTACTTGGTGGCAGGTTTCTTCTTCAGGAGTGCGTCAATAGCCGCCTGCGGATCAGCAATGACGAGGCGTTCTTCCTTGGGTCCGCGCTTACCTTTGGGGGATTTTTTCGTCTTGGCCATAGGGTATTATCATCTACTTGGTACTTGGTTGGGGAGAAGTTGGTCCCCCAGCCGGGGATCGGACCCGGACGCCCGGAATGGGCACTCGGTTGCAAACCGAGCCTGTCTGCCATTTCCAGCACTGGGGGACAAAAGGGCATCCTTGCGGGTGCCCTTAGCCTTTCAAAATGGGATGTCGTCGTCTGTGATCCCCTCGTCGGACTTGGGATCGTAGTTCGGCCCTCTCCAAGTTACATTTCCATTCCCATCGACAATCTTCTCGATTTTTTTCTTCTCGGCCAGCCGCGAAAGGACCGAGTGCGCCGAGGCGGCGGCATTCTTTTGGCCGGGAAGGTCGAACCCGATACTTTCCAGACCACGCAGGACAGCTTGGGTAGACACAGTGCCCTTTTCCGCTGTCATCACCTCCAAGCAAGCCTCTGTAATTCCCAATTCATCGCTAAATGGCTTTTCACTGCAAAGCGCAGCAAGCGCGGTAATTGTCTTGCGGAGACGGGCGATCTGGTCCGTCAACGTGTACTGCTCAAGGGCGATTGCACTAAGCCGCACCGTTGCCCGGTCAAACGCAGCCCTCGCGTCTTTGAGGGCCAACTTGTAAGTCTGGAGTTCAGATTCTTGCATGGAATGGAGATTATGCGATGTCTACAGTAAAGTCAACGCCTCCCGATAGCCCTTCTGATAATAATGTAAATCAATGGGATAAGGCCATAATGGATGCCAAAGCGGAGTTGCGCGACGCCGAAGTGAAGGTGATCCGCCTCAGAGCCGCTATCCGTACATTTACTGAGAACAAGAAATTAGGGGTAAGATGGCCTAAAATCAATGATAAACAAGAAATGTCTAATGATTTATCTTGATATTTGTTGAAACGTTTGCTACTCTTTTGACATGCGAAAGAGTAAGTCAGCGGTCCTCGAAGCGTTACGACAGGCGTCAGTCAGCGAACCTCTGGCGGTCGCATTCCTCGAAAAAGAGCGGTGGGGAGATACGCCCTGCTGCCCACGGTGCGGAGAGACGAACGTGTACCAGATGATGACTGGAGAGGCGCGCAATAAGGACTACCGCTGGCGTTGCCGTGGCTGCAAAGCCATGTACACCGTCCGCACGGGGACACCACTCGAAGAGACACGCTTGCCGCTCCGCGTGTGGGTGTTTGCGATCTGGAAAGCAGCAAGCGGAAAGAAGGGCTACAGCGCGTTGCAGCTATCCCGCGAGATGGAGATTACGCACAAGTCCGCGCTGTTCGTGTTGCGTCGCATTCGTCATGGGCTCGGAGAAGTGAATCCCCCAAAGCTCACCGGAACGGTCGAAGTTGATGAGGTCTACATCGGTGGTCGTCCGCGCTATCGGCATCCTTCAAACCGTGGCAAAACCTTAGACAAGATGGCCGTACTCGGCATGGTGCAACGCGGCGGTGACGTTCGCTTCCGTGCAATGAATCGCGTCACAGCCGGAAACGTGAATCGCGTGATCCAAGAGAATGCAGACGGATCGTGCCGGATCATCACAGATGAATTGAATGTCTACCGTCGCATCGGTCGCGGTTTCGCTGGCGGACATGATTACGTCAAACACGGTGCGCGAGAGTATGTGAAGCCGGGAACGGACATTCACTCGAACACAATCGAAGGCGTGTTCTCACTCATCCAGCGCGGACTGATGGGAACCTTCCATTCCGTTACGCGCAAGCATCTGCCGAACTACCTGAACGAGTTTCAGTTCCGCTGGAACACCCGCTATGTGAACGATGATGAGCGGGTGCAGGCGGCGATCAAACAGATGGACGGAAAGCGGCTCACCTACCGGGAGTCGGTAGACGCTCCACCGTATGAGGCGGCGATATGGTAACGGATTGCAACAAATACCTAGTCCCGAACTAAACCGCCACGTGGAAGTTATTTTGATTCAACAAGTTGATGGCTTTGGGGGCTTGACAGACTTTCAGGAGTTGCCGTTGCGGGAGAGGCTTTCGATCATGGAGCGGACGTCGCTGGGATCGACGATGAAACGGGTGGCTGTGGGGCCGTCCCGCTCGAACTCTTCCAGCTCCCAGGTACGCTCCTGCTCGCCTGCTCCGGTCTGAGCGCGGCGGACGGAGCCGTGAAAGTGGCGCGCGCCAGTGGATTGGGCCAGCGAGGCGGCGTTTTTGCGGCGAAGGCCTCCACCGACGGCTATCTCGATGCGTCCTGCTGCGTGACGGACCAGATGAGCCAGCGTGTCGGCTCCGGTAACGACATCAGGTTCGCCCCCTGAGGTGAGGACGCGGGAGCAGCCGGCGGCGATGACGTCTTCGAGAGCATGATCGAGCGAGGCGGTGTAGTCGAAGGCGCGGTGAAAGGTGATCTCGAGCGGCGCGGCGAGAGCGACCATCTCGCGTGTGCGCTCAATGTCCACGCGACCGTCGGCATGCAGGATGCCGAGCACGAAGCCGCGAGCGCCAAGGCGGCGGGCGTGGAGGAGATCTTCGCACATGAGCTGAAACTCGTCGGCGGAGTAGACGAAGTCGCCGCCGCGCGGGCGAAGAAGTACATGAACGGGCAGGCCGCTGCGGCCGACTGCTTCTTTGATGAGCGCGTGGCTAGGGGTGAGGCCGCCTTCACTCAACGCAGAGCAGAGCTCGATGCGGTGCGCGCCACCTTCGCGCGCGGCCAGGCAGGCCTGGATGCTCTCTGCACATAGCTCAAAGATGATGCTGGCCATGACTCCCCATCTGACGGAAGGCCGCTGAACGGTCGTCTCCGCAAATTCATTGCGCTTGATTGCTCGTATAAGCGCTAACGCTCCTACTGGTATACACGAAAAACAGGATTATTTGAAGAAATAATCTTCAAATAATCATTTATTTGAAATTTATCATAAATTTAAATAGAGATTTGGTGGTTTGTGCAGGCCCAGAGAGATATACGAGCGGCGCGGGAAGTTGTTCCGTTCGAGGTGTTATGAATCTGAAGCTGAAGTGAGCCGGGGAGAGAAACGCAAGGGCAACTGCAAAAGCAGTCCTCCCGCCTGCGCGGAAGGATGACGACTGGCATGGCTGGCTTCCCACCCATGCACGATGAAACTGCGCATGGATGGGGCACCCGGTATGTTCGCGATTCGATTAAAGGTCGAGCGATGGTGGGAATGAGGATGGGTTGGCGCCAAGCGTGGTGTTGGGCTCCGGGCCCATCTCGAAGACCAGGCTTCCGCCTTCGGCGATCTCGGTGTGATCGAACCAGACGCGGTCCTGGCGCTTGCCGTTCAGCGTGAAGGACTGGATGAACTGATGCGCGGGATCGGTGCGGTGGACTTCAATCTTCAATTCCCTGCCCCCGCCGAGATTCACCACGGCACGGTCGAAGAGCGGCGAGCCGAGGCAGTAGTGTCCGCTGGTTGCACCGACAGGATAGAAGCCGAGTGAGCTAAGGATGTACCAGGCGGACATCTGTCCTACGTCTTCGTTGCCCTGCATGCCGTCGGGCGTGGGCGCGTACATCGTCTCAAGCAGGCTGCGCACGCGGGACTGCGTCTTGTGCGGCGCGCCGGCGTAGACGTACATGTAGGCGATGTGGTGTGAAGGCTCGTTGCCGTGCGCGTACTGGCCGACGAGGCCGGCGATGTCGGGCGGCGCGTCGGGCGGCAGGTCCGATGGCGCGCTGAAGAGGCCGTCGAGCTTGGTGATGAACGGCTCAGTGCCGCCGAAGAGCGCGATGAGTCCGGCGACGTCGTGCTGCACGGCGAAGGTGGTCTGCCAGGGGTTCGACTCGGTGTAGTCGCGCCAATCCTTTTTGTGGCCCATTTCGATGGGAGTGAAGGGGGTGGTCCAGGTGCCGTCGGCGAGCTTCGGGCGCATGAAGCCGATGGATGGGTCGAAGTAGTTGCGGTAGCTGGTAGAGCGCTTGAGGAGCAGGGCCGCGTCATCGTGCTTGCCGAGCCGCTTCGAGACGTGCGCGATGGCCCAGTCGTCGTAGCAGTACTCAAATGCCTTCGAGACGGACTCTTCTTCCTTGTCGGCGGGGATGTAGCCGAGCTTGCGATACCAGCCGAGGCCGCGCCAATCGTCGTCCATGGCGCGCTTCATCATGGGCTTGTAGGCGCGCTCCCAGTCGATGCCGGGGAAGTTTTTGACGCACGCCTCGGAGATGACGGCGGCGGAGTGGTAGCCGGTCATGGTGCCGGTCTCGCGGCCGTGCAGCGGCCAGATGGGCATTCCGTCGGGGCTCTGCTCGGCCATGCGGATGAGTGTGTTGACGAACTGCGGGACGCGCTCCTGCTCGATGAAGGTATAGGCGGGGTGCGCGGCGCGGTAGGTGTCCCACAGCGAGAAGGTGGTGTAGTTCTGCTCGCCGGGGTTGAGGGTGTGGATCTCGTTGTCCATGCCGCGGTAGCGGCCGTCGACGTCGTCGAAGCGCGTGGGACCGAGCGACATGTGGTAGAGCGCGGAGTAGAAGGTCTTCTTGTGCGTCTCGTTGGCGGTCTCGATCTGGATCTTCGAGAGCTGGCGGCGCCATGCGAGCTTCGCGGCGCGCTGAGCTTTGTCGAAGTCCCATGCGGGGATCTCGGCGGTGAGGTTCTTCTGTGCGTTCTCCGCGCTGACGCCGGAGATGCCGGTCTTGACGTGGATGACTTCGTTCGCCGTCGTTTTGAAGTAGAGGACTGCCTTGATATTTTTGCCGGTGAGGTCGGTGCCTGCTGCTGGTGCTGCCGTCTCTTCATCGTCTTTGTAGAAGACGATGCGCTCGGGCTTCTTCGAGACCTGCATGGCGAAGTAGGCGTGGCGATTTTTTCCCCAGGCGTCGGTGATGTGGCCTCCGGCGAGAGTGTCGGGCGCAGTCTGGCGCAGCTCGGCTGACGTGACGGGGCCTTCGCCGCCGCCGTAGCCGTGCTGGAGATCGAGGATGAGGTAGGCCTGGTCGCTCGCGGGGAATGTGTAGCGATGGATGCCGGCGCGGTCGGTGACGGTCATCTCGGCGCGGACCTTGTAGTCCTTAAGGATGACGGAGTAGTAGCCGGGCTCCATGTGCTCGTCGGCGTGGTCGAAGCGGGAACGGTAGCCTTCGTCAGGGTTCTCGCGCGAGCCGGGCTTGGTGTGCGCCTTGCCGGTGCCGGCCATGACGAGGAAGTCGAGCAGGTCGCCGCAGCCGGTGCCGCTGAGGTGCGTGTGGCTAAAGCCCATGATGGAGGTGTCGGAGATGTGGTAGCCGGAGCACCAGTCCCAGCCGTCGTTGAAGGTGTCGGGGCTGAGCTGGCACGCGCCGAAGGGCATTGACGCGCCGGGGAAACAGTGGCCGTGGCCGCCGATGGCGGTGTGGAGCTCGACCCACTGGAGCGGATCTTCCTGCGTTGCCCTGCCCTTGCGTGTGATGCTGGCGCTTGCTGAGGTTGAGAGTCTGCCTGCTACACAAGCCGCAGAGGCACTTTGCAAAAATTTCCTGCGCGAGATCACGAATCGGGCTCCAGATTTATGGGTATGATAGCGGTATCAGAACCGCCATTCAGGCATTGTGACAGAAAGCAAAGAGAACCGGCAAATATGAGTTCGGATTGCGTTTTAGAAGAGGCGCGGAAGTTGAATGTTGGGCGACGCGGGTTTTTGCGGACAGCGGGATTGGCTGCGCTGGGCGCGGGAGTGGTGGGCCTTGCTCGCGAGGCTTCCGGGCAAGATGTGACGGCGCCTGTAGTTCCGACTGAGGCTGGGATTCCGTGGGACATCAGCAAGGGACGGCCGCCAGCTGCTGAGCGGAAGTTTTCGAGCCACATCGTAGAGCAATACATTGTCGCGATACAGAAGCGCATTGGCGATCCGGCGCTGGCTGCGCTCTTTGCCAATTGCTATCCGAACACGCTGGATACGACGGTTGAGCCGGGAACGTTCGATGGCAAGCCGGACACAGCGGTGGTGACCGGTGACATTGCGGCGATGTGGCTGCGCGATTCCTCGGCGCAGGTGTGGCCGTATTTGCCACTGGCGGCGAAGGCCCCAGCGCTACGGCAACTGCTGGAAGGCATTATTCGACGGCAGACGCGGTGCATTCTGATTGATCCTTATGCGAATGCGTTTATGGCGAACCTGAGCGCACCTCCGCTGCCGTGGAGCCGCGAGGACAAGACCGAGATGAAGCAGGGTGTAGGTGAGCGCAAGTGGGAGCTCGATTCGCTGTGCTATCCCATTCGGCTGGCGCATGGGTACTGGAAGCAGACTGGAGATACGGCTCCGTTCGATGCACAGTGGCACGACGCGATGAAGCTTGTGGTCGAGACGATGCGCGTGCAACAGCGTAAGCATGGTGAAGGGCCTTATCACTTCCAGCGGACGTCGGATATTCCGACCGAGACGCTGCCGAATAAGGGCTATGGAAGTCCAGTGCGGCCTGTGGGGTTGATTGCTTCGGGCTTTCGCAACTCGGACGATGCGTGCACCTTTCCGTTTCATGTGGCTTCGAATCTGTTTGCGGTCGCTTCGCTGCGACAGCTTGCGGCGATGTCTCACGCTGTTCTCGATGACGACACGCTTGCCAATGGTGCCAACTCGCTGGCAGATGAGGTTGCGCGGGCGGCGCGGCAGTATGGTGTTGCGGCGACTTCGCAAGGCAGCATCTGGGCGTATGAAGTGGATGGCTATGGCAGCCAGCTTTTGATGGATGATGCGGGTGTCCCGAGCCTGCTTGGTCTTCCCTATCTTGAAAGCTCGCCCGATGCGGCGCTGTATGCGCGGACGCGCGCTTTCTGCTGGAGCGAACGGAACCCGTGGTTTTTCAAAGGGACAGCAGGCGAAGGCATCGGCGGCCCACATGAGGGGAAGGATATGATCTGGCCGATGTCGCAGATCATCTACGCGATGACAAGCACGCAGCCAGTAGAGATTCGCCATGCGCTGACAATGCTGAAGGCGTCTGCGGCAGGATTTGGATTCATACACGAGAGCTACTACAAGGACGATCCGAAGAAGTTCACGCGGCCGTGGTTTGCATGGGCCAATACATTATTCGGCGAGCTGGTTGGGAAGCTCGCAGCGGCGCGACCGGAGTTACTTAAAGTCTGACGTTCGTCTTACTAAACGCTCGCTCCTGATGCGAAAGTTAAGCAGCATCGTTCGCTTCGAAATCAAAGAGAACGAAGAGAAGCGAGCTACTGTGGAAAAGATGTTCCACGTGGAGCATCTTGAGCTTGCAGTTATTGATTGAGCGTGAGTGTTTGAGCTCCTGGGTTCAGAGGCTTCTGTTGTCCGTGCCAGTTCAGTGTGCCGGAGATGTCCGGCGGCAACGTAATCTGTGCGGTCCAGTGGTCTCCTTCTTTGCGGTAGCTGGTCTCTACCAATCCGTGCGCGGTGGGCATGGTGGTGGCGACGTTCTGCAGCGGGCCGAGATGCGGAGTGATGGCTACGGTTTGGAAGCCAGGTGAGCCGGGCTCGATGCCTGCGACGATGGTCATCAGGTCGAGCGTGGGATGAGCGCTCCATGCGTGCGAGTCGGAGCGTGTCGGCTCGGGTGTCTCGGCCCAGGTGGAGAGACCCATCGCGAGCATGTCGCGCCAGGGTTGAAGCTCCTGCACGTATAGATCGCCAAGGCCGGCGTGGACCATTGCGCGAGCGACATAGAAGCGGAAGTAGTAGCTTGCAGGAGAAAGCTGCGTGGTACTGGGACTGGCCGCTCCGTTTGCGTCGACGCCGAGAACTTTTTCCATGACGGCTTTCTGCTGATCGTGTGGGATGACATCGAGCCACACGGCGAGTGAGTTTGCCTGCTGGCTAAAATGCTGCTTTTCTGGCGTGTCGGCGAGCAGGCCCACTTCTGGACTCCAGTTAAGAAGCATCAGTGCTTTAGCTGCGCGGTTGGCATGATCGCGATAGTCCTGTGCGCGGAACTTTTCTCCGAGCGCGTCTTCCATCGCGGCTGCATCATGAAGGGCTTCGATGTATTGCAATGTCAGTGCGGACGAGCCTCCATCAGCCTCTTGCGGAGGCACGCCGCCGTTGTAGTCTGGCGGACTCCAATCAACGAACGGCCACCATGGAATGCGTTCGAGCAGGCCGTCGGGCCGCTGATGCCGGGTAAACCAATCGAGCACGCCACGCGTTCCAGGCAGCAGCGACTGGACGAAGGCCGGGTCGTCGCGGTACTGCCAGAAGTCGTGGACCATGCCGACCCACATGAGCGAAAACGGCGGGATCATCTGCGTGAGGTTGGATGGATAGCGGCTTTGCGTGAGGCCTTCGGGGATGAGCGAGTCGCGAAAGGCTTCGAGCGCCTCGCGGGGCAGGCGGTCGTCGCCGGTAACACCGTAGGAGATGAGCGCCTGGATGCGTGTGTCGCCGATGTACTGAAGCTGCTCCCAGTAGGGCGTGTCCATGTAGGTTTCATGCGAGCAGAGCTGCGCGGTGCGCCAGCCAGTCTGCCAGATCTTTTCGAGTTCGGGGTCGTTGCTGGTGAAGTGCGCAACATCTTTGAATGGATAGGCTGTATAAAAACCCTGAAGACGCTGGATAGTCAGGGGTGCGTCGCCGGTTTTGACCTCGACCTGAAGGTAGCGCCAGGTGCGCCACCAGAGCGTGCGGTAGGTGCGGGCATGGCCGTCGGGGAAGATGACATCACGCAGCCCGGCGATATGCCGGCCTTCTATCTCATTGCGATTGCCCTTCTGGCCGTGCGCGTCGTAGAGCGCTTCGGCGTAAGTCATCGAGACTGTCGCGCCTGCTCCGCCGTCAAGTTCAAGCGAAGGAAAGGCTGTGGTGAGGACACTGTGGTCGAGCAGAATGGTCGCGTCTGCGTGCGCTGGAATTGTGAGTGATTCGTCGAGGGATTTTGCCGCGCCTTGCTCCATGCCGGTCACGCGTACGATGTGGCCTGCGGACTCCGGCGTGTACTGCATTGGCGGCAGTTCGTCTTTGACAAGCATCCATGGCGTGGGGCTGTCCTGCGAGTCGCGTGGAGCGGCATGGCCGATGGGCATAGCAGGCTTCCAGTCGCCAGGAGCGTTTGCTGTGTCCCAGTCCCAGTGCATCTTTGTGCCGTCCATCACTTCGGCAGGGCCTGCGGCGTAGTACCCGAGTGCGCGTAGAGAGCCTAGTCCACGGCCTGCGTCGTGGCTGGTCTGCCAGGTGCTGCCGGTGTCGATGGCGGCGTTGGCGGGGTCTTCTGCGGAGAGAAGAAATGCTGTCCGCGCGCTCATCTGGGCGACGGCTGCACGAGTGCCGTAATTCCAGACGATGGCCGCGATGGTGTTTTCGCCTGAGTGGAGAAACGGCGCGAGATCGTAGACTTCATAGCGCCAGTGATGCACGTCGGCGAGCGCTGGACCTGCGCCGACGCGCTGGCCGTTGACGTGAAGCTCGAAGCGCGTGTCTGCGCTGACATCGACGACGAACTGGCTGGGTGCGGTGTCGAGCATGAGCGTCTTGTGGAAGTACGCCACGTCGAAGTCGCGCGCGGGGCCGTCGGGAGTGGCGACCCACTCGGCCTTCCACTGCGCTGGCGGCGCGAACGACTGCGATGGCAGCGGGACGGCAAGGAACATCAACAGAAGCGGCAGAAGGGCGCGGCGCGGGAAGTTCACTGTGGAGGATGCTCCTTCCAAATTGGGCGATTGTTTGAAAGATGCTGCGAAAGATATCCCTTGCGGGAACCGCACCCATCTTACCTGTCTGCCTGCAAATTGTTTCCCGGTGGTGGCGTGGAATGAGAGACCTGACACTGATTTGCACCGATGGCACCGATTTTTAATGTGACCGCGGATGGCGCGGATCGGCGCGGATCTGTTTTATCCGTGACGCTCCGCGCCATCCGTGGTCGTCTTTTGATGGAGTCCAATGGGATGCTATACTTAGCTTCGGATGGTCAACCCGCCTGGCTCATGCTGCGCCAGCTCAATGCGGAGGTGGCGAAATTGGCAGACGCACTAGCTTGAGGTGCTAGCGCCGCAAGGCATAGGGGTTCAAGTCCCCTCCTCCGCACCACTCCACACATTTTCCCGGAAGCCGACGTTCCGGACCCAGAGGTTTACGGCCACACCATGTTCTACTTCGTCCTCGCAATTCACATCATCGTCTCGCTTATGCTGGTGGGCATCATTCTGCTGCAACAGGGCAGTTCCGCCGATCTCGCCGGCGCCTTTGGCGGCCAGGGTTCACAGACCGCGTTCGGCCCGCGCAAGGCTGCCAGTATGCTGACCAGGCTCACGGCATGGGGTGCAGCTATCTTCATGATTACGTCACTGACCCTCACGGTCATGCTCTCGCGCTCGAGCGGCGAGCACTCGGTACTCTCCGGTACTGCCGGCCATCCGGTTACGCAGAGCCAGCCGAAGAAGTAAGGCTCCCGGTAAGGTTTCAACCATGCGCAGGCCTTGCGGCTTGCGCATTTTTCATTGGAGAGCATCGCGATGATTCATGAAGTCCTAGCCGTTGGCCCGCTGCAGTGCAACTGCTCCATCCTGGGGGATGAGGCATCGCACGAGGCGATTGTGGTGGACCCGGGCGGGGATATCTCGCGCATCATGGCGGTTCTCGACCGGCACGGCCTAACGGTCAAACAGATTCTGATTACGCACGCGCACATCGATCACATCGCCGGGGCAGCGAGACTGAAGCGACTGACTGGGGCCCCTGTTCTCTATAACCAGAACGACGTGCCGCTGGTGAAGATGATGGATGAGCAGGCCGGGTGGATTGGCATTCCCACTCCCGAAGTTCCCGCGCCGGACGACACGCTTGAGGATGGGAAGGTTATCGCGGTGACAGGGATCTCGGGCTCAATTCTGCACACGCCGGGACACACCGAGGGAAGCGTATGCCTGTACCTGCCACAGGAGTCGCTACTGCTGGCTGGCGATACTTTGTTTGCCGGATCGATTGGAAGAACCGACCTGCCCGGAGGGGATTTCCACAAGATTATCCGGTCGATTCGGGAGCGGCTGATGGCTCTTCCGGACAAAGTCAGGGTGCTTCCCGGGCATGGTCCGCGGACGAATATCGGAACAGAGCGCGAAGATAATCCATTTTTACAAAACTAATTAAATCAATATTATGCTCCGCACAATTTCATGTTTAACTTTATTAGCATCACATGAAGTGTTGTTAGGTTTGGTTCACCTTACCCTGCAGCAATTTTGCGGATTCCCTCTGCAAACTCCAGCTCTGGACCGAGCAGGCTAATGACGATTCGTCCTACTTCGGCGATGCCGTAGAACGAGCCCGGGTGCACCACTACATCTGCTCGGTGGAGGAGTTCGGCGGCAGCGTCCCGGCTTCCCATCTGAGGCAGACGCAGGATGGCGCACCATCCTGCCTCGGTTCGAAGTACCTCAATGCCACCGTTCCGGACTAGGGCGAGATTGTGCCTTACGCGATTGAGTATCTGGTTCTGTATCTCGCCTCGGTGCTCCATCCAGACCGGCAGGGCGAGTTGGACGGGGGCGTTCATCGAGAGGAAGGTGTCGGCGACGACCTCCAGCCGGGCGAGCGCTTGCTGCTTTGCCACTTCGGGGCCGAGCGTGGCGATCCAGGCGGCCTTCATCTGGGGCAGGCCTGCGATCTTGCTCATGCCACTGAGGACGAAGGTCAGGACCGGGTGCGGATCGCGGGCGAAGCTTTGGATCTCAGCGTCCTCTTCAAGCGGGTAATCGAGGAAGACCTCGTCGACGATAAGGGCGAGGCCGTGGCGCTGGCAGATGGCTTCGAGGCGGGCGCGCTCCTGGGGCTTGGTCGTGTGGCCGGTGGGGTTATTGGGATGCACGACGACGATGGCGCGGGTGCGCGGGGTGATGCGGCGCTCGAGTTCGGCGAAGTCGATCCACCAGCCGTGGTCGTAGAAGAGTGGGTAGGGGCGAAGCTTGACGTCTTCGAGGTCGGCGAGGAAATCGAAGAGCGGGTAGCTGGGCTGCGCGACCAGCACCTCGTCGCCGGCGTCACAGAGCAGACGGAAGAGGAAACTGTAGCCTTCGCTGGTGCTGGTGGTCAGAATGAGATCGCTGGGAGCGACTTCGGCTTTGTGAAAGGCATAGTAGCCGGCTACGGCTTCGCGCGCCGAGAGCATGCCCCGCGGGTCGGGGTCGTAGGTCAGGGATTGCGGGTTGTGCAGTGGTTGAAGCAGGTGTTCCGCGTTGTAGTGAAACCCACAGGCCGTCGGGTTCGAGATGGTCAGATCGATCAGCTTGCGTCCGGTGGCACGCGCCTCGCGGATGGCGGCGGCGAATGCGCTTTCGGTGACGTCCCAGCCTGTGCGCGATGAAAGTCGGTGGCTCACATGTCCATGTTAACTGCAATGCCGTGCAGGCCAGCGCCGAACAGTGATGCTCCTAAAAATACGTTAGGGGCGGAGAAGCATAGTATGATTCCCCTCACAGAAAGCGGTGCCTTATGCAAAAGCTACTTTTGCTGTTCGGGGCCCTTGTACTCTCCTGTACCTCAGTTTCTCTCTCACAATCCACTCCATCGTCCTGGTTGGAGCTGAGCGGCTTGAAGGCTGGACAGACGATACAGGTCATCGACACTGCTTCGAAGAAATACTCCGGGACGTTCGTCAGCGTCTCCGACACGGCGATGACGATTCAGCAGACTTCAAACCAGCAGAGCATCCTCAAGCAGGATGTGCGCAGCGTGAAGATCGTAAAGTCAAGCCAACGCGCGAAGCATGCGATGATCGGAGCCGCAGCGGGCGCGGGCGCTGGAGCTGTGACAGGCGCTGCTCTCGGAGGGTGCTCAGGGTCCTGCTTCCTCGGATCGGAAAGAGGTGCACTGGCGGGAATCGGAGCTGGTATCGGCGCTATTGTGGGGGCAGGTGTCGGAGCGGTCTTGCCTTCGCACGGCACAACGATCTACGAGGCGAGCGCGCACTAGCTGGGCGCGGAGGGGGCACGGGCCTTTCAAGCGGCGTACGGCGGGATACTCGCGGCTAAGCGGACGGAGCGGGCACGTCCCGTACAATTGCACTCAATATGGTTCGAGTCGAAGCAGTTCTTTTTGATTATGGAATGGTGCTTTCGGGGCCTCCCGATCCGGCGGCGTGGGCGCGGATTCGCGCGATTACAGGGTTGGAGGAAGCGCCGCTGCAGCGCGAGTACTGGGCGCATCGGCATGATTACGATCGCGGCACACTGACGGGCGTTGACTTCTGGCACAAGGCGGCGGCGGGTGCGGGAATTGTTCTTTCGCCCGCGCAGGTCGAGGAATTGATTGCGGCTGACACTGACCTTTGGAGCCAGATCAATCAGCCGATGCTGGACTGGGCCCAGAGATTGCAGCGCGCGGGTGTGCGGACGGGGATTCTTTCGAACATTGGCGACTCGATGACCGAGGGGCTCGTGAAGCGATACGAGTGGCTCGCTCGCTTCGACCATCGGACGTGGTCGTATGCGCTGAAACTGGCCAAGCCGGAGTTGGAGATTTATCGTGCGGCGGCGGAGGGACTGCACACTCCGGTTGCCAACGTTCTCTTTATTGATGACAGGGCGGAGAACGTCGCTGCCGCGCAGGCGGCCGGGATGCAGGCGATTCAATATCGTGATCACGCAGAGTTTGAGCGGGAGATGCGCGGGCGTGGACTGGAGGAGTTGCTGGAGGCTGGCAACGAGGCTGCGGCTTCGCGCACGGCTCCGGACCAGTAACGTTACCCGTTCCCAAATCTGTACAGCGGGCTGCCTTGTTTTGGGGCATCCTTACAAATAGGCACCACCTAAACCGGCACCACCATGGATATTGAGGACAGGCTGCAAGCGGCGCTGTAACCGCAGCCAGATGACCATGATGAAACTACGCGCACTTTGCCTTGCCCTTGCCGGAACCTTCGGCCTGCTTGTCTCTTCACTTTCGGCGCAGAATACGGGGCCTCAGCAACTGCTCTTTGCAGGGCTGCGCTCGGTGGCCAATCAGGGCCAGTTCAACGCGGTCCAGGCGGATGCGGGCGGCGATCTGTATCTGCTGCTCGACCAGAAGGACGGCGTGCGCATCATCAAGACCGACCCAACCGCCACGACTGTGCTGGCGCAGGCACAATTTGGCGCGAAGGGCGATATTGGCCTGGCGATGGCGCTGGACCCCGCGGGCAATGTCTACGTGACCGGCACCGCGTGGTCGGGCGTGATGGCGAGCACGCCGGGCGCGGCATTCCCTACCCTCAGCAGCGGCATCAACAGCTTCATCGGCAAGTTTGATGCAAACTTGAATCCTGTTTTCGTAACTTTTTGCGGCAGCGGGCAGATGGCTGCTACGGGCATTGCCGCGACGGCGGATGCAGTGTTTGTTACGGGGAGCATCTTTAACAGCGGCCTGCCGGTGACGCCTTCGGCCGTGGTTCAGACCCCGGCCAGCGGCAGTTCGCAGAATGGTTTTGTCGAGAAGTTCAATGCGAGCGGGACCACTCTGCTCTACGCGACGTATCTGAGCGGCGAGAACGGGACGACGGCCCCTGCGGCCATTGCTGCGGACGCTTCGGACAATGCCTACATCGCGGGGTATACGACTTCTACGGGCTATCCGACGCTGGCCGCGGTGGTGCCGCGCATTCTGGGGACTTCGTCGGGATTTCTGACGAAGCTGACGCCTGCGGGCGACGGCATTACATTTTCGACGTTCATCCCAGGCTCTGGCGTGACGTCGCTTGTACTGGATTCTGCTGCAGGAAATCTGTTGCTCTCAGGGTCGATTGCGCTGGGGCAGTTCCCTGTTTCAAATGCGCCGATGCCGCTAGTGAATACGGCATATCAGTCAGTGGTGCGGATGACGCTGGATGGCAGCACGGTGGTCTCGTCCACGGTGGTCGCACCGGGGACGCAATCGGTGGCGGCGACTGCGTCGGGCGGAGCGGCGTGGGTTGTGGGTTCGCTGCCTGCGTCGATGACAGGGCCGCTGCTTCCGCTTGAGCCTCTCGCAGAGATGGGCAACAGCTTTGCAGTTCATGTGACGGCTCAGAATACCGTGGACCAGACAGCGCGGTTTGGCGGGCTGGCAAATGTGAACCCGAACTATGCGAGTGCGCCGGTGAGCCTGACTTCGCTGGCTGTCGATGGAGGCGGTGAGCCGGTCTTTGCAGGAAGCCTGGCGGCGACTGCAAGCTCCAGCCTGCTTGCGACAGAGACGTGGGACCTGCCGCTGACGAACGCGACTTCGGTGCTGCCTTCGAGTGTGCGCAATGCAGCGCTTGCCTCGGGCACTTGCAACGGAAGCGAGTGCGCAGGCGATGCGGCGTATCTGGCGAAGCTTGGGACGCAGGCGGGGGCGAGCCTCGCGCTTTCGGTCGATGACTCGCCCAACATTACGCTGCGGAATCTCGGCACAAGCACGGCGACTGGATTGCAGATCTCGACTACTGGTTTCACTGAGAATAATGACTGCTTGTTTACGCTTGCGCCTGGAGCGGATTGCAGCATCATGCTGACAGGCAGCGGGCCGGGTAGCATCACAGTGCAATCGAGCAATGCGGTGACCGAAACGGCTACGCTGCCAGCGACGACAAATGTGGCGAACCCGATTGCTGTTTCTGCGCGGGAGATGGACTTTGGCGTGGTGACGGGTAGCGACCCGGCGGCGACGCGCATCCTCACGGTCACGAATCTCGGCTCGCAGGCGCAGACGTTTACTTCGTCACCGAGTACGACGGGGCTGCTTACGAGACAGACGACTGACTGCGCCTTCGCTACCGTGACTACGAGCACGCTGGCGCCGGGGGCGTCGTGTCACATCACGCTCGCGCTCAGCGACTCTGCAAATACTCCAGATGGATTTGTGCAGACGTACTGGCCGATTGGCTCACGGTCCGTTCTGCTGACCGGATACACGCAGGCAGCGGCGCTCGATCTCTCGGCCAGCGAGATTGATTTTGGCGCGCAGTTTCCTGGAGGGCTGCGCCTGCCGCGGTATCTGTATATCTCGAACGACTCTGCCTCGCCGATTGCTCACGCGCCGGTTGCGCTGACGGCGAGTTCGCCTTTCACCGTGACGGACAACTGCCCGACGACGCTTGAGCCGCACACGGTCTGTCAGCTTGCACTGACGTACAACTCGCAGGCCGCGCCTTCGGCAGACTCGGTGACGCTTGCACTCGATGAAGGTTTGAGCGTGCTCGTTACTGGGCAGACACTGTCGCAATCGACGGCGAACGGAGAAGCCGTCAATCCGAGCCTGTCGGTTTCGCCGGCTACGGTTAGCTTCAGCAATGCGGTCACCGTTACATCGACTTCCAGCAACACGCAGACCGTGACGATTGGCAATACGGGCACAGCGGCGTTTCCGCTGACGCTTGCACTCTCGGGCGACTTTACCGACACGACCGACTGCGGCGTGACGCTAGCGGCTTCGAGCACGTGCAGCGTCGTCATCACGTTTGCGCCGTCGGAGCCGGGCACACGGCAAGGGCTGCTCTCGGCGACGGCGGGCGCGGGAACCAGCCCTGCTTATGTCACACTCTCGGGCACGGGCGCCGGAATTCTTGCGGCCAACAACGGCACGCTCGACTTCGGCGACGTGATTATCGGGCAGCCGGAGGTGCAGTGGTACAAGATTACGCAGCCCTTTTCGTCGCTCACTGCAACGACTTCAACCGGTGACTTCAAAGCCATCCTGGTAGAAGACCTCGGCTACGGACATGGCCAACCACCTGCTTCGGCGTTCACTTCAACAGCCAGCGGCACGTGCCTGAACTGCTGGCTGGGCGTGCAATTTACACCAAGCAACACCGGCGCGGAGACGGCATCGCTCACGCTGGCCTCGGGCGGCAGCGGCAGTCCGGAGCCGCTCACGCTGACCGGGACGGGGCTTCCGCTGACGGGGTTGATTCTGACGCCGATCAGCCAGGACTTCGGCCCGGTGTCTGTGGGCAGCACGAGCCCCGCGATGCTGTTTACCCTGACGAACCTGACCGATGCGGCGGTGAGTGTGACGTCCGCCAACACGAGCGGCGACTTCGCAGTCAGCTCTGCGTCGACTGGAGGCCAGCTGTGCACGGGCTCGGTTGCGCCGAATACCTCGTGCTTCGTGGAGGTTAATTTTGCTCCGACCACGACAGGGCCGCGCACTGGCTTACTTACGCTTGCGACCTCGGCCAGCACACTGACATCGACGCTCACGGGGTTCGGCTCGCCCTCGACTGGACTGGCGTTGAATCCTACGGCGCTGACGTTCACCAATGTGCCCGGCACAGCAGCGACCCAGCAGACCATTACGCTGACCAACACGGGCGCGGCAACACTTCAGATTGGAACACCGACCAATGGCAATGCTGCGTTCGCAGCCGTAAGTACATGCGCCGCACTTGCTCCGGCGGCGACCTGCACCGTCGCCGTGACATTCACGCCAGGCACTGCATTTCAGGCCGACACGCTTGAGATACCCGTAACCAGCACCAGTACAGGAACCACCAACTACGCCGTTGCGCTTGTAGGCAACTACACGACAGAAGATGCGGGACTCCAAATCATTCCCACCCAGGCGAACTATGGGCCTGAGGCTACGGGGACGCTGGGCCTGACGCGGCAGTTCACGATCAATAACCTCACGGCGAAATCACTCACACTGGCAGTTGCGCTGCCGCGGCAATTTGTTCTGAGCGGGGCTCCTTGCTCGGGTCTTGCGCCGAATGCTTCGTGCAACTTCTCCGTCACCTTCCTGCCGCTTACGAATGGCGACATCACGGGCACGATTTTTGCTCAGGGTACGCCGACGGACGGCTCGGCCACGTTGAATGGGCTCGGCTATCTTGAAGGCTATGGCAACGGCTCGGGGACGCTTGCCATCGCGGGCAATCTGATTCCCAATGGCGCTACAGGAAGCACGCTCAACTTCGGACAGGTTGCTTCCGGCCAGACGGGCGCGCAGACGCTGACGCTCAAAAACACATCCACTACGCCGCTGACCATTCGCCGCGTCACGAGCGAGTGGCCATTTTTTGCCACGACAACATGCGGCACGACGCTTGCCCAAAACCAGACGTGCACTGTCACCGTGACGTACTCTCCGATCAACCAGCAGGCTGCGGGCGGGACAGCGGTGCCGCCGAGCAATGATACGGGCACGCTCGTGATTGAGAGCGATGCTGCGAGCAGTCCTGACCTGGTCGATCTTGCGGGCAGCGCTGCGCCGGTTTATGTTGCTTCGCCTTCGAACGCCGCGCCGCTGGCTTCCTATACTGCGTCGCAAAGCTCGCTGACATTTGCGACGACGCAAACGGGTAACTCCTCCGCCGCACAAGCCGTTACGCTTTCGAATACAGGCACGACAACGTTGCACATTACAAACCTGCAGACGACTGCTGACTTCACATTGCAAAGCAACTGCGGCACGGTCGTGGCTGGAGCGAGCTGCGTTATCAACGCGTACTTCACGCCGCAGAGCGCGGGGACGAAGATCAGCGCAATTGAGATCACCTCCGATGCCGCGAACGCGCTGGACTTCATCAGCCTGCTTGGCGCATCTACGCCAGCGACGCTGACTTTTTCGCCGACATCGCTCAACTTCGACAACGTGCTTGTGGGCAGCAGCTACACGCTCCCCATCCAGATTACGAACGTCAGCACGACGGCGGCGACATTCAACGGCATCTCGACTACTGGCGACTATACGGTTGCTGGCACGTGTCCCACGCCGGGCAACGTTCTTGCTCCTTCTACAAGCTGCACACTTCAGGTCACATTTACGCCGACGCAAACCGGCACGCGCAACGGCACAGTCAGCATTGCATCGACTGCCAGCACGCTTTCGCTGACAGCACCTTTGACCGGCACCGGCATCGAGTCTCACTTGCAAATTTCGCCGAGCGCGTTGAGCTTTGGCGGCGTCGCCGTGGGGGCTTCGGCTAACCTGAGCCTGACGCTCGCCAATACCGGCACGGCCACAGTGAATAATGTGGCGCTCAGCATCACCGGCGACTATGCCATCACAGTCCCTTGCACGCTGACTGCGCTTGCTCCGGGACAAAGCTGCTCCGTCACCGTCACATTTACCCCGACGGCGCTTGGCTCACGCGCAGGCACACTGACGGTCGCGAGCAGTGACGCGAGTTCTCCTGTCAGCATTCCTCTGACCGGTACTGGAAGCCCGAATGGAACATTTTCCTTAACGGTGAACGGATCGAACTCTGCCAGTACGACCGTCGCGCAGGGCATAGCGGGCTCTTACGCTCTTGCCGTTACGCCACTGAACGGCTTCAGCGGCGGAGTGGTGCTGAACTGTACGCCACTCACTGCGGGCCTTTATGCGACGTGCTCACTGCTGCCGTCGAGCGTCATTCTTAATAGCGGAAGCCAGACTTCTACGGCGACGATCACGACCGTTACGCGGGTCGCTGCCACTCAATCGGCACGGAACAGAACAAACAACCGTGCTGTGCTTTGCCTGCTGCCTGCAGCGCTGCTGTTCTTCTGGAGATCGCGACGGTCGCGGATTGCGCTTCGGCGTACGGCGTTTCTCTGGATCGTCATCTTCAGTGCGGCCACGCTGACACTGATGGGTTGCGGCAGCGGCAACCAGACTGATCCAGGGCTTCGCTACACGCCGCCGGGGACGTACCAGTATCAGATCACGGCAAGCTCGACCAGCGGTGCCCAGATCACGCAATCCGTCACGGTGAACCTGACCGTCACTCAATAGACTCGTGATACTCTTCCGGCGAAGATATAAATCGTATGCAGACGAGCCGTCGCACATTCCTGACACAAGCCACTGCGCTGATGCTGGCGCCGCGTGCGTTGCACTCTCAATCAACCGCACGGCCTGACGTAGCGACGATTGATCACGATCGCATCATCAAAGCGGCTGGCCGCTATCTCACGGAGAAGCCCGCGCCGCTTACAACGATTCCCTGCCCGCGCAGCCCGGGCACCGTTCACGACTACTACTCTGAACCAGATGACCATGCAGGCGCGTTCGTGGCGCACCGCGATGCTCTGCTGCGCTTCTCGATGTGTGTTCCGGCGCTGACGGCGGCGTTTGTGCTGACCAAAGATCAGCATTTTGCGCAGCAGGCTGTAGCTCATCTTGATGCGTGGTTCGTCGATCCGGCTACGAGCATGACTCCGGCGATGAATTTTGCGCGTACGGTTCCTCCAGCAAAGACCGGAGCGGCCGAGGGGCTGGTTGAGGCGGTGCATCTGGCCGAGGTGGCGCAGTCTGTTCCCTTTCTGGCGAACTCAGATGCGATGACGGCGGAGAAGCTGAGCGCGGTGAAGAAGTGGTTTGCGGCTTATCTCGACTGGCTGAATTCATCGCTGCTTGCCGGGCTGGCGCGCGATCACAAAGACCATCATGGGACATCATGGCTGCTGCAGGCTGCGGCTTGCGCGCATCTGAATACCGCCGATGACACCGCACTACTCGCGCTGCGGCATCTCTACAAATCGAAGACGATTCGGGCGCAGATCATGGCGGATGGCACTTTTCTTCACGAGGTTTCGACGCCGAACCCTTATCGTAACTCGCTCTTCAACCTCGATATGTTTGCGGCGATCTGCATGTTACTGTCGGGCGAGTTTGAGAGCGTGTGGGAGTATGAGTTGCAGGATGGCCCTGGAATGCGTGTTGCCATCGCGCGGCACTATCCATTCATCAAGGACCGGGGAACGTGGCCGTATGAGTCGGACGCCGCGTACTTCACGAGCCTGCCGCTACGCCAGCCAAGCCTGCTCTTCTGCGCACGCGCGTACCGCCGGCCAGAGTACGCCGACTTGTGGAAGACGCTGCCGCCGGACACAGACATTCCAGAGCTTCAGCGCACGTTCCCTATTCGCCAACCGTTGCTGTGGGTGACTCGCCCGCGGGCTTAGATTTTCTTTGCGCGAAATTCTTTCACGATGGCAAGGTACTTCTTCGCGCTGTCGGTGACGACCTCAGGTTTGCCTTCGGCCATCGCTTTGGCGTTCACCAGGTCGGAGCCTACGCCGAGGGCGAACGCTCCCGCCGCGAGAAACTCCGCGGCGGTTGCGAGTGAAACACCTCCGGTGGGAATCATCTCCACCTGCGGCAGCGGGCCTTTGAGCGCGGTCAGATATTTTGCGCCGCCCATTGCGCTTGCGGGAAAGACCTTGACGACATCAGCGCCAGCTTGCCATGCGGTAACAATTTCGGTTGGCGTGAGCGCGCCGGGCAGCACTGCAATGGAGTAACGATGGCACATCTCGATGGTGCCGAGATTGAGCGCGGGGCTGACGACAAACTGCGCGCCTTCGAGGATGCACATGCGAGCGGTCTCGGCATCGAGCACGGTGCCTGCGCCGATGAGAATGTCTGGCCGCTTCTGCGCAAGCGTGCGCATGACCTGGATCGCGCCAGGAACGGTCATCGTAACTTCGAGCACGTTCACGCCACCGGCGGCGATAGCCTCTGCTAGCGCCAGCGCTTTGTCTACCGACTCCGCCCGCAGGACCGGAACCAGGCCGGTCTCCCGCAGAGACTTCAGTACTGCAATCTTCTCCATCGTTCTCTCCCTGTAAGTCTTCTCTGTCTAGCGCTGCACGCGGGCGCCGCCGCCCTTCATGATGCGCTGCACTTCGTCGAAGGTGGCCATGGTAGTATCGCCGGGCGTCGTCATTGCCAGCGCACCGTGAGCGCAGCCGCAGTTGACGGCCCAATCCGCGCCCTTGTCATTGAGGAATCCATAGATGAGCCCAGATGCGAACGAATCGCCGCCGCCGACGCGATCGAATATTTCCAGATTTGGCATCGGCCGCGCCTCGTGGAACTTGCCCTCGTAGTAGCAGACCGCGCCCCAATCGTTCACGCTTGCCGTCTTCGCATGGCGCAACGTTGTGGCTACGGCTTTGAAATTCGGATAGGTAGCGACTGCCTTCTCAATCATCTTGCGGAAGTTGGCCGAGTCGAGTTCGCCGAGGTCGTCTCCGACGCCTTCGATCTCAAAGCCGAGCGCGGCGGTGAAGTCCTCTTCATTACCGATCATCACGTCGACATACTTCGCCAGCTCGCGGTTCACCTCGGTGGCGCGCGCCTTGCCGCCGATGGCCTTCCACAGCGAGTCGCGGTAGTTGAGGTCGTAGCTGATGATGACGCCGTGCTTGCGGGCAGCCACCATCGCCTCCTTCGCCACCTCGGGCGTGGACTCGCTCAGTGCGCAGAAGATGCCGCCGGTGTGTAGCCAACGCGAGCCTTCTTTGCCGAAGATCTCGTCCCAGTCGATCTGGCCGGGTTTCAACTGGCTGACCGCGGTGTGGCCACGGTCCGAGCATCCCAGCGCCGCGCGCACTCCGAAGCCGCGCTCCGTGAAGTTCAGCCCATTGCGCACGGTGCGGCCTACGCCGTCGTACTTTGTCCACATGAGGTGCGAGAGATCGACGCCGCCCTGCAGCATCAGATCTTCAAGCAAACGACCTACGGGATTGTCAGCGAGCGCGGTCACGATTGCCGTCTTCATGCCGAAGCAGCGACGCAAGCCACGGGCAACGTTATATTCGCCGCCACCTTCCCACGCGGTGAACTGTCGCGCCGTGGCAACGCGCACATCACCGGGATCGAGGCGCAACATGACTTCGCCCAGGCTGACCAAGTCCCACTTGCACTCTTCTTTCTTGCGCAATACCAGCTTGTTCTCGCTCACTATCGCAACTCCGCGATGGCCACGCCATCCATATCGTCGTACGCTTGGTTTTCTCCGCCCATGCCCCAGCAGAAGCCGTAGTTCTTCGTGCCTACGCCGGCGTGGATCGACCAGCCGGGCGAGACAACGACTTCCTTATCAGCAACGACGAGATGGCTGGTTGCGTCGGGAGGCCCCATCAGGTGGAACACGCGGTGCGTGGGGTCCACGTCGAAGTAGAAGTAGACCTCGCTGCGACGCATGTGCGTGTGCGCGGGCATCGTGTTCCAGTTGCAACCTGTGGCCAGCAGCGTGAAGCCCATCACAAGCTGGCAGCTCTTGATGCCTTCCTTGTAGATGGCCTTGTAGATCGTGCGCTTGTTGCAGGTCTCGACGCTACCAAGTTCGAGACCCTTCATGTCGGCGAACTTCACCATCGCGGTGGGGTATTCCTTGTGCGCCGGATAGCTCAGCAGATAGAAGTTCGCAGGTGCCTTGCTGTTCTTGCTCGAAAACGTGACCGACCTGCTGCCGCGCCCCACGTAGAGACAATCGAGCTTGTCGAGCGAATACTCCGTGCCGTCCACCACAACGGAGCCCGCGCCACCGACGTTGAGCACACCAAGTTCGCGACGTTCGAGGAAGTACTCTGCGCGCAGCTCCGGCTCTGTTTCGAGCGTGAGTGCTTCACCGACAGGCACTGCTGAACCGATGACTGTGCGGTCGAGATCCACATAGGCAAACTCGATTTTTCCGGGCTGGAAGAAGCCTTCGAGCAGGAATGTTTCGCGCAGATCATCGGTATTCATCAACTCGTAGCGGACCGGGTCTGCCATCTGGTAAAGCCGCATTTGCTTAACTCCTCACTTCAAATTAAATCGCTGATGCAAGGGACACGCACGCCTGCGCCGTCCACCGCGCTCAAGAAAAATGCCCTTATAGTCAACATACGAGAGCCAAACTAAACCAGTCAATCAAACCAGCCGGATTCGGTAAAAAGAAGCCGCTGCCGATCGCTTGGACGGCAGCGGCCAGAATTTCATCCTCCAGCTAAGCCTGCGCTTCAAACACCAGATTGAACGGCGTCTGCGTAGCACGATGGAAGTTTTTGAACCCGCCCGAAGTCACGACTTCGCCGATGCGCTTTTCTCCAGCCTGCGCGCCAAGTGCAGCGCCTACCTCCTGCGAGATCGACGCCGGCACACAGAGCATCGTGGATGCCGAGTAGAAGACGCGGCCAATCGGGTTATGGTTTGCCTCCGTTGCGTCCTCGGCAAACGGCTCGACGATCATCCATGTCCCATCTGGTTTCATGGTGGAGTGAACATAGGCTGCCGCGCCTTTCGGGTCGCCCATATCGTGCAAACAATCGAAGAAGGCGACGAAGTCGTAGTCCTTGCCCGGGAAGCTCTTCGCCGAGGCCACTTCGAAATGCACGCGGTCATCGATGCCTTCGCGTTTTGCGGCTTCGCGGGCCATCGCGATTGAACCGTCGTGATAGTCGAAGCCATAAAACTCCGACTTTGGATACGCCTTCGCCATCAGGATGGTGGAAGCGCCGAGACCACAGCCGATATCGGCGACCTTCGCTCCGCTACTCAGTTTCTGCTCCACTCCGCTCAGCGAAGGAATCCAGCTTGAAGTGAGGTTTGCGATGTAGTTGGGGCGGAAAAACCGCTCCGTACCACGGAAGAGATCGTGATGGTGTTCATGCCAGCCGATGCCCTTGCCCGT
This sequence comes from Edaphobacter acidisoli, assembly GCF_014642855.1. Classification (NCBI taxonomy): domain Bacteria; kingdom Pseudomonadati; phylum Acidobacteriota; class Terriglobia; order Terriglobales; family Acidobacteriaceae; genus Edaphobacter; species Edaphobacter acidisoli. The sequence goes on along the minus strand of NZ_BMJB01000001.1, from coordinate 294,589 downwards.
CCTGAACGCATCTTCAATCTTGCCTTGGTCGCTGAAGCAGGCGGATATAACTTGAAATGCTCCGGGAAGAAAGGCGGGGCCGTCTTCCTTGGTAAGCGTCAGGGACTGCTCGGGCGGCAGGGTATACATTTTCGTTGCTGGATCGTACGTCACATAGCCACTGGCTGCGTTTGCATTCAGCCACTCGCGAACATAACGCTCGCTGGTTCCGGTGCGCGACGCAAGCTCGGCCGAGGTGGTTGGCTTGCTGTCGCCCATCGCTTTGTAGAGTCCCAGCCTGTCACCGAGAACTACGAGAACCGCGTGCATGGCGGCGCCCATATCGCCGACAGCCTTCATCATGAATTCGTGGAGTTTTGCTTCGTTTATTTGTGGTGTAGGAATCGTTGCGGAGCCCATGGTCGTCGTCTCCTTTTCGGACAAAGATAGATGTGCCTGAATATACCTGCGGTCAGAGATCATAGTCCGGCAGCATTCGGCAGGCAACACACAATGACGCGCCAGCCATGCTGTTTGCCCTGCTCTCTCGCTCCGGGTAAAGTTGCATCAGTCATGCAAAACAATTCATTGAATGTTCTCGATCTCTTCCGTCTCGACAATCAAGTTGCTCTCGTCACCGGCTCCGCCAGCGGTCTAGGAGCGGCTATTGCAGCCGCGCTTGCACAGGCAGGGGCTGCCGTCGCATGTCATGGCAACCGCCGCCCGGCCACGGAGACTGCTGCGGCAATCGGCTCAAAAGCTGCGGCATTTCGCGCTGATCTTTCCTCCACAAATGGGGCCGAAGATCTCTTCACGCAAGTGACGAAAAAGTTTGGACGCATCGACATTCTGGTCAATAATGCCGGGACGATCATTCGTCATGCCGCTGAGGAGTTTCCGCTTGAAGACTGGCAGCAGGTGCTGCAGGTGAATCTCACCAGTGTCTTTCAGCTTTCGCAGCTTGCGGCGCGCGACATGATTCCGCGCGGGCACGGCAAGATCGTCAATATAGCTTCACTGCTCAGCTTTCAGGGTGGAATTCGCGTTCCGGCCTATGCCGCGAGCAAGGGCGGTGTGGCGCAACTAACGAAGGCGCTTGCGAATGAGTGGGCAGCCAAGGGTATTCAGGTGAATGCCATAGCGCCTGGCTACTTCGCCACCACCAACACCGAGGCGCTGCAGGCAGATGAGACGCGCAATCGCCAGATCCTCGAGCGCATTCCAGCGGCGCGCTGGGGACAGCCGCAAGATCTCGCGGGAGCTGCTCTGTTTCTCAGCTCATCGGCGAGCGATTACGTCACCGGCACAGTGCTGACCGTCGATGGAGGCTGGATGGGCCGCTAGCCGGTTCAGCCAGCATCAGTCGATCGGCGGCATGGCTACTCCGCCACGCTCGCTTGAGATATACGCTGCTTCAACTACGCGCATGGTGTCGATGGCATCTTCTACGCTGGTAGGCAGCGTTGTCGTCTCGCCCTGCACGTAGCATTGCAGCGATCCCATCGAGCCCATGAAGGCGTCGGGAAACCAGTTGCCACTGACGGGCGCGTCTTTCCAGCCGCTGTCTCCGCTCACGATGTATTCGAGGTTGTCGGGAAGGCCAATGGGGTAGTTAAGGTTGACGCCCATCCGAGCGCGCATGGCGCCAGTCATGCCCTCCCACTGAACAAAGCTACGCTGCATCTTAGGATCGAAGGCATGGCTATGGTTCGCTGCGATGAAGACGCGCTTGTCATCGCCATAGTCGAACGTCATCACGCTTTTGGTCGCGGCAAGATCGGGCGTTCGCGGGCTTCTCATCGTCTTTGCGTAAACGCCGCGTGGGTTGCCGAACCATGCACGCACGAGGTCGACGTAGTGGATCGAATGGTAGAGAATCTCCAGGCGTGGTGCGGTCTTCAGGAAGCTCCAAAGCTCCCACGGCATGTGGCAGCTCACTGAAACTTCCATGTCGTGCAACTCGCCGAGCGCGCCCGTTCCAGCCAGGGCCCGGGCTGCGAGCATGTTGGGAGCCCAGCGCAGTTGAAAGTTCACCGCCGCCACGAGTCCCTTGTTGCGGCAGATGTTCAGTATCGCTGTTGCCTCTGCCAGCGTTTCGCCCATCGGCTTTTGCAGCAACACTGCCGCACCCTCCGGCAATTGAGGCAACACGCTCGTCAGCGCAGGAGCGGGTACGGCACAATCGAAGACCGCGTCCTTGGGGGCGTAGGCAACTGCTTCAGCAATCGTCGTTGCAACAAACGGAATACCAAATTTTTCCGCCAGCGCTTCGGACTTCGCACGGTCACGATCTACTATGGCAACCACCTCGAAACCTGCCTTTTTGTAGGCAGGAAGATGAGCATCGTGCGCGATGCCGCCTGCACCTACTAATACGATAGGCCTTGCTATTCTAGGCTTCGGGGCCACCGCGCCACGCATTGCTTTCACCACATCCATTCAGACGCTCCTCAAACCGGTTGCACTTTCAAAGTTACCAATAGCAATCAGGTTTAACAAATGGCTTTTACAAATGAAAACTAAAGATGCACGAACTTTCTCCGGCCACTCTTCCCTGCTCTCTGTCGCGTTTTAGCATGGAACCATGATGCGAGTTTCCTTCGACGATCTTTATGCCGCACTCCGCAAAGCCATGTTGCACCTGGGACTCTCGGAAGAGCGTGCTGCGCTCAGTGCGCGTCTCTTTGCAGAGACTACACGCGATGGGGTCTACACACACGGCCTCAATCGTTTCCCGCGCTTTGCCGCGATGGTGCGGAACGGCAGCATTAATGTCCACGCAGAGCCTACTCTAACCACAACATTTGGAGCCATCGAGCGATGGGATGGGCATCGTGGTATAGGCAATCTGAATGCTTACGCCGCAATGCAGCGCACGATCACATTGGCCAAAGAGCACGGCGTCGCTGCGCTTGCGTTAGCCAACACCAATCACTGGATGCGTGGCGGAACATACGGCTGGCTCGCGGCGGAGACTGGACTCTTCGCGCTCTGCTGGTCGAACACGCTGCCCAATCTTCCCGCATGGGGAACCGCCGTACCTACGGTTGGCAACAACCCACTCGTCATCGCCGTTCCGCGCCCCGAAGGCCATATCGTGCTTGACATGGCGATGTCGCAGTTTTCCTATGGAACGCTCGCGGCCTACAGCAAGCGCAATGCGCCGCTGCCCGTCCCCGGCGGCTTCGACGAGAAAGGCAATCTCACCACGGATGCCGCAGCGATTGAAGCTACGCAACGTGCGCTGCCCATCGGCTATTGGAAAGGATCGGGGCTGTCACTTGTGCTCGACATGGTAGGCGCAATGCTCTCCGGTGGGTTGGCGACGTATCAACTTGGCTTGGACCCGCTTCGCGAGGCTGGACAGTCGCAGGTCTTTCTTGCGATTGACCCGGCCAACCTTGCTCCTGCTGGCGAACTGACGGGCATTGCGGACGGCATCATCGATCATCTGCATGGCACAACGCCGCTCAACGCCGACAAGCCTCTTCGCTATCCGGGTGAGCAAACGCTGCAGTTGAGAGAAGAGAACATGCGGCTGGGTGTGCCCGTTGATGCTGATATCTGGAACGAGTTCAACAGCAAATACCAGTAAGGCTATTTAGTTTTTCGGTGCTGCGCTTGTGCTAGCCAGGACCTTCTCACCGGCCAGGTATTCGCGTGCGTGCGCGAGCTCCGGCAGCCTCTGGTCGGCATTTTTCCAGACCGTGAGAAACTCCGCATATTCTTTGCGCGCCTGTGCCATGTTGCCTGCGGCTTCGCTGCTCTGTGCTTCGCCGTACAAGCCGAAGCCTGATTTCGGCCGCTCTGCGAGCGCCGCTACGTAAGCGGCATGCGCTCCGGTGTAGTCTCCCGCACGCATCAGGGCTGCGCCCTCGGTTTCGCCCACTGGACGGATATAGACGGGAGGCTCGCGGTAGCCCAGCTCCTTCTCTTCACGCGCGGCTTCAGAGAAAACCTTCTTCGACTCCGGCAACTTTTTTTGTGCCGCCAGGATCGAAGCTCGCAACTCCAACGACATCACTGCCAGATTCGACAGCAGCGGGCCGGGCAGCGCGTCCGGCATCACAGCCACCTGTACCGGCGCGGATGGCGACGGCTTCTTTGGCTTCGGCGCGTCCTTCATCTGCTCCCACATGCGCCAGAGCGCAGCGTCCAATCGCAGCGAAGAGGTCTGCGCTCCAGCTACATCGCCGCTTTCAACGGCCAGCATTCCTGCTGCAAAGTCTTTTAACTGTCCAGCCAACAGGTTCAGGTTTTCAAAACGCGCCTCAGGCTTGCTCTCCGCCGCCATCTTCTCGACTCCGGCCCAGTCGCCCAGTCGCATCGCAACCGGTAATTGCTCATCCAGACGCGCTATTCCATCGCGCGGCGAGCCTATGTACAACGTCGCAGCATCCTCGCCACGACCACCTGGAAGCTTGCGCGAAAGCAGGACGGCATCATGCAGCTTGCCCTCCTCCATCAGGTTTGCAACGCCATACATCAGGTTGTGGATGTAGTTCCAGTCATCGTCAACGCTCACGTGCTGTTCGCGCATGTAGCTCTCGTCAACCGCAGTTGAAGCAGCGAACCAATGCTCTGCCTGCGCATAGTCGCCTACGCGATAGAAGATGTGTCCAGGCATGTGGACCATGTGCCCAGAGGCCGGGGCCAGACCCGCCAGCACAGTCGCGCTGTGCAACGCCTGCTCAGGGTGCGCGCCCGGCTCGATCGCATGAATCCAATAGTGGTTCGCGGCCGAGTCGTCCGGCTTTTGCTTCAAGACCTCTTCAAGGATCGAGATCGCCTCCTGTTGCCCTTTCCTGGGATTGCCGTTCTCGTCGTAGCCATCGCGGACGCTCTCGGCCAGAAATATCTTCGCCTGCAGGTCCTTCGGGTACTTCTTCACGGCTTCGCGCCAGATGGCGATCTCCTTTACGTTCTTTCCCGGGCCAACTTCGACACCGTTGTCCGCAACAGCTGCGTCAAGATAAGGCTGGCTCTGCTTTCCCGCCTTCTTTCTCAAACGGACTGCGCTCGCCAGCGCCGCATCGGTATAAGCAGTCGTCTTCCCAGTGCGCATCATCAGCGCCTGATAAAGCCCCCAGTAGCACATCGCGCAGTTTGGGTTCACGCGAATCCCCTGCTCAAAGGCCTTCGCCGACTCGTAATCCCAGAAATCGTGCAACAGATTCAAGCCTTGCTCGAACCACGCCTGCGCCTCGGGTGTCGCCTTAATCGCCAGATAGCTGTTGCCGATGCCGGTCATCTTCACCGGCGCGGGCAGCTTGTCCGGAGCAGGAACGTCCTTCATCTGCATACCCATGTCGTGACCGGACATATTCATCTGCGCGCCCAGGCCGGCAACTGCGAACACGGCAAGGGCTGCTCCTGCGACGATTCCTCGACACCGCATACGCACCTCGTCTCTGAACAGGCAGTATATGCGCCGGGATTTACAGGTGCATAGCGCAGGCAAAAGTGCTACAACATCTATGCCATGCCCACCACCGCGCACATGCTGACTCCACGTGAAGCCTCCCGCCTTCTTGGCATCAGCTATCCCACCATCAAACAATGGATTCTTGGTGGAAAGCTCAAGACTGTGCAGACGCCAGGCGGTCACCATCGCATCCCAGAGTCATCGCTTAAGCCATTTCTCGCCAAAGACAAGTCCAAGCCCGCCACAGAATCGCGCGAGCGCTTCCGCCAGGTGAGCGGGCGCAACCAGCTTGCCGGGAAGGTCGTCAGCATCCAAATTGAAGGCCTGCTTGCAGAGGTAGTGCTCGCTGTTGGTGACGCCTATATCACCTCCATCATCACCGCCGGCGCTGTGCGCGAGCTTCATCTGAAGAAGGGCGACACCGCCGCTGCTCTCATCAAGTCGACCGACGTGATGATTGAGCGCCTCGACCATCTCCGCTAGCCCATCTCCGCTAGCCGAAACAGCGCGAGGTGCATGCGTAGCCTCAAAAGCCTTACCATGAAGGCAGGCATGGACCTCGCACAAAAATCCGCGGCACTGCGCTCCGCTCTTGAGGAACTGGACAGTGTGCTCGTTGCTTACTCGGGCGGAACGGACTCGGCTTATCTTGCGTGGGCGGCGCACAATGTGCTCGGGGACAGGATGCTTGCGGTCATCGCCGATTCGCCTTCACTGCCGCGCGCTGAGCTTGCCGCGGCGAGCGTCTTTGCAGCCGAGCACAATATTCCGCTCGAAGTGCTCAAGACCGCTGAACTGGATGATCCCGATTATCAGCGTAACGATGCGCAGCGCTGCTTCCATTGCAAAGACGAACTCTTCACCCGCATGGAGCAGACGCGCGCGGAACGCGGCTTTCGGCACATCGCCTATGGGATGAATCTCGACGACCGTGGCGACTTCCGCCCGGGCCAGCGGGCTGCGGCCCAGCACCACGCTGTGGCTCCGCTGGTAACCGCGCAGCTCACCAAACCTGAGATTCGCCAGCTGGCGCGTGAGGCCGGACTTTCGCTTGCCGATAAACCAGCATCAGCGTGTCTTGCTTCGCGCATTGAATATGGCAGGCCGGTCACGCGCGAAAATCTATCGCAGGTTGAACAGGCCGAAGACGCGCTCCACAAGCTCGGTTTTCGGCAGGTACGCGTCCGCCATCATGGCGAGCTGGCACGCATCGAGATCGCTCGCGATGCGCTTGCAGGTGCGCTGACGATCGAGATGCTGGACCGGATCACCGCTGCCCTGAAGCCGCTTGGCTTTCGCTACGTCACGCTCGACACCCAGGGCTATCGCTCCGGCAGCATGAACGAGGTCCTGCCCGCCACGGCGATCACTCCTGCCAGCAAATAAATCTCAGGTGGATGTCCGCAGCAATAAATAGACTCCGGCGATGCCGAAGAGCAGATCAGGCGTCCAGGCGGCAAGCAGCGGAGGCAGCGCGTTGACGTTGCCCATCGACTCAAACAAGAGCGCAACAACCCAGTAGGTAATTGCCAGGCCAATCGCCGTGGCGATGCCTGCAAGCGAGCCTTTGCGACCCATGGAGAGCGAGAATGGTATGGCAAGGATTGCCATCACCAGCGTGATGAGCGGATACGCCAGCTTCTTGTTGAGCTGCACGCTGAGCTGCCGCGTGTTGAAGCCAGACTGGCGCAGGTCGTCAATGTAGTGCGAGAGCTCCGCGTAGGACATCTCCTGCGAAGGCAGGAACTCCTTTTTGAAGTACGAGGGCTGCTCTTTGACCTCAGGGAACGTGGTGACGGTGAACGGCTGGTAGTTGGAGACGGTCTCACCAGAGAAGGTGCGTTCCCACCCATTCACAAAGACCCAGCTATTCACCCGCGGGTCCCAGTTGGCCGAAGTAGCGAAGATGCGCTTCACCAGCGCGAAGGTGTTGGGGTCGAACTCGAAGACGGTGATGTTGGCGAAACTGTCTTTGTCCGCGTTGAAGAACTGGTAGTAGAAGATGCGCGAGGGGTCGCCGTTATGTGTCGTCTCGCCGGATATCCAGTTGATGTCGGGGCGCAGAAATGTCTGTGCCGGCTTGTCCTTGATGATCGAGCGCAACGCTTCCTGGCGGCGATTGGCAGCAGGAAGGTAAAGCTCGTCGAAGGCGAAGAGCGTTGCGGAGATCAGCAGCGTCGTCACAAGCACTGGCGTGATGATGCGGTAGAGACTGATGCCCGAGGACTTCATCGCCGTCATCTCCGACGTGCGGCTGAGCGCGCCAAACGTGATGAGCACGGCAACGAGAGCGCAAAGCGGAGTGACGTTGTAGAGGATGAACGGAATGAGATTGATGAGGTATTCGCCAACCGTGACCAGTGGCGTGCGATTGCGGAAGATGTCGCCGATCAGCTCGAAGAAAGTGAAGATGACGAATAGCGTGGAGAAAGAAAAGAGCACGAGGCCGAAGTTCGTGGCGTACTCGCGCATGACGTAGTCGTCGAGCAGCAGTGGAAACTGTACGCGGAAGGTGCTGCGGAAGCGGCGAAGCAACGTAGCGACATCGGGTGTCAGGCGGCTGGCGAGACTGTCTGGGCCTGCGCCGCTGGTCAGCCGGGTAGCGAGGTTGCTGAGCCATGCGCCGATGCTGGCGAAGACGCCAAGCGCAACGCCGCCGCGCGACATCTGATACAGAAAGAACGCGCCCGCAGCAGCGAAGATGAGGTTCGCACCCCATATGCCCAGAAACGGCGACAGCCTTCCTGATTTAGCAAACGCCTCTCCGACCGACGAGAGAAAGTAGTAGATAAAGACGAGAACGATCGTGAGGACAAAGCCGGTGGATTTGCCTCCACGCTTCGAGGCGAGGCCGAGAGGCACGCCGATCAGCATCAGAACGAGACAGGCAAACGGGTACGAAAACCGCTTGTTGAACTGGATGCGGTAGATAGACGGTGGATGGTCCGGGTTGCTCGCATCATACGCACGGCCGCGGCGCCAAAGCTCGGGCAGAGAGAGCGCGACGATGGGCGTGTCGAGACGACCCAGATGCGTGTCGCCCGGCGCCTCTGTCTGGATGGGAATGTCCATCGAGCTGAAGGTGGAGATGTCGTATTGTGCCGGGTTCGTTGGCGATATCTCGTGCTGCCCTCCATTCAGCAGATGCAGCCGGATAGTCTGCGCATCGGGAGAATTAGGCGCACCGGCAACCACGATGGCGCTGTCAGCGGTCGTGATGTGAGGCGTCGCCGGCTGGGTGAGGTCGGCGAGAAAAACGTGCCGCCACTTGGCCGCACCAGCGCCTGGCGTTACATCCTGCATGTAGAGAACGTAGTTTTTGAAGTCTTCATAGAAGACGCGCGGCTGGACCTCGAACGACGCCTGCGAGTTTTTGAGCGTTTCTCCCATCGAGATGAGCCCGGACGCCGCACGCGGCGCAAGGTAGAGCGAGTTGAAAAGGCTCAGGGCAAGCCCGACGGCAGAGACGATTGAGACGATGCCGACAAAGTCGAGCGCGCCCATGCCACTGGCGCGCATCGCGGTGATTTCGCTGTCGGCAGCGAGCCGCGAGAGACCGAGCAGGATGCCGACCAGCACAGCCATCGGGATCGTGACGGTCAACGCAGGGGGTAGCGTATAGGCGATGATGCGCAGCACGTCGCCGAACGAAGCGGAGTCGCGCACCACAAGGTCGAGCACCTTGCCGAGGTCGCGCATCAGGATGACAAAGGTGAACAGCGCTCCTCCGAGCAGAGCGTGCGAGGTGACTTCGCGGAGGATGTAGCGGGTAAAGATGCGCATGAACGTGCAGATTTAGTTTATAGCGGAGCGAGGCTGTTCGCGGCCGGGAGAAGCGAGCAGAAGCCTCACCGGCAACATCCATTGGATTCCTGCGCGCTTTTATGGATTCGGCAAAAACCGATACCCGATGCCACGCACGGTGACAAGGTGCTTCGGCTGGGCGGGGTCGTCTTCGATATAGCGGCGCAGGCGGACGATGAAGTTGTCGATGGCCCGCGTATCGGTGTCTTCATGAACGCGCCACACCTGTTCGAGAATGTCCTTGCGCGAGACAATCTCACCCTGGTGGCTTGTGAAGTGGCGGAGCAGGTCGGCCTCCATCACCGTCAGGTGCGTCATGCGGTTGGGCGCGATGAGCTCAAGCGTGTCGAAACGAATAGTCCGATGGTTGAAGGCGTACTCGTCTGGCGGCGCCTGCTGTTCCACAATGGCTGCGCTGTGCCATGCGGTACGGCGCAGAAGCGACTTGAGCCGAACGAGCAGGATATTCAGATCGAACGGCTTGGGAAGGTAGTCGTCGGCACCCGCCTCGATGCCTTCGAGAATATCCTCGGGCCGGCTTCGCGCAGTCAGCATCAGTATTGGAGTGTAACGCTGTGCCCTCCGCAGCGCGCGGGCGATTTCAAAGCCATCGGTTCCCGGCAGCATGCAATCCAGAATCACAGCCGCAATCTCTTCGTCCGGATTCATCAGCCAGGCAAGCGCCGCATCGCCGTCGGCCTCGTGACGTGTGCGGTAGCCATCGGCCTGCAAGTTAAAGAGCAGCCCCTGTGCGAGGTGTTCCTCGTCTTCAACAACGGCGATCAGCGGCGCGGAGGTATCCATAACTCAATCCAATCTTACTTGTGCAAAACGCTTCTCAGCAGCGGCTCCAGCCCGTTCCAGGCAATCTGCACTCCGATGCAAAGCAGGATAAAGGAGATGACGCGCAGAATGCCGTGTGCCGTCGAAGGTGAGATGGCCCGGGTGAGGCGTGGTGCGTAGGCGTAGCAAAAATAGACAGTCGCACTAAGAAGCACGACGGCGAGCATCAGGCCTGCATGCGCAAAGACTGAGTCGGTAAGCGGGTGCTGGGGAAGGTGCGCGCTTAGGGTTAGCATCACGACGATGCATCCCGGGCCAACTGTAATGGGAAACGTAAATGGATAAAAACTCTTTTGCAACAGCTTCCCTTCCACGTCGCTGGCCTGGATCTGCACCGCGGCCTGCACCTTCTCCGTGTCTGGAGAAGGATCGCTCTGGTTCAGCATCGTCCACGCGATGGCCGCGATCACGATGCCGCCGGAGAACTCCACAATCGGCAGCGAGATCCCGAAGAAGTCGAGAATCGTCGAGCCCACCAGGTCGACAATGGCGAAGAAGATGACCGTGTTGATGGCGATGCGGCGAGCCAGAGCGCGAAAGACAGGCGGCGGCGCGTCACCCACAAGCCCCAGAAAGATCAACGCGGAGCCAAGCGGGTTCACCAGCGGCAGCAGAGCGCTGAAGGCGATGGCAAAGTGTTTCCAGAGCAGCAGCATGGAACTTCCCTATCTCGCCCCTAAAGTTCGGATGCAGGCTTTGGAAATTTTACTTCGAGTGTCAAAAGCCAGGCCCGTTACACGCCCGTAACCAGTCTGTGCGGTTATTGGCAGGGAGATGACGTTCCTCGTATGAAGATTTATCTTAAATACAGACCGCGATATGGGGGCATAAGGATCAGTTATGACAACGAAGTTGGAGACTCCGGCTGCACAGGATTTTACCGAGGAGATGTCCGAGTGGATTGAGGCGTTTGACGACGTCGTCGCGGACAACTGGGAGCATGGTGCGGCCCTTTTGAGCACGCTCCGCCAACGAGCGCGCGAGGCCGGCGTGCCCACCCCCAGCGAGACGGTAACGCCCTATCGCAACACGATCCCCAGGCACGACGAAGTCCCCTACCCCGGCGACCGCAAGCTCGAAAAGCGCATCGAGGCGCTCATTCGCTGGAACGCCATGGCGATGGTCCATGGGCAGAACAAAAAGGACGCAGGCATCGGCGGGCACATCTCGACCTACTCCTCGCTGGCCACGCTGCTCGAGGTAGGCTTCAACCACTTCTTCCACGCCAAATACGGCGACGAGCCGGGCGACTTCGTCTACTTTCAGGGCCACGCCTCGCCCGGAGTCTATGGCCGCGCCTATCTTGAGGGCCGCTTCGACGACAATCGCCTGAAGAACTTCCGCCACGAGCTGCGCGAGACGCCAGGCCTGTCATCGTATCCGCACCCATGGCTGATGCCGGACTTCTGGAACTTCCCCACCGTCTCGATGGGTATCGGACCGCTGAACGCCATCTATCAGGCACGCTTCATGCGTTATCTCGAAAACCGTGGCCTGCTGAAGCACACCGACCGCAAGGTCTGGGCCTTCCTCGGCGACGGCGAGACGGATGAAGTTGATACGCTCGGCGCAATCTCGCTCGGCGCACGCGAGAAGCTCGACAACCTGATCTTCGTGGTCAACTGCAACCTGCAGCGGCTCGATGGCCCGGTGCGCGGCAACAAGCGCATCATCGACGAACTTGAAGGCGTCTTCCGTGGTGCTGGCTGGAACGTCATCAAGGTCATCTGGGGCGCGGACTGGGATGCACTATTCGAAAAAGATCATACCGGCCTGCTGCTGCGGCGCATGGAAGAGTGCGTCGATGGCGACTTCCAGACCTTCAAGGCCAAGGACGGCGCGTTCCTGCGCTCGCACTTCTTCGGCAAGTACCCTGAACTACTCGAACTAGTGAAGGATTACACCGATGAGGAATTGATTCGCCTGCATCGCGGCGGACATGACGCAACCAAGATTTATAACGCCTACAAGCGCGCCGTTGAACACAAGGGCGGGCCAACCGTCATCCTCGCCAAGACCGTCAAGGGCTACGGCATGGGTACGGCTCAGTCACGCAACGCAACGCATAACGAGAAGAAGCTGACTGACGACGGCCTCGCGGCGTTCGTAAAGCAGTTTGATATTCCCATTCCACAGGAAGCGGCCGTGCATGGAACGCCGTACCGCCCAACTCCTGATTCCCCCGAGATGCAGTACTTGCAGGAACACCGCACTGCACTTGGCGGCTATCTTCCGTCGAGGAAGGTGCCGGAGCTCAACTTCAAGGCGCCTGAACTGGACGCATATAAGGAGTGGTTGGGCGGTTCAAAGGGTCGAGCACTCTCGACCACGATGGCATTCGTCAGCATCCTCCGCCACCTGATGAAGGACCCGAAGATCGGCAAGCTGATTGTCCCCATCGTGCCGGACGAAGGCCGCACCTTCGGACTCGAATCGGCCATCAAGCAGGTCGGCATCTACGCTCCCGAAGGGCAGAAGTACGAGCCGCACGACAAAGACATGCTCCTGAGCTACCGCGAGGAGAAGGACGGGCAGATTCTCGAAGAGGGCATCACCGAAGCTGGTTCGATGGCCTCGTTCACCGCCGCCGGCACCGCGTATGTGAACTACCGCGTGCCGTCAATTCCCTTCTACATGTACTACTCGATGTTCGGCTTCCAGCGCATCGGCGACATGGTGTGGGCTTTCGCCGACGCACGCGGCAAGGGCTTCCTGATGGGCGGCACAGCAGGCCGCACAACTCTGCTCGGCGAAGGCCTGCAGCACCAGGACGGACACAGCTTCGTGCTCTCCAGCACCGTGCCGACCTGCGTCAGCTACGACCCTGCCTATGCGTATGAGATGGCCGTCGTCATTCAGGACGGCATCCGCCGCATGTACGAGAAGGGCGAGAACGTCTTCTACTACATCACCATGTACAACGAAGACTACGCAATGCCCGAGATGCCCGAGGGCGTGACCGAAGGTATTCTGCGCGGTCTTTACAAGCTGAAGCCTGCCACGGGCGAGGCTGCGGTCGCACTGTTCGGCAGCGGCACCATCCTGAACGAGGTGCTCCGCGCGCAAGATATCCTGGCTACGAAGTTCAACATCCAGGCCGATGTCTGGAGCGTGACCAGCTACACCGAGCTTCGCCGCGACGCGCTGGCCGTCGAGCGCTGGAACCGGCTGCATCCCACCGAGAAGGAACGCACGCCGTATCTGCTGGAGGCGCTGGGCGGCTTCAAGGGACCGATCGTCGCCGCCAGCGACTACATGAAGACACTGCCCGACGCACTGTCGCCGTGGCTGCCTTCGCGGCTTGTCTCGCTCGGGACCGATGGCTTTGGGCGCAGCGACAACCGCGAGCACCTGCGCAGGCACTTCGAGATCAACGCCGAGTCGATTGCAGGCGCGGCGCTTTCGAAGCTCGCACGCGAGGGCAAGCTCAAAGCAAAGGACGCACAGAAGGCCCTTGCCGAGCTCGGGATCGACGTTGAAGCGAGCGACCCGGCCAGAGCTTAGCCATTTGGCATGGATTAACAGCAGAGGGTTCCCTTGGGAACCCTCTCTTTGTATACGTTGTGTGTAGGGATGGAGGAGTCTGCTTGAGCAATTCGAAGCCGCATGAGAACCCGCTGGTGCCGAACAAAAGACTGCGCGAAATATATACGCTGATGTCCGAGGCCAGAGCGTTGGACGACTTTGCAGTGCAGGCCGCAACTCGCGCAAAGGTCGCATTCAAATCCACGCGCGGCGAAGAGGCCTGCCGCGTGAGCACCGCAATCGGTCTGGGCAGCGGCGATCTCATCAGCGACTCGCACGAAAGCGTCGTCATGCACATGATCACCGGAGGGAGTGTCCATTCTCTGCTGCGGCGCCTCGACACCATCCTCGCCAGGAAGTTGCCGAGCCAAACGAGACCGCAGAAGATAGCGCCCCTTCCCTGGACAAAGAATGCGCTTACTCGGCTGACAATGGCCACGGGGGCCGCAGCCTCCATCAAGGCCACGCGGCGGCCAAACCTGGTGATGGCATACGCGCAAAGTCGTGATCTCTCTGACGCGGAGTGGAGCAGCTTATTGAAGATTGCGGCTGAGATGGAGCTGCCAATCATCTTTGTCGTGCTCCCTGGGCATGGGAACAGGAACCTTTGTGCACTCGCTCACAAACTCGGTTTGCCTGGCTTTCCAGTGGACGCCGACGACGCCGTTGCGCTCTACCGCGTGGCCCAGGAGTCAATCGGCCGGGCTCGCGGCGATGGCAGCGCGGTGCTGATTGAGTGCCATACACTGCGTCCATCGCACGGCCACGAAGCACAGAATGGTCCAATCCCGCTGATGCAGAAGTTCCTGCTCGACCGCAAGGTCTCGGGCAAAACATGGCTGAATGGCGTAGGTCGCGCCTATCAAAAGCACCTTGAAGCGGAACGCAGGGCACAGCGCCAGCGTATCCAAAGATAGGCCTCCAAACTTAACCTGGGATTTACACTGTAGGGAGTGAACGTCACTCCGCCGTCTGAGGTGCGCTTGCGAACCAGAACTCTTCTTTGTCTTGCGGCTTTGGCCGTGTCCGCCACGACTGCTTTTTCCCAGACGCAATCGCCTTCCACGGCGCCTGAGTCAATACCTGCCCCAACGCAGGAACCGGCGAGCTCCATCCCTGCAAGACCCGCGCCTACAGCTCAACAACAGCAACCCGCTGCAACGACTGCCCCTCAGCAGACACCGGCGACTCCGGCCTCTCCAACTGGCACGGCTCAGGCGCGGCCTGCCTATGGTCCAGCAGGAGAGACCACCAGTTCCGACGACCTCGGATCGGTCTTCATTCCGGTCGATAGCTGGGTCTATCCCGCAATGACGCGGCTCTACTCCATGGGCTATCTGGACACGATGTTCCTTGGCATGCGTCCATGGACGCGCCAGAGCGCGCTGCACATGCTGCTCCAGTCAAAGGACAAGATCGTCAACAGCAATGACGAGCAAGCGCAGGAATTGCTTGCGAAACTGTTGGACGAGTTAAGCACAGAAGTCCCGCCTTCGGGAGCACAACGGGGCGCTGTATACGGTTTGCAGTCTGCCTACACACGTGTGATGGGCATCGGCGGCTCGACACTTCAGGATAGTTTTCATCTTGGGCAGACGCTCAACAACGATTATGGACGCCCCTATGAGCCGGGCTTCAACAACATCACTGGGTTCTCAACAGCAAATGAGTGGGGACGCTTCTCGTTGTACCTGCGCGGCGAATATCAGCATGCACCGTCAGCGACAGGATATCCATTAGCATTGGCGCAGCAGTTGTCGCTGGGAGATGAAATCCTCTATACGCCGCCAAATGCGCCACAGGCAACGATCCCTGAAGGTCCCATCTCATCTCAGAATCCATTTCGTATCGTGGAAGGGTCGCTCTCATTTCATCTGCTCGGGCATGAGATCTCAGGCGGCAAATCCGATGCATGGCTCGGACCCGCGCAGGGTGGGGCTATGGCTTGGTCGAATAATGCGGAAAATATCTATTCGTTTCGAGTAGATCGTGTAGAGCCGCTCCACATTCCATTAATTTCAGACGTTCTGGGTCCGGTGCGCTATGACTTCTTTTATGGCAGCTTAAAAGGTCATACATCGCCGAACCACCCCTATGTCCATTCGGAGATGTTCTCATTTCGCCCGATGAGAGACTTCGAGTTCGGTTTCCAGCGCACAATCATCTTTGGTGGAGCGGGGCATGAGCCGGTGACGCTGCATACGTTTCTGCATGGTTTCTTCAACACCAGCGATACGACAGCGGCGGTCAAATACTCGCGGACTGATCCGGGGGCCCGTTTCAGCGACTTCAACTTCTCCTACCGCCTGCCCTTCGTCCGCCGTTATGCGACGCTTTATGTGGACTCGATCTCACATGATGACGTAACCCCGATCAGCGCGCCGCGACGAGCAGCTTACCGGACAGGTCTCTACATCTCCCAGTTCCCTGGCATGCCGCGGCTTTCTTTTCGAGCCGAAGCTGTAACGACTGACCCTGGTGTCTCTCGCAG
Organism: Edaphobacter acidisoli; assembly: GCF_014642855.1. Classification (NCBI taxonomy): domain Bacteria; kingdom Pseudomonadati; phylum Acidobacteriota; class Terriglobia; order Terriglobales; family Acidobacteriaceae; genus Edaphobacter; species Edaphobacter acidisoli. The sequence goes on along the minus strand of NZ_BMJB01000001.1, from coordinate 278,522 downwards.
CAATCAAGGAATGTTCAATTATTGGGAAGTCGTCCAGAATCAGGGTTACACGAACAAGGGTTTTATTATGGGCGACTGGATCGGCCGCGAGGCCAAAGGCGGTCAGGCATGGCTGACCTATCAGCTTTCGGGCAACGAGTGGGTGCAGTTGGAATACCTGAACAAGAAGACGCCCAAAGACTTCATCGCCGATGGCACCACACAGAACCAGTTCAAGATCAGTGTGCTCAAACGAATTACGCCTGACTTTGAACTCAATAGCTGGTATCAGTATGAGGGCTGGAAGGCTCCTATCTACAAGCCAGGCTTACAAAAGAACTCAATCGTAGCGGTCCAGTTGACATGGTTCCCGAAGCTGCAAACCTATTTGAAATAAAACCTTCACCCGACAATCATTGAATTGCGGAGTACCCAGAATATTCAACCGAAGGCGTTTCGCACTCATGCCAATGCCTTGGGTTGCACTTAGTGTTTCGAGGAACCATTCGTGCACGCTTTGAAATAAGCGAGTGATTTTTCGAGTCCTTGGCGCAGATTAATGGAAGGCTCCCAACTAAGCACGGCCCTCGCACGTGTGATGTCAGGGCGCCGGCGGGTCGGGTCATCCTGGGGCAGAGGCTTGAAGATGAGCTCACTCTTCGACCCGGTTGCGACCAGGACCTCGTGCGCACACTCCAGAATGGTGAACTCGTTCGGATTGCCAATGTTGACAGGCAGGTGCTCGTCAGAGCGAGAGAGCCTGAGAATGCCTTCGATCAGATCAGAGACATAGCAGAAGCTGCGAGTCTGCGAGCCATCACCATAGATCGTGAGCGGTTCGCCACGCAGCGCCTGAATCATGAAGTTGGAGATGACGCGGCCGTCGTTCGGCTGAAGACGCGGACCATATGTGTTGAAGATACGCACAAGATGCGTATTGACCCCGTAATAACGGTGATACGCCATCGCCGCAGCCTCTGAGAAGCGTTTGGCCTCGTCATACACCGATCGCGGCCCGATGGGATTCACATTGCCCCAGTAAGTCTCTACCTGAGGATGCACTTCGGGGTCGCCATAGCACTCTGACGTGGAAGCATGCAGAAAACCCGCGTTGTACTTCCTGGCCAGGTCAAGCATGTTGACCGTGCCTGCCGAACCGACCATCAGCGTCTCAACACCTAGGCGGCTATAGTCGATGGGGCTGGCTGGCGAGGCAAGATTGAAGACATAGTCCACCTTGCCCGGGTCGAAAGGCCTGGTAATGTCGTGCTCGACCAGCTTGAAGCGCGATTGGCTCGCAAGATGGGCTACGTTGTCCCGGTTTCCCGTCGAAAAATTATCCACGCCGATCACAGAGTTTCCTTCGGCGAAGAGGGCGTCACAGAGATGAGAGCCGAGAAAGCCTGCTGCTCCCGTGACAAGAATCGTTTGAGACGCCATCAGTTATTACCCTTCACAATCTGCGGTTTGCACGCTTGAATTTCATGCGATGTTAATGTTTATCACGCGAGGGCCCGGCGCAGCTATAGGGTCCGGTGCAGCTATCGCGAACCTAATTGGCGGCGGCTAAAGCAGCACGGACTGGATGCCCTACAGCGCGACCTACGCTCAGATACGTAAATCCATGGTCTACCATCTTCTGTGGCTCATACAGATTGCGTCCGTCGATCACGATCGGATAACGAAGCGACTTACTCAGGCGTACAAGATCGAGCGCAGCAAACTCCTGCCAGTCGGTAAGAATCACCAGCGCGTCCGCACCACTGGCGGCGGTGTAAGCGTCGGTTGCATAGCGCAGGTTGGAGCCTTCGGGTAGAGCTTCCTTTGTACGAGGCATAGCTGCCGGATCATACACGGTCAGATTGCAGCCCTCCGCCAGTAGCATTCTGACCAGGTCGAGAGCTGGCGATTCCCGAATGTCGTCCGTCTCCCCCTTAAATGCGAGCCCAAGCACGCCGAGCCGCTTGCCGCGCAGCGTCCAAAGGGCAGAGCGGATCTTGGCAAGGAAACGCTTCTTCTGCTGTGCGTTAATCTTCTCCACCTCAGTCAGAAGACCGAAGTCAATGCCCAGTTGTTCCGCCACTGAACGGAAAGCAGCAACATCCTTCGGGAAGCACGAGCCGCCATAGCCAATGCCAGGACGCAAAAACCGAGGACCGATGCGCCTATCGAGTCCCATCCCTCGCGCAACCTGCTCTACGTCAGCGTCCGCCGCCTCGCAGAGGTTTGAAACTGCGTTGATGAACGATATCTTGAGCGCCAGAAATGCGTTAGAGGCGTGCTTGATAATCTCCGCGCTCTTGGTCGAGGTCAGCAGCAGTTGCGGCGGATCGGAGGCGCCGCATTCGCCAGCAATGGCGTCCGCAACCTCATAGTATTTCCCCGTGGTCAGAGGCGAATAGATGTCCTGCAGCAGCGATGCTGCACGGTTTCCATCAGCGCCCACCACGATGCGGTCGGGGTGAAGAAAGTCGACCACGGCAGTGCCTTCACGCAGAAACTCGGGGTTTGAGACAACATCGAAGAGCTGGCGCGGAACGCCATTGCGCTCCAGTGCGCGGCAGATCCACTCGTTTGTGTAAACAGGGACGGTGCTTTTTTCGACGATTACCTTGTAGCTGGAGATAGAACGAGCGATCTCGCAGGCAACAGCTTCCACATAAGACAGGTCGGCGTCGCCCGTCTCGCTCTGTGGCGTGCCGACAGCGATAAAGATCGCCTCGGATGCGCGCGTTGCCTCTGCCAGGTCTGTCGTAAAGCGAACACGGGAATTGCGGTAACGCTCCAGCAGCTCCGGAAGATGCTTTTCGTGGATCGGGGTGTCGCCCCCCTGAAGAGCCGCCACTTTGCGCTCATCGTTGTCCACGCAAATGACCTCGTGGCCCATCTCCGCGAAGCAGACGGCAGCGACAAGGCCAACATAACCGGAACCTACAACGGCAATATGGATGCTTTTGGACATAAGGGGAGTGAATATACCTCGAAAAGATGATATCTGAAGTTTCTGCGGGTTTCGCCGTCGCAGAACAGGCAGCAATCAGGAAATCAACTAGATACCGCCCCCTGTCCTATCAGATTACTTCCTTAGCGAACAGTCAGTCGAGTAGACTAGCCGTAATGGCTTTTCAAAACACGCAGACGCCACCTGGCATGAACATGCCGGAGACGAACCAGGGTGTGTTCAGCTCGACGATAACGGACACAAGCCTGTCCGAAGCGCTCATTACGCTCCGAAAGCGAAAGTGGGTGCTCATTTGGGCCATACTGGCGAGCTTGGTTTACGGAATATTCCGCGCCGAAACGCAGCCAAGAATGTTTGCCTCTTTTGGCCGGATTCAGGTGCGGTCCGGAGCGTCAAATGAATATCGTCTAAGCGCAGTGCAGGGTTTCAACACCGACACTACAACGAAGATGATGACGGAAATTGAGATACTCAAGAGCGACTCGCTGATGCTGACCGTCGCTCGCGATATGGATCTCGCAAACAATCCTGCATTTCTCGAAAAGAAAGGTCCTGTACCGCATGTATCGCTGGATGATCCCGCCGTCAGGCAGGCGACCATCCATCGGCTGCAGAGCTTCCTTCAGGTCACCCTGGTGCCCAAGACGGACATCATCAGCATCGGCTACTCGAGCCTGGACCCAAAGCTATCAGCCGACATCGCCAATAAGGTGATCTCCACGTATATCCAGCGCAGCTATGAGACGCGGTTCGCTTCGACCCAGCGAGTTTCAGAGTGGATGGAAGGCCAGCTGGACGACCTGAAACAGAAGGTAGAAAACTCCCAGGAACGCATGATGGACCTCCAGAAGCAGTTGGGGATTCTGGGGTTCGATCCGAACCACAATCAGATCAGCACATCGCTCGAAGATCTCTCAAGGGCCGCAGGACAGGCGGAGTTGGCAAGAATTATCGCTGAAGCACGCTACCGCGTACTCAGCGGAATGGACCCGAATTCAATCGAAGGATCCATTGAAACAACGCCGGGCACAGCAGCGACTGAACTGACCCAACTGCGCGCACAAGCCGCCACAGACAAGGCCAACTATGCACAGCTCGAAGCAAACCTTGGCCCCAACCATCCACAGGCAAAAGCAGTCAAAGCGCAGATCGACGAACTAGACAAAGAGATTAAGGACGAGGAAAGCCGCCTCCTGCTGCAGGCAAAATCAAGCTATATCGTTGCGCAGGCCAACGAAAAACAGACCACAGCCGCACTTGATCAGCAAAAAGCCGACGCCTACAAACTTCGTGATGATCTGGTTGAGTACACGCTCCGGCAGCGAGAGTACGAGTCGGAGCGCAACTTGTACGACGGGCTGCTGCAACGCCTGCGCACCGCCAGCGTACAGGCAGGCTTGGAATCACTGGAAATCGACGTAGTCGACCAGGCCCTCCCCCCGGCCAATCCGGTATTGAAGCCGCAATCGACCATCATCCTCACAGCGCTGGCCTTTGGCCTTCTCGGTGGTATCGCCATTGCGTTCCTGATGGAGAGTCTGGACACCGGGCTGCGGAGTATCGCCGAAATCGAAAGCGTTACGGAACTGCCTTCTCTTGCGATCATTCCCCGTGGAAGGCGTTCGTCCGCAGAGCAGGCAGGCCATCTCACGACTGCGCAGCGCAACATCAGCGTATTGACACAACCAAAGTCTCAGTTTGCTGAAGCCTTCCGCTCACTCAGAACCTCCTTGTTGCTTTCAACCGCCGGCCATCCGCCCAAATTCATCCTGTTGACCAGCGCAACCCCGTCGGAAGGCAAAACAACGACGGCAAGCAACCTGGCCACAATCCTGGCGCAGCGCGATACCCGTGTGCTTCTGATCGATGGCGACCTCAGGCGGCCAAACATTCACCACCGCTTCGGGTTGAACGGAAAGACAGGTCTCACCACCGTGCTGACAGGCGCCACCACGCTCGAAGGCACTGTCCAGAACGTGCCTGAGATCCCAAATCTCGACATCCTGCCCAGCGGCCCCGTACCTCCATTCCCCACTGAAATGCTCGGCTCGGAGACGATGGAGGAGCTGCTCAAGCGTTGCGGCGATATCTACACCCACGTGGTGCTTGATTCTCCTCCAATTCTCTCTGTCACAGACGGTGTCATCCTTGCTCGCATGATGGATGCCGTCGTATTGGTCGTGCGTCACGGCAAATCCAGCAAGCACGTCGTACGACGCGCGCGCGACCTGCTGCTGCGCTCAGGAGCACCCATCACCGGCATTGTGCTGAATGCGGTCGACCTGAATTCGCCTGAATACTACGGCTACTACGGTTACTCCGGGTACTCGTACTCCAGTGTCGATTCCGAAGGATGGGAATCGCAGGCCACTGCTGGAACTGGAGACCGCAAAGGTGGGAGAGGATGATGAGACTGCGAACCAAACATGGATCTTCCTCTGGCACTCTTCGCCCCTTTTATGGCGCAACAGGATTGATCACTCTGACGATTTTGGTGTGTTTTGCAACGGGCAGCAAAGGGTGGGCTCAGTTCAGCGGGCCAGCCCTCAGCAGCAACGCGACCGTGAATGAGCCGATGACGCCCACGACCGATCCGGCCATCCTTTATCCCGAAGGGCGCGACGTTCATCTGATGCATGGCGACCTGATCACCGTGCATTTATTCGCGACGCCCGATTACGCTCCCGTAGTCCGTGTTGGGCTTGATGGATCGGTTCAATTACCTCTGGTTGGCGATGTGCATGTGGAAGGCTTGACGTTGGCAGAGGCTGAGTCCCTCATTGCCCGGCGCATGGAAAGCGCTGGCATGTACCGCAATCCACAGGTAACGATCAGCATCACAGAATCGCCAAACCAGACCGTCACGCTGAGCGGTGAGATGCATGGCGTTCTTCCTGTCGCCGGCTCAAGGCGTCTGTACGATGTACTCTCTGCTGGCGGTGGTTTACCCGTGACAGCGAGCCACATGATTACAATCAACCGCCCGGGTGTGCCGCAGCCGATCATCGTCGATCTGGGAAACAACCCTGCAACCAGCGCGAAGGCAAATGTTCCTGTCTTCCCGGGAGACACCATCGTAATTTCAAATGATGGCGTCGTCTATCTACTCGGGGCCTTTAAAACCCCGGCTGCGATTCCATTGCGACAGAACACTCCGCTCACCCTGCTACAAGCGGCGGCAATTGGCGGCGGCCCTGGTTACGAGGGGCGTCTGGGTGATTTGCGCATTATTCGCACCGAAGGAAGCGTGCGTAAGGTCGTTCGCGTAGACGTCAAGAAGGTTATGGAGGGTAAAGCGCCTGACCCGGTGCTCGAATCCGACGACATCATATTCCTGCCGACCAGCGAGATGAAGGCTGCAATCAAGTCAGGTGGCATCAGCACACTGATCGGTCTGGCCTCCATCTTGGTCTTTGCGGCAAAGCAGTAATGACGAAACTCGAGTTCGGAATACTTGCGGATGCAAGTATTCCGAACCCTCGATGTAAATTTGAATCGCCCTTGGGCCAGCTTTCCGATAAGGATCAGTGGATTCTGTAGTTTATGCCCTCTCTTCCCGAAGAAGCCTCGAACGCGCCGAAGAATCAAGTACGCCTTGCTTATTTAGTGAGTCATCCCATTCAGTACCAGGCGCCGTTGCTCAGAAGAATTGCGCGTGAGCCGGATATTGACCTCACTGTGCTGTTCGGCTCGGACTTCTCCGTGCGCGGCTATCAGGACCAGGGATTTGGCGTGGACGTGAAGTGGGATGTTCCGCTGCTGGATGGATACCAGCATGAGTTTCTCCCAAAACTCCGCGACGGATCGGACGTAAGGATATTCAGCCCTTTGAGCTATGGCATAACCAGCCGCTTACGACGAGGCCCCGCGAATGGCAATGGCGGATTCGACGCGCTGTGGGTGCACGGTTATGCAACTGCAAATGCGATGCATGGAATTCTCGCCGCAAATGCGCTGGGAATTCCCGTGCTGCTCCGGGCAGAATCGTGGCTCGGCGACCGAGAACGCACCGGCCTGACACTCGCAGTAAAGAGCTGTTTTTTTTCGCTCCTCAGGCGTCTTGTCAACGGCGTGCTGCCGATTGGAACGCTGAACGCGAATTATTGGAAGCGTTATCTGGGAGAAGACCTCCCTCAATCGCTCATGCCCTACGCCGTCGACAACGCATACTTCGCCCAGCGCAGCCGCGAGGCCGCAAGCGGACGCAGCGAGTTGCAGGCAGAGCTGAACCTGGACCCCGCGCGTCCTGTCATCCTCTTCGCCTCGAAGCTCCAGACGCGCAAACGCTGCGCCGACCTGCTGGAGGCCTACCTGCGCCTCGCACCCGGACCCGGCGCTGAGCCCGTCCCGTATCTGGTCATTGTCGGGGACGGCGAAGAACGTGCCGCACTCGAGGCCCGGGCAGCCGAAAGCCGCCTTGGCAGCATCCGATTTTGTGGCTTCAGAAATCAGTCGGAGCTGCCACGGTTCTTTGACCTCGCTACGGTGTTTGTTCTGCCGTCGCAGCACGAACCCTGGGGTCTGATCGTGAACGAAGTGATGAACGCTGGCCGTGCTGTTATCGTCTCAGACGACGTTGGCTCCGCCTACGACCTCATCACCGACGGCGTTGAAGGCTGCATCTATCCGGTTGGCAACATCGACGCGCTGACCGCAGCGCTGCGTCGGGTACTCTGCACTCCAGAGACTGCAGCAAGCATGGGCGAACGAGGCCTGAAGCGAATTCAATCCTGGAGCTTTGAAGAAGACGTGCGCGGCCTCCGGCAGGCACTGGCACAGGTCACAGGGAAAATAGACGCATGATGACCGCAACGGCACAACTGGCAAAAACGAAACGAACTGCTGCTATGCTCGAAGTCGACGAAGACCAGCCGATGCGCATACTGCATATTATCGGAACGCTAAACCCGGCAGCAGGCGGGCCAACCGAGTCCGTTCGCGTGCTCTTGAGCTACGGGCCAATCGGCTACACGGGCGAAGTCGTGACACTCGACGACCCAAAGGCCCCATTTCTCAAAGACATTCCCTTTCCAGTCCATGCGCTCGGCCCATTTCGCACCACCTACGGCTTCAACACCAAACTGCTGCCCTGGCTGATTGCCAACCGTGAACGATTCGACGGTGTGGTGGTCAATGGCCTCTGGCAATACTGTGGATTCGCCGCATGGCGCGCTCTGGCCGGCAACACGCCCTATGTCGTCTTTACGCACGGCATGTTGGACCCGTACTTCAAGCGCGCCTTCCCGCTCAAGCACGTAAAAAAATGGTTCTATTGGATGCCGTTTGAACATCGCGTCCTGCGCGATGCCTACCGCGTGCTTTTTACCTCGCGTGCGGAAAAGCGGCTGGCCGAGCAAAGCTTCCGTTTGCACAAGTGGGAGCCTTACGTCGTGCCCTATGGAGCCAGCGGACCGACAGGAGATCCTGAGGTTCAAAAGGAAGCCTTCTTCGAAAAATGCCCCCAGGTGCGCAATAAGCGGTATCTGCTGTTCCTCGGCAGGATTCACCGCAAAAAAGGCTGCGACCTGCTGATCGATGCTTTCGCCAAGGTCGCCCACACTGACCCTGAACTCGACCTCGTCTTCGCAGGACCAGACTCGCAGCACTGGTCTGCGAAGCTGCAACATACCGCAACCAAAGCAGGCATCGCACATCGCATTCACTGGCCAGGCATGATCACTGGCGATGCAAAGTGGGGCGCATTCTTCGCTTGCGAGGCGTTCATCCTGCCATCACATCAGGAAAACTTCGGCATCGCGGTCGCAGAAGCTCTCGGCTGCGGCAAGCCTGTGCTGCTGGCCGACAAGGTCAACATCGCCGAAGATATCGCCGACTTCGGCGCAGGCTTGATGGAGTTGGATACAGCTGAAGGCACCCTGAGCCTGCTCCAACGCTGGATAGCCATGAGCGACCAGCAAAAACAGGCAATGGCTGTACGCGCCTTCGAGTGTTTCCACACAAACTACGACATGCGCGAGAATGCAAAGGCCATCATCAAGCTGTTTGAAAACGCGACCGTGCCTGCACCGCGACTGCGAAAGTGACTCCCTGAGCCATGCCGAAGCAAGCCCACTACAACGCGGCAGATCACATCCCGGCAGAGACAGCGGAAGATCCCTATCTGCGGCCCGCATTCTCCGCGGGCAATCGAATGCGACGACTCATCTGGGGATTCTGTTGGGCGCTGCTCTATCGCACATCCCCTCGACCATTTCACGCATGGAGAGCATCTCTGCTGCGTATGTTTGGCGCGAAGATGGGACCCGGCTGCCATTTTTACCCGAAGTCAAAAGTATGGGCGCCGTGGAACCTCGTGTGTGACAGTCAGGTCACAGCCGCTGACGGTGTCGAGATATATAACCCCGCGCCGGTTACATTTGGTTCACACGCCATCCTCTCGCAGGACGCATATATCTGCGGCGCCACACATGACTACAACGACCTCACCTTTCCCCTGCTTGCCTACACGATGAACTTCGGCGCGTATGCATGGGTGTGCGCCCGCGCTTCCGTAGCCCCAGGAGTGAATCTCGGCGAAGGCGCAGTGCTCGGCATGGGATCAGTCGCGACGCGCGACCTGGAGCCATGGAGCATCTACGCCGGAGTACCGGCGATCAAGGTGAAAGAACGAATGCGGGCCGCCGCACCTCGTAGCTAACCGCGCAGCTTGGCCAGCAGATCGGTCGGATGCACAGGCTTGGCCAGAATCTCAAATTCGTGGCCCTGCGCCCGCGCTTTTTCCAGCAGGTCAGCGGTCGAAGCCTGACCCGAAAAGAGCAGGATCTTGCACTTCGGCAGCTTCGTGCGCGCGATGATGGCTGCTTCAATGCCCGTCATGCCCGTCATGATGACGTCACTGATCAGCATGTCGGGCTGAAAGCTGTCGATGGCCTCAACGGCCTTCTCGCCGCTGTAAACAGCGCGCGCATCGAAACCAGCCTGGTTGAGAATGATGGCTAGCGTATTGGCAATAACCTGTTCGTCGTCGGCCACGAGTACTCTGGGTTTTGCGTTCGTGGAGGATGCTGGATCTGCCATGCTGAGTGTCCCCAAAAAGTATAAAAATTCACGTTCAGGCCAAATGGAACTACACAGCGCTCACTTTTACCATTTTAGCTACACAGTAATGATACGCTGACCACATGGTTGTTTGACGCATCAGACGGCAGAATAATCGCGCGCAGCCATCCACTTTTATTTTGAAGAAATCGTATGCAGCCAGCCATCATCCGCGCCGAGCGTGTCGAAAAATATTACGCGCAGCCAAGCGAAAACCGCATCCAGGTCATCGCTCCGACTGATCTGTCGATCACGGCGGGCGAGATTGTCGCGCTGCTCGGGCCATCCGGTTCGGGTAAATCAACGCTGCTGCGCATGCTCACCGGCCTGTCGTCGCCCTCAGCGGGCCAGGTCTACTGGCACGAGCGCCCGATTGCAACCGCGGACGTCAACGTCTCGATCGTCTTCCAGAGCTTCGCGCTCTTCCCCTGGCTCACCGTGCTTGAAAACGTCGAAGCCCCGCTGAAGGCGCGCGGCATGGAGCCCGCCGAGCGACGCAAGCGCAGCCTGAAGATACTCGACACGGTAGGCCTCGACGGCTTTCAGGCCGCGTATCCGAAGGAGCTCTCCGGCGGCATGCGCCAGCGCGTCGGCTTCGCGCGCGCACTCGTCGTCGAGCCCGAAGTGCTCTTCATGGACGAGCCATTCTCCGCACTCGACGTGCTCACCGCGGAGAACCTGCGCAGCGAGCTGCTCGAGCTGTGGCAGAAGAAGACCATCCCTACGCAGTCCATCTTCATCGTCACGCACAATATCGAAGAAGCCGTGCTGCTCGCCGACCGCATCATCGTCCTCGGTCGCAACCCCGGCCATGTACGCACCGATTTCAAAGTTGCCCTCCCGCAGCCGCGCGACAAAAAGAATGCCGCCTTCACACAGCTGGTCGACTACATCTACAAAGTACTCACGCAGCCCGACACGCAGCCGCCTGAGCTGCCCGACACATCAGGCAAGCCCGGCCGCGCGCAACGGCAACACTACCAGATGCTCCCGCACGCGCGCCCCGGCGGAATCGCCGGACTCCTCGAACTGCTCGTCGACCACAATGGCAAAGACGACATCTATCGCCTCGCCGACGACCTCGCCTTCGAGATCGACGACCTGCTGCCCATCGTCGACGCCGCGCGCCTTCTCGGCTTCCTGACCGTCACCGAAGGCGACGCCGTCATCACTCCGACCGGCGCGGAATACGCCAACTCCGAGATCCTTCGCCAGAAAGAGCTCTTCCGCACAGCCGCAGTCGAAAACGTGCTTCTGCTCCGCCAGATCGTGCGAGCCATCGACGCCAAGAGCGACCGCAGCGTGCCGGAAGAGTTCTTCCACGACATGCTCGACGAGCAGTTCAGCGAAGACGAGACATTGCGCCAGCTCGAAACGGCCATCAACTGGGGCCGCTACGCCGAGCTGTTCGACTTCGACGCATCGCGCCGCCGCTTCATCCAACCCGAGAAGCTGTCTCCTGAAGTTGAGCGCACCACCACGGAGATCGACGCATGATGAAGCTGCCCGAGAGCTTCGGCAGCTTCCGCAGCGGAGCTACGTTCGGCCGCTCGCAGGCCCTGCAGCGAAGCTGGCCCGTCGTGCTGGACCTCTGCGTAGCCAGCATCGCGCTCGCATGTTTCTACGGCGTCGTCGTCATCGCGCGATACTGGTTTGGTCATGCCGAACCGGAGATCGTCATCTCGCAGAGCCCGCGCGCGCTGCCGCTCTATGCCTTCTATTCCATCATCCGCATCTTTCTCGCCTATCTGCTCAGCCTGATCTTCGCCGTCGGCTACGGCTACATCGCCGCGTACAACAAGCGGGTCGAAGCGCTGATGATCGCCGCGCTCGACATCCTGCAATCGATCCCGGTGCTCAGCTTTCTTCCCGGAGTCATGCTCGCAATGGTCGCGCTCTTCCCCACGCGGCAGATCGGTGTCGAGATGGGCGCAATTGTGCTCATCTTCACCGGCCAGGTCTGGAACATGGCCTTCAGCTTCTACTCGTCGATCAAGAGCATTCCGCGCGAGCTGTCCGAAGCCGCAAGCATCTATAATTTTTCGCGTTGGCAGCGCCTCGTGCAACTGGAGCTTCCTTACTCCGCAATCGGTCTCGTCTGGAACTCCATGGTCTCCGTCGCCGGCGGATGGTTCTTCCTGATGGCCTGCGAGATGTTCGTGCTCGGCACGCGCGACTTCCGCCTGCCCGGACTCGGCTCGTATCTGCAAACAGCCGCAGGCACGGGAAACAAAGCAGCCATCACCTGGGGCCTCGTCACGATGGTCGCCATCATCGTCGCCACTGATCAGCTCATCTGGCGTCCCATCATCGCGTGGAGCGACAAATTCAAATTCGAGCAGGTCGAAAGCACGCAGCGCGTCCGCTCTCCGCTGCTGCACCTGCTGCAACATTCGCGCGGACTGCGCACGCTGAAGCACCACACCATCCGCCCGCTCAGCGAAGGCCTCTACCAGCGCCTGGCCGATGAGCGTAAGGCCCGCACGGAGCGTGCTACAGCCGCGGCCGGCTCACCCCACGTGAACGCAAATCGCCTCAAAACCGTCTTGCGCGCAATCATCGTCATCGTAGCCACCACCGCTGTTCTGTATGCAGCATGGCGAGCTCTCGGACTGCTGCGCCAGGTCAACGCATCGCAGTTCGGCGAGATCATGAAGGGCGCGCTCGCGACATTTCTCCGCGTCAACGTCTCCCTGCTCCTCTCCTCGCTGTGGACAATCCCGGTCGGTGTCGCCATCGGCTTTCACCCGCGCCTCGCGCGCATCGCACAGCCGCTCGCGCAGATTGCAGCCTCAGTCCCAGCCACCGCACTCTTCCCCGTCATCCTCATCGCGCTCGTGCGCATGGGCGGCGGCCTCGGCATCGGCTCTATCGCGCTGATGCTTCTCGGAACGCAGTGGTACATTCTGTTCAACGTCATCGCCGGCGCCATGGCCATTCCGTCCGACATGCGCGAGGTCGCCAAACTCTTCCGCTTCACCACCGTGCAGCGCTGGAAGACGGTCATCCTGCCAGGAATCTTCCCCTACCTGATCACCGGACTCGTCACAGCCTCCGGCGGCGCATGGAACGCAAGCATCATCGCCGAGTACTTCCGCCTGCAGAACCACACCATGCAGACGGTCGGCCTCGGCGCAGTCATCAGCGCTGCCACTGACAGCGGCCAGTTTCAGATTCTGCTGCTCGCCACCATCGTCATGGCCATGATGGTGGTGACGATCAACCGCCTCGTCTGGCGGCCGCTCTATCGCCTCGCCGAATCGAGATACAAGCTCGCCTAACTAAGACTTGCGTGGCCGCTCAGGTTTCACCAGTGCAAAGATAACCGCAAGCAGCGGCGGCGCCAGCAGCACTCCCCAAAACGGAATCACGATACCCAGCAGGATCGGCCCCAGAAACGCCGCCCACCACGGAACCCGCGTCGTGCGATGCAATATGTAGGGCCCGATGACCAGGCCTTCCAGAATCATGATGACGCCATAAAGTCCAAGCACTAGCCCTAGCCGCCACTCATCATGTCCTGTCACCGCAACTGAAAACACCGGCCCCAGCAGCGCAATCATGCCACCGTACGTCGGAATGATCTGCAGGATGCCGCCGAGCACAGCCCACATCGGCGCCAGCGGAACATGAATCAACTCCAGCCCGATAAACCACAGACAGCCCACAATCAACGCATCGAGCGTTGCGGCACGCCACCAATTCAGCAGCGCCGTGCCTGCCGTCTTCAGCGTGACAACCGTCTTGTCCCTTCCTGCTCCCATACCAACCTGAACCTGCCCGTACGCATCAGACCTGCTGGGGAGACTATAGCGCAAGCTTCAACGAGCGCATGACTCCCGAATCTCTGCAATCGATGAGACACCGCCATGGCCGTAATGATGCAGGCGTTCTATTGGGATGCACCAATTCAAGAAAATAAGGAAGGCCAATGGTGGAACTTTCTCGCCGGGAAAGCTCCGGAGCTTGCCGCATCCGGCTTCAACGCGCTCTGGCTCCCGCCCATCTGCAAAGCAGCCCTGGCCCGCTCTCCAGGCTACGACCCATACGATTATTTTGACTTGGGCGACTTCGACCAAAAAGGCAGCATCAAGACGCTCTACGGCAACCGCGCCGAGCTTGAGAACCTGATTCGCACCCTGCACGCAAACAATATCGGCGCATATGCGGATATGGTCATCAACCACAACTCAGGCGCGGACGAGGAGGAAGTCAATCCTCTGGACAATCAAAAGCGGTGGACCAAATTCTCTCCAAAATCAGGAAAATTCCCCCGCGACTGGAACTGCTTCCATCCTTCTCGCTACGAGCGGGTGATCATCGAGGGCGAAAACTACGCCGGCTACCCGCATCTTTGCCATCGCAATCCGCGCGTCTACGAGGCCATGTTCGAATACGCCCGCATGATCATCGAGGAAATCGGCTTCGACGGCTTCCGCTTCGACTTCGCCAAAGGCTTCGGCGCATGGATGATTGGCCTGCTCGCAAAATATCGTTACGAGCGCGACGGCAAGGAAGTTGTCCCCTTCGTTGTCGGCGAATACTGGTCTGGCCCAAACGACATCGAAGGCTGGCTGGACCGCGTTCGCGCCGTCACAGACAACCAGATTGCCGCCTTCGATTTCCCTCTTCGCTACAAGCTCAAAGACATGTGCGACACGCTCCAGTATGACCTTCGCAATCTCACAGCGGACGGCTCTGTCGTTGCCAAACGTCCCTTCAACGCCGTGACCTTCGTCGAAAATCACGACATGCGCGACAAAGAAATCATCAACGACAAGACTCTCGCCTACTCCTTCATCCTGATGAACGAAGGCTACCCATGCGTCTTCTGGCACGACTATTACAACCTTGGCCTTGCCCGCCCAAATTCTCCCAACGGCCTCGACGCGTTGATCGACGCACATCATCGCTACGCAGGCGGCGACGCTTTAATCCTGCACGCTGACCCCGACCTCTATATCCTCGAACGCGGCGGCTTCGAAGGCCAGCGCGGCTGCATCTACGTGCTGAACAATCTCGGCGACAAATGGTCCGGCACATCCGTCAAGACCCGATGGCAGAATCAGAAATTCAAACCTGTCGCATGGGACGGCCACGACATTGCACATCCAGACGAGCGCACCACCGACGGCGACGGCAACGCCGAATTCCCCGCCCCGCCACGCGGATACGCCGTCTACGCGCCAGCCTGACCGGATTGCCCGAATGCTATTCTTAAGCTATGAAGTTTGGCGTTCTCGTCTTTCCCGGATCGAACTGCGACCATGACACCTATCATGTGATCGACGCGATTGCGCATCAGCCGGTCACATTCCTCTGGCACGCCTCCGAAGACCTCCAGGGCTGTGACGCCATCCTCGTGCCCGGCGGCTTTGCCTACGGCGACTACCTCCGCACCGGAGCCATCGCAAAGTTCGCCCCGGTCATGCAGTCCGTAGCGAAGTTCGCCAAAAGCGGGGGGCTCGTCATGGGCATCTGCAACGGCTTCCAGATCCTCTGCGAAGCTGGCCTTCTGCCCGGCGCGCTCATGCGCAACGCGAACCAGAACTACATCTGCAAACAGACCCACCTGCGCACCGAGACCACCAACTCGCCCTTCACTCACAGCCTGAAGCAGGGCCAGATCCTCCAGATGCCTATCGGCCACGCCGAAGGCAACTACTTCTGCGACGCCGACACACTCGCTACGCTCAAGCGCGAAGACCGCATCGCCTTTCGTTACTCCACACCCGAAGGTGAAATCACCTCCGGAGCCAATCCGAACGGCTCACTCGAAAACATCGCAGGCGTGCTCAGCGAAGGTCGCAATGTGCTCGGCATGATGCCGCACCCCGATCGTTCGAGCGAAGCGCTGCTCGGTTCAGCCGATGGCCTGCTCCTCTTTCGGGCCCTTGCTCAGTCGCTGGCAAATGCCCGCTAACCCGTCTGATACGCTATCGCAATGATTGACATTCACCACCATCTGCTCTGGGGGCTGGACGATGGTGCCTCGAACGTCGAAACCACACTGGCCATGGCCCGCATTGCAGCCGAAGACGGCATCACCCACGTCGTCTGCTCCCCGCACGCCAACAGCCGCTATGCCTACGAGCCCGAGGTCATCTCCGCAAAGATCGCTGAATTGGAGCGTCTGCTTGCCAACGAACACATTGCACTGAAGCTTGGCCGCGGCTGTGATTTCCATCTCTCCTACGACAACATCGAACAGGCCAAATCCAATCCCGCCCGCTACAGCATCAACGGCCTCGGCTACCTGCTCGTCGAAATCCCGGACTACGGCGTGCCGCCCAATCTCACCGAAGTCTTCTACGAATTACAGCTTGCCAGTCTGACACCCATCCTCACCCACCCCGAACGCAATCCCACACTCCAAGCCGACCGGCCTCGCATGATCGAATGGCTGCAAGGAGGTGTGCTCATACAGGTCACCGCCGGGTCAATTCTGGGCCAAATGGGCAAGCAGGCCGAGCGCATGGCGCACGAGCTTCTCGAAAAGCGCTGGGTCAACTTCCTCGCCACTGACGCGCACAACACGACCTCGCGCCCGCCGAAGATGCAAGCCGCGTATGATCTCGTCGCGAAAAAATACGGCCCCGACTACGCCCACCTGCTCTGCGTCTCCAACCCCTTAGCCGCGTTTAACGGAAAGCCTCTGCAGCCGCAGCCCGAACCGCAGGGACTGTACGAGAATCTCGAACCAAAGAGCTGGTGGCAGCGCCTCTTCAACCGCTGACGCCGTGCTACCTCGACCGGCCTTATCGCAAAATGTTATTATTTCCTCCTTGAAATAGTTTCCAAATCAAGGACCCTCATGAACCGCCTCGGACTCCTCGCGTTCGCTCTCGCCACTCCCGTGCTCGCCCAATCCCCCGCGCTGATGAAGTACGCCTGCGGCCCCGCGAATCGAATGTTCGCCACACTGAGCGCCAGTTCCATCTACTCCGACACACACGCGGGCTTCGACCTCAACACTCTCCCCAGCTTCACCGGCAAATCCTGCACCAGCGACAAGCCCTTCTTCTTCTCCGTCCCCGTCGTCGAAGGCAGCGACCGTGTCACCGTCGTGCTCGGCGGAGACCAGTCCGCCACCACCACCATCTGGTCCGAAGCCCGCCGCCTCTCCGTCGAAAAAGTCCAAACCGAAGCCGGCAAATCCAAGACCGAGACCTTCGACGTCAACGTCCGCACCCCTGAAATCGGCGGCGATGCAGCGCATCACGTCCACCTCAAGCCGCGCGAGATCGGCAACCTAGACTGGGACCACAAACTCACCCTCGAGTTCAACGGCGAACACCCCAGCATCCGCAGCATCTCCGTCGAACCAATCACCCCACACGAGCCCACCATCTATCTAGCCGGCGACTCCACCGTTGTCGATCAGGACGTCGAGCCCTGGGCAGCATGGGGCCAGATGCTTCCGCGCTTCTTCCGCCCCGGCGTCGTCATCGCCAACCACGCCGAGTCCGGCGAGACCATCAAAAGCTTCGTCGGCGAGCAGCGCTTCGCAAAAATCTTCTCCCTCATCCAGCCCGGCGACTATCTCTTCATGCAGTTCAACCACAACGACCAGAAGATCAGCCCGCGCACCCACCAGCCCGTCGTTCCGCTCGACGAGTACCGCGCGCTGCTCATCGAATACATCGGCAAAGCCCGCGCTGCCGGGGCCACGCCCGTGCTCGTCACCAGCATGAACCGCCGCACCTTCGACGCCTCCGGCCACATCACCAACTCACTCGGCGACTACCCGGCCACCATGCGCTCCGTCGCCGCCGAGCAGCACGTCGCGCTCATCGACCTCAACGCCATGTCGAAGACGCTCTTTGAAACCATGGGCCCCGAAGGCACGCTCAAGGCTTTCATGCACTACCCGGCCAACTCATTCCCAAACCAGACCGAAGCCATCAGCGACGACACACACTTCAATAAATACGGCGCCTACGAGCTGGCTCGGTGCATCGTCCACGGCATCCGCGCCGCAAACCTTCCCATCAAAAAATACCTCGTCAAAGGCACCACCGACTTCAACCCAGCCCACCCTGACGACGTCAACACCTTCCATCTGCCCGCCACCCCTATTCCACCCAAGACCGAAGACGTCACCAAAGTCCCCCAGACCTAGCCATCACTGTTCCCTCAACAACGCCTCCACATCCGTCCGAAAGTCTCGTTCTCTCACCGCGCCAACATAACTCTTCGCCACGCGTCCCTCGCGGTCCACCAGAATCGTCGTGGGCACACCTTCCAGTCCCGCATCCACCTGCGACAGCGGCGAAGGAAACACCACCGGATACGGCACTTTCATCTCATCAACAAACTCCCCCACTCTCTCCCGCTTGCCTCTGTCGATCGACACCCCCACCACCGCCAATCCCTGCGGTCCAAGCTCTCGCGCCAGTCGAGCCAATCCTGGCATCTCATCACGGCAGGGGCCGCACCACGTCGCCCAATAGTTCACCAGTACGACCTGTCCACGATGATCGACCATCTTCCACTCACCACCGCCCAGCTGATCCAGTACAAGTTCAGGCATCGACTTGCGCTCAGCGACGGGAGCGATCTTACCTGCCATGCTCCCCGCGCGATACCACCCCATTGCGCCCAACAGGACCACGGCCGCCACGAAGCCCCACATCACCCATCGTTCGCGCCTCGCGTTGGCTTCCACTTCCGTCATCGGAATTTCCTATCCCATACAACCCTTTTCATCCTGCCCGCCACTCTGTAAAGTGAGACGCACAGAGAGCACGCAGATTTGTATCCGAGGTCTACCTATTCTCTCCTTTAGCCGAGGCACACTGCTCAAGACCATCGTTGCGCTGGCACTCATCTTTTCCGGCGCGCCCGCCCTGCCCTACTCGTTTCAGACGCACGAGCAGCTCATCGATCTTACCTGGAAGGCATCTATTCGTCCGCTGCTACTTGCGCGCTTTCCCAATCTCACCCCAGCGCAGCTCCACGAAGCCCATGCCTACGCCTACGGAGGCTGCGCCATTCAGGACATCGGCTATTATCCCTTCGGCGACGGCTTCTACAGCGACCTCATGCACTACGTCCGCGCCGGCGACTTTGTCCGCAGTCTCCTGCGCAACGCCCGTACCCCGGACGAGCTCGCTTTTGCCATCGGCGCTCTCACTCACTATGTTGCCGACAACATCGGCCACTCCGAGGCCGTCAATCTCTCCGTCCCGGTCGAGTTCCCCAAGCTCAAAAAGAGGTACGGCCCCAACGTCAATTATGGTGAAGACCCGCACGCCCACGTTCGCACCGAGTTCGCCTTTGACATCAACGAGCTCACCAAGCGCCGCATGGCACCCTCCGCCTACCTGCACCACGTCGGCCTTTACGTTGCAACCGATCTCCTGCGTCGCTCATTCTACGAAACCTACGGCATCGACATCAGGCGCCTCTTCATCCCAGGACATCCTATCGTTCGTGGTTACGCCTTCTCCGTCCGCAGCTTTCTTCCGCGCATCGCATATGCAGAGGCAGTTCTGCACCGCAACAGCTTCCCGCCCGACACCCCCAGCGAGCCACTCGACAAACTCAAGGCATCTCTCGCGCAGGCCGACTACGAAAATGGATGGGACCAGTACCGAAAAAAGGCTGGCTTCCTGACCTACACGATGGCCGGTTTCATCTACATCCTGCCGAAGATTGGACCACTCTCCAATCTCTCTATCCGGGGCCCCAACCAGCAGACACAAGAACTCTACGTCGAAAGCCTCAATCAGACCATCGACTCACTACGCCAGATGCTCGCCCACTTCGACCAGATTGGCAGCTATCTTCCCAACCGCGATCTCGACACTGGCGCTGAAGTCAGACCCGGCGGCTACCGTCTCACTGATGAGACCTACGCCCACCTCCTCGCCAACCTCACACGCCACCCCGAGCGCTCCGTTCCCCTTCATCTGCAGCACGACATCATCGCCTACTACGCCGATCCCAACGCCCCAATCTCAACGAAAAAGCATCACGATCAATGGGCGCAGGTCCAAGCCAATCTCAAGGTTCTGGCGACCATGCGCACCACCACCGACCCAGACCCCGACGACGGAGACACCACCACCCCCGCAGCGCCATCAAACACGCAGCAGTAACTACCGCTCAGTGCCGTATCTAAACCGGACGTAAGTCCGCGCTTCCACCGGCTGACCATTCACCCTGTAAGGCCTGAACTGCCACTCCCGCACGGCATCGAGCGATGGCTTCAGCAAACCAGCAGGTCCGCTCACAATCTCCGCACTCTCCACATCGCCACTGCGCGAGATGTTCGCCTGCACCACCACATCTCCCTCAATGTCATGCGCAAGCGCATCATGCGGATACGCTGGCCGAGGATCAGAAATTACGGACAGCTGCGCCATATCCACAAACACCGGCACCGAGCTATGCATACCCCGCGGCAACTTCGTGTCGGCCGTCGCTTCCGGAGCCATGCCCGACCCGGCAAGCACCGTCACCACCGGCCGCACCGCGCTCCTCACTGGTGTGTCCTGTCTGCGATCCGTCGAAGCGCCCGCATTCGAAGCCACCGGCGCAAAAGTAGAAGCATGCGCCGAACTCTGCGGCTGAGCCAAGGCCTGCGGCCGGGTCGAAGTCTGTGGCTGATGAGCCGCTGCCAGCTGGTTCTGCGCCGCTGCTGGCTGGTTCTCCGCTCCCTGAGCACCAGCCGCAGAGGTCGGTGCCATCGCAGGCAGATCCCGCTCTGAAACACCCTGTGTCGTTGCCGGAGTCGTCGAAGCTGCCTGCTGTTGCAGAGCCTCCGGCGCTGGTTGAGCCGCTCCCTTAGCCACATCCTGGCTCGTAGAACTCGAAGAGCTCTGCGCTTCATGCGAGCTCACCCACTCCATCACGCCAGCCTTCGAATTCGACATGGCCGCGCCAATCGTCTCGACCGCGTCGTTATAGCCATGCCATCCATGACGGCGATAGAAGAATCCACCCGCCACCACCACGGCAATCACGATAACCGCAAGGCCACTGGCCAGCCTGCGTCCCCACTTCGGCTCATCTTCCGCATACAAATACTCATTGAATGGCACGCGGATCGGAAGGTCTGCCTCATACTCCGGTTCCATCTCCGCGACCCGCAACGGCGCGGCGCCTTCCGCCAGCGACCGCGTGCGAGCCGCAACCTTCTCCTGCTCACGCTCCTGTATACGTGGCTCGCGCCAGACCGGCTCAGCCTGCTTCACAGGCCAGTTCGCCCGCGGCGGAGGACCCTTCACCCCAGCCGTTGGCCCCCACATCAGGTCCTGCTCTTTTTCTGCTGGCCACGGCTTCATCGACGGAGCCGAAGCAGTCCACTCCGGCCTCGGTGCTTCATCGTCCGGCTTGGGCCAGGGCTTCATGTCGGGCACAGGAACCGTCAACGACTCATCCACCTCAGATGCCTCAGGCCGGGTCTTCAAATCGTCCAGATGCGGTTCAATCCTCTCTATCCTGCTGTCGATGCTGTCCAGATGCATCTTCATTGCGAGCGTATTCATCTCCAGACGGCCCAGCGCTTCCTTCACCTGCGTTGGCCCGCCAAAGAGAGTCGTCGTCAAACTTCCTATATCAACCTCTGGCCCAGCCTTCAACCGCTGCACAAAGTCTGCCGCCGGGTCATCAGCCATCTTGCCAGTCGAAGTTTCATCTCCCCCACTACCGTTCACCTCAGCCCCGTTTGAAGAACTCTTTGCAGCTTCTTGAGCAGAAGCAGGTTTCGTCTCGTTCCATCCTCCAAGCCCAGCCAGAAACACCACCATCAGGCTGGCAGGAACCGCGCCCGCGTCCCCCGCATTCGCAATGTCCTTGCCACCCATTGCCACCGCAACAATGGTCAGCATGTTGGTCAGGGTCAGTTTCCCATCTTCTCTTCTTTGTACGGACTTGGTCAGCGAGGTGAAGTCTTCGCGGAAGCTCTCATCCCGCGCCAATCTCGGCGGAAGGCCGAAGAACTCCTCCGGAGATCCGAAGCCTACATCGTTTGCCCTGCATAGCTCCTGAAACTCCGTGATGTACTTCGCGTATCGTTCCGCAGTGTTCTGAGCATCGGCTAGAAGCTGCATATGGAGCAAATCATACGCCGTTGACTGCCGCTTTCGCTGTCTCGTCAACCCTGTTCACCAGCGCAAAATACATCGCTCAAAGCCAGCAAACACCACGTATCGTTGAAGCATCTAAATGCGCGTCGGAGCAACTGCAATAACTCAAGCAGAATCAATCGACCTCAATAAAGGAGCCGCAATGAAACCCTTCATCCGGCGTTCAGGAGTTTTCTTCGCCTCAATCAGCGCTCTCGCTCTGACCATCGCCACCGGCTGCGCTCCCTCGAAGTCTGCGCCCACGCCTGAGAACTTCAGCAAGGCCATCAACGCATACTTCCTCGACCACCACGAGTGCCTGTTATCCAACATACGCTTCCCCTACGAAACCACCGACAAGACCGAGACCAGACAACTCGACTCGCTCGTCAAATCGCTCCTGCTCAATAAAAACGAAGAACCAGCTATTCACAGCAGCCGTTACACCGTCGCCCCGGCAGGCCAGCGATACGCACCACGCTTCTGCTACGGCAACCGCGAAGTCACCAGCATCGACAGTTCCACGCCACTCTCCGTCGTCAACGGATTCAAGCAAAGCACCGTCACCTACCACTACACAATCACGGAAGTTCCAGTCTGGGCGAAGACGCCCGAAGTCCTCGCCGCCTTCCCGCAAATGGCGCAGGCCATCAACGACTCCAATACCGCCAAAATCACCCTCGACCAGACCACCACAAGCTGGCAGGTCCCCGATTAAATCCTGCCCAGAGCCCTCGCACTCACCAGCCGCCGCTCAAGATGCCGCTCCAACATTTCGACGGCGAATCTCCGCAGGTCAGCCCCACGCGACCGCGGCCACTCCTCCGCACCCAACTCCTTCACCGTAGCGTGAAACATCCTCGCAGCAAGCATCACCGAAGCAGCCGAAAGCGCCACACTCCCCGCTCGCCGATCATCCGCACATGTCACCCCATCAGCCGCCGCCGAATACCACACCGCGCCACCACGCAGATCGCGCCCACACACCCCGCATTGCGCCAACTCCGGCATCCACCCCATCAACCGGTTCATCCACAGCGCAAAATACGTGACCGGCATCCACATCCGCCCCACCTGCATCTCGTCCATCACGGCCAGCGCCAGGCGAAACACCGCGTCATCCACTACGCCTTCCGGCAGCTCTTCCAAAACCTCGGCAACCATCTGTAGCGCCGCCGTCCGCGCATAATCCACAGAACGCGACAGCGGCGAGCTCAAAATCTCAAACGCATCCAACCGCACCAGCTCCTGCTTCGGACGCTCCGCATACGTCGCCCGCACATGCGTCATTGGCTCCAGCGCCCCGCCAAACCGGCGCCGCGACTTCAGCGCATGACGCGCAACGCCCTTCACACGCCCCTGCTCGCGCGTAAACAGGCTCACCAGCAGATCGGCCTCTTGAAAAGGCCACGCCCGCAACACGATCGCCTCACCTCGCCGCTCGATCATCCGCCTACCGGCCAAACTGGCGCAGATGGTGATCGGCGTGAAGATAACCCCACCGCATCCAATCAGCCGCCGTCATCGTCCCAAAGAAAGGATGGCTCCCCGCATAGCTGCCCGTAGTCGTCAGCGACTCGATCTTGACCGCCGCCGACTTCACCAGCGCGTCAAACTCACCATCCGTGCGCTCCGCTATCAGCCGCTCCAGCTCAGGCGCCGTCCTGATGTTCTTCGCCCATCGAACTCCCGACCGCAGCGCCAGCCATTTCATCACCGGCGGAGGAATCCCCTTCACAGGCTTCGCCGCCCGCGCGCCCAGAGCAACATCGCAGGCGCAGTCAAGATGCCGCACCATCTGCGTAGCCGACATCTTTCCCCAGCGCGCCCTGTCGTCCGGACGCACAGCAAGAAGCCTGTTCTTCGTCTCCGCCAGCACATCGGTGGAAGCCAGACTCTTCATCGCATCCTCCATCCAAATGAAAACGCGCAGCCCTGGGCCGCGCGCTCATCAAGTTCATCGAACGACGTTACCGTCCGAAGTGCGACGCATTCTTTGTCTGGAAGTCCGCCCACTTCTCCGGCAGGTCATCACCCGCGTAGATCGCAGACACCGGGCAAACCGGCACGCACGCGCCGCAATCAATGCACTCCACGGGATCGATGAACAACTGCTCCGAATCCCCGTGGCCTGCCTCATCCTTCTTCGGGTGAATACAATCAACCGGGCACGCGTCCACGCAAGCTGTGTCCTTCGTCCCAATGCACGGTTCCGCAATCACATACGCCATCTCTTATCTCCCTTTGCCTCGTGAAAAGACAACCCTGAATAATCTTTGCTTCGATTCTAGCAGCATAATCGCTTCACACTGCAAGCCTAAATCCTCGCCCGCTCCCGAGCCTATGACTCCATTCATAGGCCTGAAACAGCGCTCCACTAGCTCCGGGCCGCCTCCCGCAACTCCCGAAACTCCTGCGGAGTCGGTATCGGCGTCAGCTCCCTGCCCGCAAACATCTCCGTAAACAGGTGCGAAATCTCGCCCAGAATCAGCCCGTTCGTCGCCAGCACCTCGCGGCTGTCCATCGTAAACTTGCCGCCGTCAAAGTGCGTCACCGTCCCGCCAGCCTCTTCCACCAGCAGCACGCCCGCCGAGGTGTCCCACGGATTCAAATTGAACTCCCAGAATCCATCCAGCCGCCCACAAGCAACATAAGCCAGGTCCAACCCGGCGCTGCCCGCACGCCGCACACCATGCGACCGCAGCGTAATCTCCTGGTAGAAATGCACATTCGGGCTGCCATGCCGTTTCCTGCTCGGAAATCCCGTCGCCGTCAGCGACTCAGCCAGCGTCTTCGTCGTCGACACATGCACACGCTTCCCATTCAGCCACGCGCCCTTGCCGCGCTCCGCTACAAACGACTCGTGCCGCAGCGGATCGAACACCACACCAGCCACCATCTCGCCGTCCGCATCCGCGGCCAACCCAGCCGGTCGCCGCTCCAGCCCGAGAATCACACAAAACGACGGAAAACCATGCGCAAAGTTCGTCGTCCCATCCAGCGGATCGACATACCATCGATACTCGCTCTCCAATTGCTCCCGCGTTCCCTCTTCGCCATAAATCCCATGCGTCGGGAACGCCGCCTTCAACTTCTCACGGATGAGCTTCTCACTGGCCCGATCAGCCTCCGTCACCAGATCGACATCGCCTTTGTACTCAGTGGTCACACCCTTGTCATAAAAACGATGCAGCAGCGAGCCAGCCTCGCGCGCAATCCCTTCAGCCACCGTCACAAATTCAAATTTACTCACCCGCGGCTCCTCTTCTTCGAACTACCTCCAGTGTAAGCCTCTACTTATGCTGATTCCTGCATTTCCATTCGGCACCCTGAGCGAAGCCACCGCCTCAAACGACGCTATATCTCTTTTGACTCCTCACATCTTCTTCAGGCATACTCCCCCACATTCATCGGGCCATGCATTCATCTCCTCATGGAGGAATACCACCATGCCCAAATACCTCATCGAACGCAACATCCCCGGCGCTGCCAAACTCACGCCCGAGCAACTCACCGCTATCTCACAAAAATCTTGCAGCGTCCTCAGAAGTCTTGGACCTGAGATCCAGTGGGTCCAGTCCTTCGTCGCCGGCGACAAGATCTACTGCATCTACATCGCCCCCAGCGAAGACCTCATCCGCAAACACGCCGCCGAAGGAGGCTTCCCCGCCAACGTCATCGCACCCATCGCCACCATCATCGACCCCACCACAGCCGAGACATGAGATTCACGCGAAGCGTCTGGCCCCTACAACGCATCCCCGTAGTATCCGGTTCTATACCGCAACCGATACTTCGCAGCCAGCGCCGGGTCCTTAAGCTTCACCGTGATCCGGCGAAACGGGCTGTCTCCCTTATGCTGCTGCGGCGCGTAATACCCCAGCAGATACTGCGTCCGCAGATCATCCGACACATGCGCGAACGCCGGCTCCAGGTCCCTCGGGTCCTCGACGTAGTAGAACTTCCCGCCCGTGTCCCGAGCCATCTGGATCAGCGCATGCTCCCCACCCGTATTGCGTCCCGCATCCGCATCCACCGGCACCACAATAATCGAATACACCATCGTCGCCGCCCGCTGCGCCTGCTCCACCGCGTGCGTGTAGTTCGTCTTCTGCGCCGTATCCACGCCATCTGTAATCAGCACCATCACGCGCCGCTGCCCACTGTCCTGGCGCGTTCCCGCCAGCGCCTCCGACCCCAGATAAATCGCGTCATACATCGCGGTCTCATCGCCATGCTCAATCTCGCCCAGCCCGCGCTCAATCCTCTTCTTGTCATTGGTGAACGGAACAATCTCCCTCACCTGATCGGCAAACGACATCAGGTCAAGCTGATCCTGCGGCCTCAGCAGCGCATTCACAAAGTGCTTCGCCGCATCATGCTCCAGCCGCTCATCGCCAAACACGCTCATGCTCGCATCAATCGCCAGCACAATCTCCAGCGGTGTCGACGAGTCCTTCTCGAACACGGCAATCTTCTGCGGCTTTCCGTCCTCCAGCACCTCGAAGTCATCGCGCCCCAACCCGCCCACCGGAGCGCCCGTCTCGTCCACCACATTCACCGCCACATTCACCAGCCGCGACTGCACCCGAATCGTGCCTTCCTTCGCCACCGGAGCCTGCGTCCCAGGCGCATCATGGTCGTCGCTCGACGGAGCTTGTGGCCCATCCATCTGCGGAGGCCGCCGCACCACCGGTGCCTGCGCCACCAGCGCCGTCCCCAGCAACCCCGCCGCCAACGCAGCCACAACCCTCACAGCCGCTCCTTCGCCGTCAGCCCAATCTCCTCAGGGAATGGCTCACCATCCGCCCAAACCACCCCATCCACAAACTGCTCTTTCTTCCAGATAGGCACGGTCTTCTTGAGCGTATCGATCAGCCATCTGCACGCATCAAACGCCGCGCCCCGATGCGCCGAAGCCACCACCACCAGCACACTCGTCTCGCCCACCACCAGCCGTCCCAGCCGATGCACCACCGCCACGTCCCTTACGCCGAACCGCCCCACGGCCTCCGTCGCCAGCTCACGCATCTTCCCCAGCGCCATCTCGCGATAAGCCTCGTAATCCAGGTGCAGCGTCTTCCGTCCACGCGAATTGTCCCGCACAATCCCGTCGAAGACGCACACCGCCCCATCGGCGCCCGCCTTCATCGACGCCACAATCTCCCCCGCCGGAATCACCTCATCCACAATCTCAACTCTCATCACCAAACCCCGCAAAATATACCGGCTTATCCAAACTCAGCGCTCTCTTATCATGCCGAGCCGTCTCCCTACATTCAACAGACTCCCCGGAGGCCTCGATGTAACAAATCTACTCTCCACAATCTCCGCGAATCTGCCCCATTGCCCACCGCGCGCTCTCCGCCAACACCTCATCCTCACCCGCAGCCCAGGCCTCCAACTGCGGCAGATACCGCGCATCGCCACTATTGCCCATCGCAATCGCCACATTCCGGTGCACACGCTTCTTCCGTGTACGTTCCAGCGGCGATCCTTTAAACCACCGCTTGAACGCCGCCGAGTCCATCTCCGCCAGCCACTCCAGCGCCGGATTCACCAACTCCGCCCGCATCTCCATCCCAGCATGCACAGCCACCGGCGCCCTCCGGTTCCACGGACAAACCTCCTGGCAGATATCGCACCCAAACACCTGCCGCCCCATCAGCCCGCGCAACTCCTCCTCAATCACACCCTTCTTCTCAATCGTCAGATACGCAATGCATCGCGAAGCATCCATCTGGCGCGGCGCAATCAAAGCATCCGTCGGGCAAGCCTCAATGCACCGTGTACAACTCCCGCACCTGTCCGCCGCCACATCCAGCGCAGCACCAGCCGCAACCGGCACCGACGTCACCACCACCGCCAGCAGCAGCCACGACCCCAGCTCCTGATTCAACACGCAGGCATTCTTCCCAATCCACCCAATCCCCGCCTTCGCCGCAACCGCCCGCTCAACAATCGGCCCCGTATCGACATAACATCGCGTCTCGCACTCAAATCGCCCGCGCAAAGCCTCTTCCACACGCCGCAGCCGCCCAAGCAGTTCATCGTGATAGTCGCTCGGCCCCAGCGTCCCATCCTCACCCCTGCGCCCACTCCACGCATACCGCGCAATCCATCCCGCGCCCACAGGAGCAGCATCCACCGACCGCGGTCCGCCGCCGTTGTAGTTCATCGCGCAGACAATCACCGACCGCGCCCACGGCATCGCCACCCGCACACCGCTCCGCAGCAGCGTCCCCTGCTCATCCCGCCGCTTCAGATACTCCATCTCCCCCGCGCGTCCCGCATCCACCCACTCCGAGAACCGCTCCGCATCCACCTGCCCTTCATCGCTCTCCGTTGCCGACACCGCCGCCACCCCGGCAGCATCAAACCCAGCCTCCAGCGCCCGCTCCCGCATCCACCGCACCAACTCCGGGGTCCACTCACCCACTGCCGCTCTCCTCATCTCTCTTTCCAGAGTAGCCTCGTCTCCAGACCACAACATCTGTCATTTCGACCGGAGGCGGCATCTTTGCCACCGTAGTGGAGAAACCCGCTTCGCTACCGCAGCCGTCGTCACAAAAATGAAAGCTCCTATACTTAAGTGAAATTTACGCGCTAAACTTCATCTGCGAAAAGATCCTTTCATCCACCGCACGAGAGATCCCATCTTGACCCGACGCCTCCTCCGCACCACCTTGCCGCTCGCACTGGCAACAGCCCTCGCCGCCAGCCCCGCGCAGACCGTCGTCCACATCGACCACCGCTACACCAACACCGACGCCCAGAGCCTCATCGGCCTTCCCCTCGGCTCGCACAAAACCGTCATCGACAAACAAGGCAACCTGCACTGGTCGCAGTGGACGCTCAAGCGCCGCCCACTCGACAGCCCCATCGGCTTCTCCGACCAGATGGACGGCGAGCTCGCCATCCAGGCGTTCACCGGCGAAGGCGAAGCCTCGCCACTCGCCATGCAGTCGCAGAGACTCTACAAAGACCGCTACCCCTTCATCATCACCAGGCTCGCAGCCAACAACACCTCACTCGAAGAACTCGCCTTCGCCGTCGATCCCGAACAAGACCCCGCAAAACTCCCCACAGCCACCTCCGGCGCGAGAGCATTCGACGTAGTACGCCTCACCTTCACCAACAACGGCACCGAGCCCACGCACGTCCTGCTCAAACTCAGCGGCCGCAACCGCAACCTTCCCGGCCACGCCTACATCGCCAGCTACTCCGGCATCGCAACTGAATCCGGCGAAGACATCGTCCTGATCGACCACAATAACTTCACCGAGAAATCCGAAGACAACGCCCTCACCCTAGCACTCACCGCCTATCTCAAGCCGCACGAATCCGAGACTGTCTGGCTCCGCTTGCCTTACGAATTCCCGCGGTCCCGCAACGCGGAACTATCCACCCTCTCCGGCGAAGCACTCCTCGCCCGCGCCACCACGCAATGGGACGCCATCTGGTCCCGCGGCGCGCGCATCCACTACCCCAGCCAGCAGCTCAACGACTTCTTCGACTCCAGCCTCGCCTACGTCCTCATCCTCACCGAGTACGACGCCCGCGGCGACCTCTGGGTCCTCGATGGCCCCGCCGTCTATCGCCAGTACTGGGGCCGCGGCGAGCTCTTCCAGGCCCGCGCCATGGAGGTCGCCGGCCATCTCGACCCCGCGCGCCAGTCCATCAAGCACGCCTTCCACATCCAGAACGACGACGGTGAGTGGGACGGTCCACCCGTCAGCGGTTGGCCCGCGTGGGACAACATGGGCGGCAACGCCGGCGCCGCGTGGGACTACTACCTCTACACCCACGACGCCGCGTGGCTCGCCAAAGCCTACCCGCACATGCTCGCCGCGTCCGAGTGGATCAAAGCCCACCGCGAAGAAACCACACTCGAAGACGTAGCCACCACACCCATCGGCGCACGCCCCATCCGGCGCATGTTGACCGGCGCACGCTGCCGCACCGAACCAACCCCACCGCTCGCGCTCGGCGAAAAGACCTACTGGTACGGCCTGCTCCCGTGGAGCTACGGCGACTCCGGCCTGCCCGAAGGCCACAGCTACTCGCACAACTATCTCGCCGACTACGCCGTCCGCGTCACCGCCGAAGCCGCCCGCGCGCTCAACCATCCGCACGAGGCCCAGTGGCTCGACAAAGAGTACGCCGACTACACCGCCGCCATCCGCGCTTCGATCAACCGCTCCATCACACTCGAAAAACTCACGCCAAAATATCTCCCCGCGATGCCAACCTATCCCGAAGGCGCATATTCGCAGAGCTTCCTCGCCGTCACCCCCACGCAGATCTACTCACCCACCGACCCGCTCATCACCGGCCTCCTCACCCGCATGGAGAGCGAAGAATCGCAAGGCCTCCCCACCAACGTCGCATGGGCAGGCCCCGCAGGCGTCTGGCCCGGCGAAGCCATGAACATGGCCGAGACCTACCTCCTCCGCAACGACGCGCAACACACAGCCGACATGCTCCTTAGCGCGCTCAACCACTCCTACACCACCAACGTCTTCAAAGAAGAGATACTCACCGACGTCACCAAGCCGCGCGCGTGCAACACCCCACACTCCAAACGCGAAAACATGCAAGGCACCGGCGACATGCCCGAAGCCTGGGGCAACGCCAACGCCGTCAACCTGCTCCGCGACATGCTCGTGCAGGAACGAAATCCCGCTCCAGACGAACACGGCACAGCAGCACTCCATCTCTTCAGCGGCCTACCGCCAAGCTGGATCACTCCCGGCGAAACCTTCAGCATCACCAACACCCCCACCACCTTCGGCACCAGTGTCTCCGCAAGCCTCCACGTCATCAGCGTGAGCAAAATGCAGATCACCATCAACCCCGGAAACAAACCCACCACCATCGCCGTCCACATACCAACAGACAAAACCATCCTCACCATCCACGTCGACGGCAAATCCGTCACGCCGTCCACCATCGTCACCATCCCATCCCTCTCCAAACCCACCACCATCGACGTGGAGACAGAATGAACCGCCGCGAATTTCTCACCACCCTAGCCGCCACCGCAGCCGCAACCACGCTGCCAACTCTCGCGCAATCGCCAGCGCAATCCCAAGGGAACGCCCAGCTCGCAATCGAAAGCACCACAGGCCCCACCATCCCGCTCGACTTCACCGGCCTCTCCTACGAGACCGCGCAGCTAGCCAACCCGGCCTTCTTCTCCGCGCAAAACAAAGTCCTCATCGACCTCTTCCGCGGCCTCAGCCCGCAAGGCGTCCTGCGCATCGGCGGCAACACCAGCGAGTTCACCACCTGGAGCCCCACCGACATCACCACGCCGCCGCCCTTCGACGCCACCGGCCCCGCCACGCACGCGCACGCCGAAATCCCCACCACCAACACCCCACGCGCCATCAAAAATCTCCGCGCCTTCCTCGACGCCACCAACTGGACGCTCATCTACGGCCTCAACGCCGCGCGCGGCACCATCGAAAACGCCGTCGCCGAAGCCATCGCCGTGCACGAGATCATCGGCCCGCGCCTCATCTGCTTCCAGCTCGGCAACGAACCCGCATCCTGGCGCCGCCGCTACCGCCCCGCCACCTTCACCTACGCCGACTATGCCAAAGAGTGGGCCAAACTCCACGACGCCGTCGTCGCCAAAATCCCCAACGCCAGATTCGGTGGCGCCGACGACAACGGCACCGCCTACCTCACCGGCCTCGCAGCCGACGCAAGCCACTACCACGACATCGTCCTGCTCACCAGCCACTACTACACGATGGGCCCCGCGAGCAGCCCAAAATCCACGCTAGAGCGTCTCCTCAACCCCGACCCCAAGCTCGCGTCCAACCTCGCAACCATCATGGCCGCAGCGCGCGCCACGCATCTTCCCTACCGCATGACCGAGGGCAACTCCTGCTGGGACGGCGGCAAGCCCGGCGTCTCCGACACGCTCGCCTCCGCACTCTGGTGCGCCGATATGATGCTCCAATTCGCACAGGCAGGAGCAGCCGGCGTCAACCTGCACGGCGGCGGCGAAGGCTTCTACACGCCCATCGCCGGCTCACCCTCCACCGCGCTCACCACGCGCCCCGAGTACTACGGCATCCAGTTCGCGCAACAGCTCACCGGCCACACCTTCCTCAAAACCACACTCACCGGCGCAAGCCCACGCGTCAATGCCTACGCATTAGAGCAACACCACCACCGCGCACTCGTCGTCATCAACAAAGACGACGCACCGCTCACCCTCACCATCCCCACACGCACACAAACCAAAGCCGTCCGCCTCACCGGCCCCGCATTCGACTCCAAATCCAAACCCGACTACAACCCCATCACTGTGCCGCGCACAACACATCTCGAAATCCCCGCGCGCAGTGCAACGTTGTACAACCTCTGATCTACATAAATTGTCATCCTTCCGCGCAGCGGGATGACCTGCTTTTGGCACTTCGCATTTCCGAAGGGGAAGGAATCTGCTCTTCTTTCAACCAGCCACAACCGTTCGGGTGCCCCATCCATCGCGGCCATCATCGCGATGGGTGGGAATGTAAAAACTTTCCCAGCCACAGACCAGCCTCTCAAGTTTCACGGAGCACTTGATGACCACACGCACCACACGTCGCCGCTTCCTTACCAGCACAGCCGCCCTGGCCACCGCGCTCACCCAACGCCGCGCCCTCGCCGCCATCCCCGAGCAACCCCGCAAAGACGACCCCACGCCCTACAAACTCTTCTTCAACCAACCGGCAACGCAGTGGCCCGACTCACTCCCAGTCGGCAACGGACGCCTCGGCGCCTGCGTCTTCGGCAACCCATCCCTCGACCGCATCCAGCTCAACGAAGAGTCCATCTGGGACGGCGACATCCGCGACCGCAACAACCCTCGCGCCGGCGAAGCCGTACCCAAAATCCGCGAACTGCTCTTCTCCGGCAAAATCGCCGAGGCCGAAGCCCTTGCCGTCTCCGACATGCTCTCCATCCCACGCCGCATGCCCTGCTACCAGACCCTCGGCGACCTGCACCTCGACTTCACCCTAAGCGGCATCACACCAGACGTCGAAGATTACCGTCTCGAACTCAACCTCGACACCGCCATCGCCTCAATGACCTTCACCCACGCAGGCACAAGCTATACACGCGAGGTCTTCAGCTCCGCACCCGACCAGGTCATTATCATCCGCCTCACCGCATCGCAACCGGGCAAACTCAGCTTTACCGCGCGCCTCGACCGCCCCGCAAACTTCACCGCATCCTCCATCGCGCCGAACCGCCTCACGCTCACAGGCGAAGCATTCCCTGTCAACGACAACCCCGGCCTCTCCGACAAAGAACATCACGCAGGCATCAAGTACTACGCGGAACTCCAGGCCGTCACCGAAGGCGGCAACGCATCCACCAGCAACGACACCCTCACCATCACCAGCGCCAACGCCGTCACACTCTTCATCGACTGCGCCACCAGCTATCGCTATCCCGCGAACACCACCAGCACAGACCGCTTCAACACCGGCGACACCACCGCCATGCAGTCCGCAGTCCGCCGCAACATCACAAACGCGCAGAACCGCACCTACGCCGACCTGCGCAGCCGCCACATCGCCGACCACCAGCGCATCTTCCGCCGCGCTGAGATCTCCTTCGGCCCCGACCCCAACGCCTCCATCCCCACCGACCAGCGCATCCGCCACATCAAGCAAGGCGGCGAAGACATCCACATCATCCCCCTCTACGTCCAGTACGGACGCTACATGCTCATCTCGAGCTCGCGCCCCGGCACCCTCGCCGCCAACCTGCAAGGCATCTGGAACGAGTCCGTCGATCCGCCCTGGGGCTCCAAGTACACCATCAACATCAACACCGAGATGAACTACTGGCTCGCCGAGCGCGCCAACCTCAGCGACCTGCACACACCACTCTTCGACCTCATCGACTCGACACGCGGCCCCGGCTCTACCACCGCGCGCGACTACTACAAAGCCCGCGGCTACGTCGTCCACCACAACACCGACATCTGGGGCGACTCCGCACCCATCGACGGCCTCGGCGGAGGCATCTGGGCCATGGGCGGCGCGTGGCTCTCCACGCATCTCTGGGAGCACTTCGACTACACCGGCGACACTGACTTCCTCCGCGACCGCGCCTGGCCGCGTCTCCGCGAAAACTCACTCTTCCTCCTCGACTACCTCACCCCCGCGCCGGCAGGTACACCCTACGCCGGCTATCTCGTCACCGGCCCATCCTGCTCGCCCGAAAACAAATACCAGCTGCCCAACGGCAAGAGCTACAACCTCTGCATGGGCCCGACGATGGACATCGAGATCACCCGCGCCGTCCTCACCCTCACCCTCCGCGTCGCCGAACAGCTCGGCATCGAAGCCACAGACTCAGGCGCCAACTCAGTCAATGCCGACCTCCTCACCCGCGCCCGCGCCGCACTCACAAAACTCCCACCCTTCAAGATCACCCACGACGGCCGCCTGCAGGAGTGGCCCGAAGATTACACCGACCACGAGCCCGGCCACCGCCACATCTCGCACCTCTGGGCGCTCTTCCCCGGTGACCAGATAACTCCACATCGCACACCTGAATTAGCAAAGGCCTGCCGCGCCACACTCGACGCCCGCCTCGCGCACGGCGGAGGCAGCACCGGCTGGTCCCGCTCCTGGATCATCTCCTGCATGGCCCGTCTCGAAGACGGCGACGCCGCCTACCAGAACATCCTCCAGCTCTTCCGCCAATCCACGCGCCCCAATCTCTTCGACGTCTGCGGCCTCAAGGAAAACTCGCCCTTCCAGATCGACGGCAACCTCGGCGGCCCCACCGGCATCATCGAGATGCTGCTCCAGTCCCACCCCAGCGGCCCGAAGCCTGACGTCAACATCATCCGCTTCCTGCCCGCGCTTCCCTCCGCATGGCCCGAAGGCCACTTCCACGGCCTCCGCGCCCGAGGCGGCCTCGACATCGACCTCGCCTGGCAAAACGGCAAAGCCACCACAGCCACCATCCGCGCGACACTCAAAGCCACACACCACTTCAGCGCGCCGAAAGGTCAGAAGTTCGAATCCGCCACCCTCAACTTCCGCCGCGTCGACATCAAACGCTCCAGCGAACTCACCCTCCCACTCAACCCGAAGGAACTCCTCACCCTCACCTTCGTCTAAGATACTTTCAATAATCACAGACAATTTTCAAAATCACATTGACATCCCCAACCCCTCATTGATAGGAAGGTACAGAAAACCAAACCACCCAGAAACCACCCAGGACGAATTCATGCACCGCAGAGACCTGCTCAAACTAGGCGCAGCCACCCTCGCCACCGGCCTCACTCCCGCCCTCGCCACCACAGCACCCGAGCCCTCTTCAGCCAATGTCGAGCAATGGGGCCTCTTCGAAATCGCCCTCCCCGGCCCATCCACCGGCAACCCGTACCAAGAAGTCTCCCTCACCGCCAGCTTCACCCTCGAACACCGCACCGTCCAGGTCACAGGCTTCTACGACGGCGAAGGCACCTATCGCATCCGCTTCATGCCCGACGCCCTCGGCCACTGGACCTACACCACCGCATCCTCCGCACCGCAGCTCGCCAACAAAACCGGAGCATTCACCTGCACCGCGCCCACCACGCCCGGCAACCACGGCCCCGTCATCGTGCGGCACGAGTTCCACTTCCAGCACGCCGACGGCACGCCATACTTCCCCTTCGGCACCACCACCTACGCCTACTTCTTCACGAGTGACGACAACGCCCGCGCCTCCATCGAAGGCCTGAAGCCGCACTTCAACAAGACCCGCGCCTGCGTCCTGCCCAAACCACTCGGCGGCGACAAGGAAAAACAAATCCTCCCGTTCCCCCGCGCCAACGGCACCAACGACCTCACCCGCTTCAACCCCGCCTACTTCCAGCTTCTCGAAAAGCGCTTGCTCGAACTCCAACGCGCCAATATCCAGGCCGACGTCATCCTCTTCCATCCCTACGACGCATGGGGCTACAAGTCCATGCCCGCCGAGGCCGACGACTTCTACCTCCGCTACGCCATCGCGCGCCTTTCCGCATTCCGGAATGTATGGTGGTCAATCGCCAACGAGTACGACCTCGTGAAATCGAAGACCATGTCCGACTGGGACCGCTTCTTCCGCATCACTGCAGCCGAAGACCCCTACTCGCACCTGCGCTCCATCCACCACTCCGGCCCCATCTACGACAACACCAAGCCCTGGGTCACGCACGCCAGCCTCCAGCGCTACGACTTCGAGAACACCGCCGAGCGCCGCCTCGCGTGGCGCAAGCCGATCATCTACGACGAGATGCAGTACGAAGGCGACATCGACCGCCGCTGGGGCAACCTCTCCGGCGAAGAGATGCTCCGCCGCTTCTGGCTCGCCATCGTCAACGGAGCCTACGGCAGCCACGGCGAAGTCTTCTTCTCCGCAACTGGCGAAGCCTCATCCGCCGACGCCGGCCAGCTCCGCGGAGACTCGCCCTCGCGCATCGCCTTCCTGCACGCCCTCGTCGAAAAGCTCACCACCACCGGCCTCAACGCGCCCGAGTCCCCGTACTACCTCAACGCCGGCACACCCGGCCAGCTCTACCTCTACTACTTCGACTACCACCGTCCCTCACGCTACGACTTCCCTTTACCCACAACAGCCAACTTCCGCGCCACGCTCATCGACCCCTGGAACATGACCACCACGCCCGTCCCCGGCACGCACTCCGGCAAATCGCGCATCACGCTTCCCAACAAACCCTATCAAGCCATCGTCTTCGAAAAAATCTCCGACAACCACAACCCACACACCGAAGCCGCGAAGCCCGAAGTCCTCGATTGACCGGCCATACGACATGCGAATCAAGTCAGCCATCACCCGCTACGCGCCTGCCAATCCCTTCGTACAACAATGCGCCGTCATCCTGAGCGAAGGCGCTCACAGTCTCATCGTGAGCGCCGAAGTCGAAGGACCCCGATGCAGCAAAACCAGCCTCAGCCGTTCGACCTTTTCAAACCACACTCTTCGCGCCAGACGTCCCCTCATGAACAAGCTGATTCTCGCGCTCAGTGCAGCGCTCCTCACCCTCCCCGCCATCGCCACACCACGCATCGTC
The DNA here is from genome assembly GCF_014642855.1 of Edaphobacter acidisoli. Taxonomy (NCBI): domain Bacteria; kingdom Pseudomonadati; phylum Acidobacteriota; class Terriglobia; order Terriglobales; family Acidobacteriaceae; genus Edaphobacter; species Edaphobacter acidisoli. The sequence goes on along the minus strand of NZ_BMJB01000001.1, from coordinate 241,354 downwards.
ACCTCCTCGCACGCAACGCCGCGCGAACAATACGCCGCCACCCGCCTGCGCGAAGCCGTAGCCAACCTCCCCACCAACGAAACCATCCTCCTCGCCCAGCGTCACGACGCACTCATCGCCCCATACGACAAACAAATCCCCGACTTCTGGCCCAACGCCGAAGAGTCATTCATCCTCCGCCGCCTCGGCAACACCATCATCGTCACCGGCTACGACGCCTCCGGCACACTCTACGGCGCACTCGAACTAACAAATCGAATAGCACAAGCCCACGCCATCCCCAGTCAGCTCGACTACGAAGACCACCCCCAGCTCAAGCTCCGCGGCACCGCCATCGGCATGCAAAAGCCCGAGATCACCTACGAGGGCGCCGAGTACGACTACCCGTACACCCCCAAAGATTTCCCGTTCTTCTACGACAAAGCCTGGTGGACCCACTACCTCGACTACCTCGTCGATAACCGCTACAACGCACTCTTCCTCTGGAACGGCCACCCCTTCACCTCGCTGCTCAAGCTACCCAAATATCCCGAAGCGCAAGAGCTACCCACCGCACAGCTTGACCAGAACATCGCCATGTTCCGCTGGCTCACCGCCGAGGCCGACAAGCGCGGCATCTGGATTCTGCAAGGCTTCTACAACATCCACCTCTCGCACGCCTTCGCCCGCGCGCACCACCTTCCCTACCACCTCTCCGCGCCCACGCCGCTCTCCAGCGACTACACCCGCTACTGCATCGCGCAGTTCATCCAGCAGTATCCCCACGTCGGCATCTTCATGACGCTCGGTGAAGCGATGGGCCCGCACTACGGCCCCCAATGGCTCGCCCAGACCATCATCCCCGGCGTCAAAGACGGTTTAGCCGCGCTCTCGCAGCGCGAAGGCCAAGCCATCCCCGAGCCGCCCATCATCGTCCGCGCCCACGCAACAGACATTCAAGACGCGCTCGCCGCAGCCCATCCGCTCTACTCCAACATCGACACCATGTGGAAGTGGAACGGCGAATCCCTCACCTGGACCAACATCCGCGGCCCCGTCCGCTCGCGCTTCGCCGACCTCGTCGCCGGTTCCAACGTCACCATCGCCAACATCCACCTGCTCTCGAACCTGGAGCCGTTTCGTTGGGGCGATCCCGACTTCATCCGCGAGACCGAGCACAACTTCATCCGCATCGGCATCGGCGGCCTGCACCTCTACCCTCTCCGCTACTGGGACTGGCCGTATTCCGCCGACAACACCACGCCACTGCTTCAGCAAACCGACCGCGACTGGATCTGGTACGAAGCCTGGGCCCGCTACGCCTGGAACCCCGAACGCAACCCACAAACCGAACGCACCTACTGGATCACACGCTTCGCCGATCGCTTCACCTCAACCAACAACCAGCAACCAACAACCAACAACCAGCAGGCCGCCGAGCATCTCCTCAACGCCTACGAACTCTCCGGCATCTGCGCCCCCAAACTCCTCCCGCGCATCGGCATCACCGAAGGCAACCGCGAAGTCTTCTCCCTCGGCATGACCATGCCCCAACTCATCGACGCCGCGCGCTTCAACCCAGCCGAAACCCTCTGGACCGGCGACGCCCCCGCCGGCGAGCGCCTCACCGACTACGTCGCCAACGAAGTCGCGCACAAACCCCACCACGGCGAAACCCCGATAGGCGTCGCCGCCGAGGTCGCCGCAAGCTCAGCCAAAGCAGTAGAAGAAGCAGAAGCCGCAGCCCCCGGCATCACCCGCAATCAAGCCGAGTACAACCGCATCGTCAACGACACGAAATCCATCGCCGCACTCATGGCCTTCTACAACGCCAAAGTGCAGGCCGCCGCGCTCGTCATGCAATACAGCTACGACCACAACCTCACCGACCTCGAACACGCCGAGCCGCTGCTAGCCGAATCCGTCTCCCACTTCAAAGAACTCGTAGCCCTCACCGACACCACCTACCGCGACGCCGCCGCCATGCACACCAGCCAGCGCCAGATCCCCGTCCGCGGGGGCCCCGACACCGAACACTTCCGCGACGTCCTCCCCGTCTACGAAAAAGAACTAGCCACCTTCCAAACCCGCCTCAAGGCCCTCGAAACAGCCACGAATCCGGGTGCCCCGGGTCTCGCTTCTGAGACCCGGGAAGGCAGCGCCACGAATCCATCCGCCCCGCCAGCAAAACCACTCCCCGAAGTCCCCTTCACCCTCGCCCCCGGAGCAGGCGAAGCCTTCACCATCGCCCCCGGCCAACCGCTCTACACCGACGACGCACGCGCCACCATCGCCACCGTAGTCCCCGAGCTCAACGGCCTCAAAGGCATCCGCGTCTCCACGCGACAAGAGATCCCACTGCACTTCACCCTCGCCGCCCCGGCACAAATCCTCGTAGGCTTCTTCAAATCCAGCTCCCACAAAGCCCTCGACGTCAGCCCCGCCACCGAACAATGGAACCTCGTCATGCCCGACGCAGTCATACCCTCCGGGGGTAAAGCGTTACCCATCTCCGTCTGGGCCAAACCCCTCCCCGCCGGCCGCAACGACCTCGACCTCGGCAAAGGGGCCTACATCGTCCTCGGCTTCGTCCCCGCCGACACCCACATCCCCTTCACCGCCACCAACTCCAACAACCTCGACTGGCTCTTCGAAAACTAGGCCCGAGCGCACAGGCTCCTATCGAGACACTGCCTGCCGCATCAGTGCGCCATCTTTGTACCCGTTGAGAACACCGTTCATCATGGCCGCATACTCGCGATCCAGAAAGGTCACACGGAAGAGCCACCGCCCAAAAGCGCCAAGATCACCAGGAAACACGTCCCCCTTGAGCATGAACGAATAGGTCCAGCGAATTTGCGTGTGCCCAGGGTCCAACTGAGTAGTCCTGAATTCTCCCACACCATATTCGATCGGCTTTGCCTTAGCGGTCGTATAGTTCCAGACGATGTATCGGAAATGAGAAGACGTCAACGAGTCCTCCCGTTCCAGCGATTCTTCCTCGGCGCTCGTGCCGTCCGTCAGACAGACAATATGCCGCGATCCAGGCAAGCCAAATCTCCCAGGCGTCAGCATATAGTCGCCAGACACTCCTGGCAGTGACTCCGATTTGTTGATCGTCTGCTCCAGCGGCTTCTTCATCGCAGCCGACACAACAGAGAACGGCTCGGCAATGACGATCACCTCTGTGTGCGACACCAATTGGTCAGGGGTCGCAATAACGGGGTGAGGACGGTCATGAAAACCACTTGGCGGAGCACACGAGGAAGCTCTCACAGCCTGTGTACTCAGAAGGGCGAAGGGAGCCAAAAGGAAAAATGAAGCCAGGCGACGCGTCATATCCATCCTCGTTTAAAACAAAAAGTCTTGCAAAGTATTACGATTTTCGTAATATACCATGATCGTAATAGTTTGGCGCAAAATGAACCGGCAGATTAAGATAGAGATCAACCTCAACCGCCAATACCATGAAGAAAACAGCCACCGTACGAACATCAACAGAAGACGACAAGCACGCGCTCAAGTTGCACAGATGCATCTCCGCACTCATGCGAGAGTTTCGCCTGGAGCCTGGGCTCCTGGCCGGCAGCCCATACATCGGCCTACATGCGAACGATATTGGCCTCTTCGAAGTGCTGGCCGAACCCGGCCCGTGGAATGTGCGCGGCATCGCAGATACCGTTAGGTCCCCCATCTCGACCGTGTCTTCAGCGCTCGATCGGCTCGAAAAGTCAGGGCTCGTGCGCCGAACGCGCACCGCTAAAGACCGGCGCGTAGTCGGCATAGAGTTAACGGCGCGAGGAAAGAAACTGGAGCGTCGATTGCGTGATGCTCACATACTGAATTGCCGGGCCATGCTGCTCCGCCTCGCACCTGAGGAGCGAAACGAATTTCTCCGCCTTGCAGATAAGGTCGCCCTCCCCGCCATACTTACAGCAGATTCGGTGTTTCCAAACAATCTCCGCCGTATCTTGGCCGGCAAGCGCGTATCCATGCCAACCCAATAATTTGTTACCTCCCGTGACTTAAACCAATTTGCGGAACTTAATTGAAACATTCAATGAAAATACTGATCGCGGTCTTTCTATTCTTCGGGGTATCGACACACCTGTGCGCACAGGGCAGCGGATATGCCTTGAATGAATCCCAGTCAGGCGCTGCCAACGGCATTCTTCAGCTAATCGAAAACGCCAAAGTGTCTCGGACCGGAACAGATCTTTTGTTAACGCAAAAGGACATTCACACGCCTATTCAAATCGTATTTACCCGTTGCCAGGGACTGGGCGTTCAATACGATCAGAACCAGTGGTGGGCTCTCCCTATAAGCGCGACGAGCGCTCAGGTGCATGCGAATCGAGCGCTGTGGATACTCCCGCTCGATGCAACATCAACGAATCACTCCTGGCATCTCGTACTGCATGGTGGCGATCTCGATGCCAAGCAAACCGAAGCGGGCCTGACCATTACTCTGCACGCGGAGAGCGCGACTCTCTCTGAGTCCGAAGCTCGCCCACACAGCGATCCATTCGGCCATCGCTTCTCACTTGATATCCCCGGCGGCGCAAAGCTTGAAGAAGCGTTAGCCGCCTTCTACTGGGGAACCATGTTGCCATCTGTGGTCGAGAAAACCATGGCGGCAAACTTCTCCTACAGCAGCGGATATGTTCTCAGCACATTGAACGTGAACTCTTACGCGGGTTCTTATCCTTCAGTCGATCACGAATTTCAAATCAAGGGCCGGATAGCCCTTGGCTCAGAACTCGATCTCGATATTGTGAAACGGATGATTGGGCTCCAGTTCAAGTTGATGAACGACGACCCGGAGAAGCTTTATCGCATGCCCACATCGGTGCAGCCTGATGGAAGGCGCGAGTACCACGTCCGCAGAAACAGCGAGGACAATCATCAGAATGCAGCTATGTTCCCAGTGACTGGGAATATCGAAGTGATTGAAGAATCCTGGCGCTATTACGAAGCACGAAAAAATCTGGCGTGGCTCCGGTCGGACATAGTTAACCTGGAACACTCTGCTCAATGGGTTCTAACAAACACAGATCAGTATGGCCGTGTTTGGTCCGATGTTTACTACGAAGACCAGGTCATCAAGGATGGCCGCGTGACACAGGCGCAGGCATTCGCCGCGCACGCTTTCTCATTGCTGGCCGACATGGAAACCCTCTTAGGACGGCGTGACGAAGCCTCACTCTATTCCGCAACGTCGAAAAAGATGGCCACCGCGTTGATCGCACCTCTTCCGATGGGATATTGGAACCCTGCAAGCCAAAGATTTATCGATTGGGTCGATCGCAACGGGGAGGCCCACGATCACCTTCATCTCCTCGCCAATGAGCTGCCCGTCACCTTCGGATATGCGACGCCTGATCAAACCGCCGCAGTGCGACACCTGATCAAGGACAACGCCGACCAGTTTGAGCGATTCCCCAGCTTCGTCGCGGCGGACATCGCTGGATACGACAAGTCCGAGATTGGCGATGGCGGACCGTATGATCTCTGCGCCGCCGGAAGGTACTGGTATTGGGACGCAGCCTTTCGCACATCGCAAAGCCAAAGTGGCATCCTGCTTGACCAACTGAACAAGGTGGCAGCAGAAGCCGCGAAGAACAGCTATTTCATGAGCGAACGATACGACATGGACCACGTCTACTATGTCGATGGCAAGGACGCGCACGGCGCCGAAAAATACTACGAATATCCCAACGTCTTTGCCGCTGTTTTGATCGACAAGTTCTTGGGCCTCACCGTTCCCGCAGATGCCGACTTAGCAGTCGCCCCACATCTCACAAGCTACGGTAGCGTGGACTTTGAAATCCCCGAGTATGCCATCCGATACAGCTACAGCAAAAACGGCTTCGCGATCAAAAACCTCTCCGATAAGCCGCGACGATACAAAGTAGATTTATCGGCGCTCGCCTTTCACGCTGCGCACTACCAACTGACCAGCAGTTCTGGAAGCAAGCTCGTAACTGCGCATTCCACGCTGACCCTGCCCCCGCAACAAGAGGCGCACTGGACTCCAGTGCAATAACGGCCGTCGCTCAAGGAGAGCCTCGTCTCATGCTCCGAGATTCGGTTAGCTCAACGCCTTTGCAAGTCGAATGAGTCCTTGCCGTATCGCAGGCCCGTCGAATCCACCAAAACCGAGAAGCAATGCATTCGGATCAGAACGTCTCAGCGTGCATCGGTCGACGCCTAGAACCTCAACACCCTGCGCTGTCGCCAGCTTTTCAGCCTGTCGCGAAGTCATCCCATTCTTGAGATACCCAATCGTATAAAGACCTGCCCGGACGTTCGAAATCTCAAGCAACCCATCCAGATATTGCTCGGCTCCCTCCATCAGTGTCGTCAGACGCTCCGCATACAGACTCCGCATTCTCCTCAAATGACGCGCCAAATGCCCGTCCGCGATGAAGTCACAAAGCACTGCCTGGTCAAACGACGAATTCCGGAAATCAGTTCGATAGCGCAAACCCAGGAAGAAATCTACCAACGGCTCAGGCAACACCACGTAGCCCACGCGTAATGCCGGAAACATCGTCTTACTAAACGATCCGATAAAGATTACGCTCGAGTGATTGTCGAGACTCTGCAGTGCAGGCACAGGCGGCCCTTCAAACCTGTATTCGCTGTCATAGTCGTCTTCAATCACAAAAGCGCCAGCGCGCGAAGCCCAGCGGAGCAGCGCCATCCGCCGCTCCAGCGACATCGTTACCCCCAACGGAAATTGGTGCGCCGGTGTTACATAAGCGCCCCTCGCATCCGGACACATCTTCATTCCCGCGGAAACAGACAGCCCATCCTCATTCACCGGCACCGCAACCATTCTGGCTCCGACATTCTCAAACGCGATTCTTGCCCCGAAATATCCAGGGTCCTCCATCCATATCGGATCGCCTTTTTTCAAGAGCAGCCGCGCCAACAGGTCAAGCCCCTGTTGTATTCCTGACGTGATGACGACTTGTTCCTCAGTGCATCTCACCCCACGCGACGTGCGCAAATACTCGGCAATCGCCTCGCGCAATGGCCGATACCCACGCCGATCAGCCTCTTTCTTTAACCACGACCGGAAATTACGTCCCCGGTCAGCAGCAATACGTCCCCAAACTTCAGACGGAAATTCGCTGATCGCTGGAACCCCAATCCGAAAGGGTCGTATACCTCCAACAAAAGCCCGGTCAATCCAGGACTGCGGTGGTTTGTAAGTCGAAACAACGCGACGAACATAGGCAGGTGTCGTAGTTGTTTGGCGGGAAGGTCGAGGCGCCTCCACACGATTGACCCATGTACCGAATCCAACACGCGAAGTGACATAACCTTCGACCTGCAAACGCTCCAGAACACTGACGACGGTGCCACGCGAGAGCTCATATTGACTGGCGAAATCTCTGGACGATGGCAGTCTGGTGCCCGGCGCAAGCCTGCCATCAAGAATCGCAGAGCGCAATTCGCCATACAGCCAGCTGGTCAGCGTCTGATGGCGCGACCTGCTTTTGAGAGTGAGCTCGAACGAGCTAATGGCTTTCGACATCTCAAATGGTCCAATAACTTTGCCCAAAATGGCTCTATTCAATGTACCACTCCCCCCCATAGCATCAATTCTGAAATCGAGAGATGCATCGTCATCTACCTCTACCTCTGCCGAGCGACTCATGGGAGATCATCAGATGAAAGTTGGAGTTTGGTTCTATGGCCTGGGCACCGTTCTCGCCGGCATTCTGGATATTGCCTGGCGCGAATTCGATCCCTCGCATCAGCCCATCAAGGTCCTGGGCAACATTCCCGGTCAGCACATCCTCGCCTGCGTCGTGGGCGTCTGGATGGTCGCAGCGGGTCTTGCAATCCTGTGGCAGCGCACCGCAAAAATTGGCGCCGCAGCATCCGCCGCCGTCTACGCGATCTTCACCGCACTCTGGCTGCTTCGGTACTTTGCCGCGATTCATGTGCTCGGCTGGCGGATCGACGTCGTCGCAGGCATCACCTTCGGCCTCGGCCAACAGATATTGCTGATCGCTCCGGCAGCAATCCTCTACGCCACATCCTCACCGGATCTCCTGTTTCAAAAGAGAGCAGCCATCGCAGCACGCTGGATGTTGGGATTGCCTCCTATCGTCTTCGGCCTGTTCCACCTCATCGGCCTCCGTGTCTTCGCGACCATCGTCCCGCACTGGATGTCATTCGGATATTTCTGGGCAGGATTTACCGGAATCGCCTTCTTCCTCGCCGGGTGTGCCATTTGCTCAGGAATCATGGATGTCCCAGCCGCCAGGCTTCTCGCATTGATGCTGTTGCTCTTTGAATTTCTTGTAGAAATTCCTCCCATCTTCGTCCGATCGCACAATCTGGCAACATGGGGCGCCGCCGTATACAACGTCGCTGCGATTGGAGCATGCTTGATATTCGCTGGATTCATCACAAGCCGCGCAGAAAGCGCGCGAATCAACCCCGAGGAAAATATCGCCACATCACACCCCGATCCGATCATTGCGTGATTGAGTATCTCGAATCAAAATCCAACCGGTAAATTTCTGCCCGTCAAACAAACAGTGGATATACTGGCGTAGCCGCGGATAAAGGTCTGTACGATCGAAAAACCTGCGAGATTAACCCGTTGGGAATGCCCTCAGATGAAGCTCAAACACTCTCTTTTTTTGTTGTGCCTCTTCAGCCTGGTTGGTTCTCTTGCCGCGCAGACGATCCCAAGCGGACCCGCGATTGATGCTGAGGTCAGCAGCGTCATGGCAAAAACGGGCGCCAAGGGCATGGCACTTGCGGTCATCGATCATGGCAAGGTTAGCTATGTCCATGCGTACGGAATTCGCGATGCCAAAGGCGATCCGCTGACAACAGACACCATCATGTATGGTGCGTCGCTTACGAAAGCTGTTTTTGCGTATACCGTGATGCAGTTGGCCGATGAAGGCAAACTGAACCTCGATACGCCAATCGGAAATTATCTTGAAAAGCCGCTTACCAGCTATGGCTTCGATGGCGCTTTCAAGAGCAAATATGCGCCGTACAAAGACCTTGCCGATGATCCGCGCTGGATGAAAATTACTCCGCGAATGTGTCTCGATCACTCAACGGGCTTCAACAATTTCTGGTTCATGGAGCCGGACTACAAGCTGCGGATTCACTTTGAGCCGGGCACTCGGTTCAGCTATTCGGGTGAGGGATTCGACCTGCTGCAGTTTGTGATTGAGCACGGTCGCACAGACAAGGGGCTGGGACTCGATGTAGGCGACCTGACCAAGGCGAACTTCGACCGACTTGGGATGACGCGCACGACGCTGACGTGGACCGGCGGGAAAGACGCGAATGTGGCCGATGGATGGAACGATCAAGGGCAAGCGCATCCGCGCTCGGGACACGGCAGGGTACGGGCGGCAGGCTCGATGAACACTACGATCTCCGACATGGCGAAGTTTACGGCGGCGTTGGCGCGTGGGGACGGATTGTCGGCTGCGTCTCGCGCAGAGATGACCAAGCCGACGCTGCACATTACGACGGTGGCGCAGTTTCCTACCCTTGCGCCAGAGTTGCCTGTCGCAAAACAGAGAAAAGATTTGTATGCCGGATTGGGCGTCATCGTATTTAACGGCCCGCAAGGGCGTGGGTTCTACAAGGGCGGACACGACGAGCAGACGGCAAATACGATGGTATGCCTGAACACCAGGCAACGCTGCGTGCTGATGCTTTCGAATGATGTGCGTTCCGAGAAGGGCTTTTCAGAACTGGTACGGTTTGTGCTGGGAGATACCGGCGTGCCCTACGAGTGGGAGTATGGGGACTATGCGGGGAAATCGTGAACCCGCAAGCAGCACAGTTTGCCTGATCATCAAAAAGCCTCTGATGATGCCGGGATGATTTCCGCTTCAAAATGGATGCTGCATGATTTCGGCTGTTGAATCTATACTAGGAAACGTTTTCTTTATAGCTTTCAAATCAAGGTGCAGTCGCATAGCTTTGAGGCTTTCTGGGTTGCCAGCAATCCTGACGAGAGTTGCCACCCTCACGGTGCAGGAACCAGAAGTGAAGATAGGCGGAGGAAAAATGGAATTCAAATATAAGGCGAACATGCCGAGGCCTGTTGGTCAGCGGCCTATCCGAAAATCACTGGGGCGGACTCTGTGTGCAGTGCTTCTGACCGGGTTGTTTGCAGCGGCAGCAGTCGCGCAGCAAGGTCCGCTGGTGTTGCAACGCGATGGACATGTGATTTCACTCGCACCCTACGCTCCCAACATTGTTCGCATAACGATGAGCACCGATCGCGCTGCCGCGGCCAGCGCGCCGGGATATGGAATCACGGCGCAGCCCTCGACAACAGGATGGACGCATGAGCGCGATGCGCAGGGCTATGAAGTCTACCGCTCGGCCCGGATAGTGGTCCGCATATCGCCGGAGAATATGCCCGCTCCAAAGCCTATGCCGCTCGACGCGCTGAATCTTGCGTTGCGTAAAAGATTTTTCCCGCCGACAAATAACCCGGATGCCCCGCACAACGACGCTATTTCCGTGATGACGACAAATGGAACTGTGCTGCTGCGTATGCGGAACTGGACCATGACCCCGGAAAGTACGCAGGTCGCAGCATCAGACCCCATAGATAGCGGCTTTTCCCGCGTGGCAGCCACCTTTGACTCACCCGCCAATGAACACTACTACGGACTCGGGCAGCAGCAGAAAGGCTGGATGGACCTGCGGGATCACGAGATCCGCTGCTGGCACGACTACGGCGCAATTGGCGGAGAGGATGTGTGTGTGCCGTTCATGGTCTCTAGCCGCGGCTACGGACTCGTCTGGGATAACCCCTCCAAAACAACAATCGATCTCGGATTGAACGGCCAGAACATCTGGTCTTCCGAAGTTGGCAATCGCGTGTCGTATTTCGTGATTGCCGGGAAGACAAGCGACGAGGTTTACGAAGGGTATCGGCTTCTAACCGGCGTGACGCACATGCTGCCAAGAGCGGTCTACGGCTATATCCAAAGCAAAGCGATCTATCCCACGCAGCAGCAAGTCCTCGACGTGGCCAAAGAATATCGCGGGAATAACCTGCCGCTGGATGTGATGGTCGTTGATTTCCTGAACATGACGAAGCAGGGACAACTCGATTTAGATCCGAAGCGCTGGCCAGATCCGGCAGCCATGAATCGCGAACTACACGCCATCGACGTGAGGACGCTCTTGAGCGTGTGGCCACACTTTGCTCCGGACACACAGTTCTACGACATGCTTAAGAGCAAGGGATGGCTCATCCACGCGCCGAATGGCGATCCGGACATGGGATGGAATCCTCAGACGATCGGGCCCAATATCGACACCACGAACCCCGAGGCCTCGAAATGGTGGTGGGATGAGATTCGCGATCGATACGTGAAACCGTATGACTTCGATTACATCTGGCTCGACGAGACGGAGCCCGATATCGATCCGGCAAAAGACGTTTTCTACATCGGCTCGGGAACCCGTTTCTATAATGTTTATCCGCTGTTCCACACCGCTTCCGTGTACGAGGGCTTTCGGCGAGACTTCGGAGACAGCCGGCGATGCATGATCCTGGCGAGAGCCGCATATCTTGGAGCGCAACGCAACTGCACCGTCTTTTGGTCCAGCGATATCAGGTCAACGTGGGACATGCTGAAGCGCTCAATTCCCGCGGGACTGAATTTCACCGCCAGCGGATTGCCCTACTGGGATACAGACATCGCCGGCTTTTTCTCGCCTGCAATTCCGGCGGATTATCATGCAGCGCATAAGCCTCTCATCGACGGGTCGGATGCGCGTGAAGTCATTGGCAATTATGAGGACTATCCCGAGTTGTTCGCGCGTTGGTTCGAGTGGGGAACTTTTCAGCCCATCATGCGTGCACATGGCGAAAGAATGCACAACGAGGTATGGTCCTACGGCAAGCAGGCCGAAGCGGTCCTGGCGAAGTACCTGAGACTGCGCTATCAGCTTCTGCCCTACACCTATTCGGTCGCCTATCGTAGCTATCGGACAGGCGCGCCGTATATGCGCGCTCTCTTCATGGATTTTCCTGATGATCCCAAGGCAGCCAATATCCCGGATGAGTATATGTATGGGCCGGCTTTCCTGGTCGCTCCTGTCACAGAACAAGGCGCAACCCACCGGACTGTGTATTTGCCCGCAGGCTGCGACTGGTACAACTACTGGACCAACGAGCGGCTTCATGGCGGCCAAACCATTGTCGTCAACGCCCCAATCGATACGCTGCCCTTATTCGTAAGAGCGGGCAGCATCGTGCCGCTCGGATCCGAGGTGCAGAGCACACAACAGCCGCAGAAGATTGCATCGATACGGGTATATCCGGGCGCGAATGGGAGCTTTACGCTTTTTCGGGATGACGGCGATTCGTATGCCTACGAGAACGGGAAAAGCTCGATTACGCAATTGACCTGGGACGATTCCGCACATCAGCTCAGGCACCAGGGCGCAGAAGCATGGAGCGAGCCAGACCAGTCCATCGTCACGGTCATAAAAAAGTAAATCCGAGCATCACGGCCGCCTGGTGACGAAGCATCAGCCTTGATTGCTGATTGGCACTCGTCGATCGACGAGCCGCGCTCTCGTGCTCAGGCCACTTCAAAACTGCCTCAAAAGGGTTCACCACAAATTTCTGTCAAGTCCCCTGGCCTGAGGAAAACCCCACAACCCACACATCTCAAATGAGAAATTTTCGGGCGCAGGTTGGCGGTTTAGTTTTACCCCACTCAGTAAAATAGAAACAGCATAAGAGAAGCCCCGGACAATCCGGGGCTTTTTCCATTGGGGCCCAAATTGACCAAAAGCAAAATCAGGACCTTCGCGCGAAGTCCAGACTCAAACCAAATAAATGGAAGACTTTGCGCAAAAAGCAGGGGGGAGGGGGTCCTACTTCGCCGCCCCGTCATGCCGCGAGAGCAACCGCTCCGCCTCCGCCTCACTCACTCGAAAGAAGCTCCCGTGCTTCGCCCCCTGAGGAAAGTCCATCCGGTCGTCCACCGACTCCCAGTGCACCCAGTCCTTCGTCTCCACCCCCTCGTACCGAGCCCGAGGAGCCCGGTAGTGGTCGTAGTACACCACGAACTCATCCCCCACCCGCACCACCGAAGGCCCTTCCGACCAACTCTCCGTGATCGGCCCCGAGAGCGGCACCCACGGCCCCTCTACCGTCGGCCCCGCCGCCCACCGCACCTGGTACCGCAGCGGCTCCTCGGTCTGGTCCTTCACCACCAGCGCCCACTGCTCCCGCCCAGCCACCAGCCCGTGGAACATCGTCGCATCGATCACCACGAACCCCGGATCGAAGAAGACCTCCGGCTTCGAGAATGTCCGGAAGTCCCGAGTCCGCGAAGCCCAGATCCTATTCCCCGCGTCCGAGCCGTTGAAGGAAGAAGACCAGATCAACAACCACTCCTTCGCCTTCGCATCCCAGTACGTCTCCGGAGCCCACACGTTCCGCACCGCCGGGAAGTCTCCCATGATCGGCACCTCCCGCTGCGCCGACCACGTCATCAGGTCCTTCGACTCCGCATACCCGAGCGAGTCCCCCTTCCAGCCCCAGGTCCACACCATCCGGAAGCCGTCGCCCGAAGGGTCACGCGTGATGAAGACGTCCCGCATGATCTCCCCCGGCCGCTCCGGCTTGATCCACGGCTGCCCATCGTTCAACGGCACGAACTTGTACCCATCCCGGCTCAGCGCCAGGTATATCCCACTCGTCCCCGGCTCCTTGAAGTAAGCAAACACGTAAGCATCCGCCGCGAAGCAAGCCGCAGAGCACCCGAGCAGGCACACCAGCACGAGCAACCGCCTCATCGTGCTGCCTCCGCAATATCACTCGAAACCAGCGTCTTCCCTCGCCAGCGCGACGTAGCAACTCTCTTGCCTTCGGTATCGAAGTTCACCCAAGTCCACTCGCAATCAGCCCCATATGTCTTCGTCCAGACCCGAGTCCCGTCCGCACGGAAGTAGTCCTCCTCTCCAACCTTCTTCCCTGCCCGAAACGTCATCGACCACATCACACGCCCACTCCGATAGAAAAACTTTTCAGGCCCATCCAACAGGATCCGCCCATCCGCCCCCCGTCCGGCACTCCACTCCGCCCGCAGCTCCCCTCCCGGATACCGCTCGGTAAACTTCTTCACCTCTGCCGTCGGCCCTGAGACTTCACTGGCATCAGCTCCAGCACTCTTGTCCAGGATCCACGCCTCATTCAACTCAATCTCATAGTTCGGCTTATTCTTCGAAGTGGCTATATGAATCACGCCATCAGCGCTCTGTGTCGATGTCACATAACCAACGGTCAGGATGTTCGCAGGCAGCCTCTTCATCGTCCACGTCGTGCCATCGTCATCACTCAGAGCAACGTAAGCTCCGTCCTTGTGGAGATGTCTCTGATGCGTTGGGTTATAGTCAGCCACGAAGAAGAGTCTCCCGCTCTTCAACCGAATCACGCTAGGCCGCTCACCGCTCATCAACTCATCGAATGGAGTCTTGCTCTTGCTCCAGGTCTTGCCGCCATCGTGGCTGGTAGCAAGTGGCATCTTGCCATCGATCTCAGAATTCTTTCCTCCGAAGCCGAGCAACGTCTTGCCATCTTTCGCCACCACAAGTGTCGTATGTCGTCCTGCAGTTCGTCCGCCTGTGTCATACCAAGTCTTGCCACCGTCGTGTGTTCCCCACACTGCGCTGATGCTGCCATTGCCGTCTCCGTCGCGACCGGTTGAGTCTGTCGGCATCAAGACGGTTCCATCTTTTGTCCGAACAATGCTGTTGATTGGTTGCGAGACATAACGGCCAATTTTCGATGTGAAGCGTGGGAACGAGACCTGTGACCATGCCGCACCATTGTCAGACGAAGTCATGTATGCGAACGGAGGAGCACCAATCAACCGCGGAAACCCCCAGAAGAACCAGACCTTCGCTTGCTGCGATTTGTACCCTGGATCGCTCCAGATCACTGGAGCAGCGTTTGCAGCATCGGCGAAGTATGGCCATGGTTCCGGCATATCCCAGTCTTCACTGCCTGCTCGGCGGCGCATTACCAGCACCGTCTGGTCAGGATCATCTTCCTCGTTGGGAGAGTTGTAGTACGCGGCGAGCATGTCGCCGTTGGGCAGTTGCTGGATAGCGCTGTTGTGATAATTAATTCCAAGCCCACGAGCAAGTCCCAGCTTCCAGCCATTCTGAGGCATCGATTTTCCATCAAGCTCAGGAAATAGTTCGTGCACGTGATACCACGGTTTTGCGGGATCGGGCCCTTCGGTGATGCGGTCCACTGTCTGCTTCACAGCAGTCTCGAAGAAGAGTCGATGCTCAGGAGTTGGCTTTGTAGTAGGCATCGGCGCTTGCACCACACGAAAACCGACATTTCCATCCACTGCTGCATAGGTAGGAGCCATGCTGGCACGATTGGCTGCACGCAAAAAGTATGGGGACTCAGCTGGAACGATTTCGCCCGGTTTTGCATGGCGGAAGTCCAACCCACCGCCACGCACAACTTTCGTGTATCCATTGGTCGGTCCGATGGGATCAACTTGCGCTCCGGCCTCATACGGCCCGTACCAATCGAGCACCCATTCCGGTCTGCCGACGCCCATGTTTTCGACGCCAAACGCGTTAGGCTTATCAATGGCAAGCGGGGGCATATAACCACTATGGCCTGCTCGCGCCACATACTCCCACTCCGCTTCTGTTGGAAGACGATACGGCTTGCCCGTCTTCTTCGTAAGCCACGCGCAATAGGCCATTGCCTGGTCCCAACTGATGCCAGCCGCATAACTATTAAACACAGCAACCACCGGATTGCCGCCAGACCTGCCCTTTGGCTCCATGCCAGGCTTACGTGACGCTGCGCTCAGGCCAGTACGATATGACGGGTCAAATTCACGAAACTCCGCCTCAGTCACCTCACTCACGCCAACAGAAAAATCGTGTGAGATCGTCACCTTGTGACGTGGAACTTCGTCAAAATCACCATGGGCAGGACGTTGCGACATCACGCCCATTCCATCAGTCACAGAGTTCGGCAACGTTTCGGTGTCCGCACCCATCACAAAGCTCCCCGCCTTCACACGGATGACAGGAGGAATATCCTGCGCCACAGCAGTACTCGCTATCAGCGTTGCAGAGATACATACAAGAGCAAATTGCAATTTCATTACTTCAATACTCCGTCGAGTTCACCCAGGGTTTTCCGACGAGCCACCTGCTTGCCGTCCACCAGAAGCTGCATTCCAGCTCCACGACTGTAACGTTTTCCATCTGCGTCCCACAGTATCGTCAGCAAGTGCCCGTGATATGGAAGCCCATCGATAGCGAAGTATCTCCACTGCCCTGGAGGCAGAAGCGGCCGTACTACAACGCGTCCATCTGAACGAGGCTCAAGTCCAATCAAGCCGGTGATCAGTGGGTCAGTAAAGCCTGAGTGGTTGTAATAGTTGCCGCGGCCAACCTGCTTCTGCTTGGCAATCAGCATGTCCTTGGCAATCCACTCATCGGTGTCCGCGTCGAGATCCTCATCAATCCAATCGATGACATTTCCATTGGCGGCGAGCTTCAAGTGCTGCGACAGAACATAGCGCGAGAACAGCCGATAGTAATCGGCCTTCGTCATCACGCTCTGCGGCGCTCCATGCTCAAATGCAGCAAGGGCAAGTAGTGTTTGAGTAGTTGCATACGGCCAACTGGGCCCGTTCCATGTGCATTGATCGGAGCTGGCAAAACGGAAGCGAGGGCTTCTTCGCTCGGCCGTCGTCGGGCCATACCTGCCATCAAAACCATGTGGATCGAACAACTGCTTCCAGGCCACATCGTGCGATGCATCAGGAATCCCGAACATCCAAGGGATATACCCAATTAGTTCACGGACGCCAGAAAGTTGCATCACAGTTCCTGGATCGATGAATTTTTTCTCGTGCCGAATGCTCGAGTCCTTCGCAGGGGACATCACTTCGTAGAACTCATCCTTCGGATTCCAAAGCTGCGACTCGATGAGACTGTGCAGAGTTTGAGCTTTGCGTTCATACTCAGTTCGCACGACAGTGTCTCCTGCCGCGCCTGCCAAGTCTGCTATCGCGCGTGCATCTGCGTACATATAGCTGTTCAACGTTGGCCGGTAGCCGTCGCCACTGATAGATTTTTCCATCGCATCGCGTGTGTCAATCGACCAGAACAAGCCGTTTGCGTCTTGGTGAGTCGCCTCCCATGCGCGATCATTCGCCTCGAGGGCAGGTAGAAGCTGCGCACCCAAGGCTGTGTCGCCGTTGGCTTTGACTAGATCAAGCACTGTCCACGCGAACCAAGTGCTGTATAGTCTCGGTATCGCATTGGGTGACATCCAGTAGCGTGCATCATCCTCGGCAATCGATTTGTCGCGAAGCCAGCGAGATTCCGCGATTTGGAACATGGCTGCATCGGGTAGCGCGCCGAAGTCCTTCACTGCCGGCTTCGGCAACCACTCGGTAATCACATAGCCGTGGTCAGTTTTCACGAGATGCTTCTGCCACGCATACCAGCGGAAGTAGTACATCTCTTCAAATGACTTATCTGAAGAATCAAACCAAGGAATTTCATGCTCCATCCAAGTCCACGAATCCACGCCTTCTTTACCAGTTGCCTCTTTCTCCTGTTCGCGGAACGTTTCAACGTAGTGTCGATAGTCCCTTGGGCGCAGAACCGTCGCGCCGCTTGTCACTTGCCCTGCCTGCCCAAAGGCTGCAACTGCCAGTGTTATAACTGCGGCTCCGCACGCGAGAGTGCCTCGCCACATCGAAATTCTTCGCCTCATTGAGCCCTCAGCTGATGCAAGTCACTATATCTTCTCGTCACCGCTCCATCAACATAATTATGAAAAATAATTACTGATTTTGAAAAACAATGTGTATTTTTGTTCCACAGAGCTAAATGACACGCCATTGCCAGGTCCGACTGCTTATCTATAAGAAAATTCGGAACGAATCGCATCCAACCCATATTAAGGCGACTCATGTCAGGTGAAGTAAATCCCCGCTACGTCTGGTTTATTGCGAGTATCGCCGCCCTGGGCGGTCTCCTCTTCGGCTACGACTGGGTCGTCATTGGAGGGGCCAAACCCTTCTACGAAGCGTTCTTCCATCTGACCACCGCCGCGCAGGAAGGCTGGGCCATGAGCTGCGCTCTCGTCGGCTGCCTCATCGGAGCCATCATCTCCGGCGTTCTCAGCGAAGCGCTCGGACGAAAACGCTCACTGCAAATTGCGGCGGCTGCGTTCGTTGTCTCATCATGCGGAACGGCCTTCGCCAGCAGCTTCACTTCTTTCGTTCTCTGGCGCATCTCTGGAGGCCTTGCCATTGGTCTCGCCTCCAGCCTCTCTCCGATGTATATCTCCGAGATCGCTCCCGCCGCCATACGAGGCAAACTGGTCTGTCTCAACGAACTCACCATCGTCTTAGGTCTGCTGTCCGCACAGATCATGAACTGGCTTATCGCTAAACCAGTCGCAGCCAACGCGACGCCATCCGAGATCCTCGCTTCATGGAATGGTCTGTACGCATGGCGCTGGATGTTCGGTGTCACTGCCGTCCCTGCGGTACTCTTCCTGATTGGCACGTTTGTCGTTCCCGAGAGTCCGCGCTGGCTTGCGCTTCGTGGCCGCACCTCGGAAGCCTCCAGCATCCTCACACGCATCGGAGGCCCGTCTAACGCCGCCTTCATCCTTGACGAAATCGCAGCGACCCCGCGTAGCCAGGGCTTCGTCCACGAGCTTCACACGCTGCTTGAGCCCAAGCTGCGTCGCGTACTCTTCCTCGGCATTGCTCTCGCCGTTCTTCAGCAATGGTGCGGCATCAACGTCATCTTTAACTACGCGCAGGAGATTTTCACAGCGGCTGGCTACACGCTCTCATCCATGCTCTTCAACATCGTCGTCACCGGCATCACAATGGTCATCTTCACTTTCATCGCAATCGCGACAGTCGAAGATAAAGGGCGCCGCGTGCTCATGCTGACGGGCTGTGCTGGACTTCTCATCATCTATACCGTGCTCGGCTATCTCTACAACATTCATAGCCATGGACTTCCAATGCTCGTGCTCGTCATTGCCTCCATCGCCTGCTATGCGATGACGCTTGCACCTATCACTTGGGTTATCCTCGCGGAGATTTTCCCCGGCCATATCCGAGGCACAGCCATGGCTATCGCAACCATGTCGCTCTGGGCAGCATGTTTTGTGCTCACGTACACCTTCCCTGCACTCAACCGCAGCGTCGGCACAGCACATACATTCTGGATATACGCTGTCGTTTGTGCTCTCGGGTTCCTGCTCATCCGCCGCTGGCTACCCGAGACCAAAGGCAAGACGCTCGAGCAGATCGAAGCCTCATGGCGCTAGCTTCACTGCAGCATCAAAACATTCGCGAGCGATACGCGCGAGCACTAGCGACTGCTCCCATCTGTCCGATTCCTCACGGCCATCGAACATTCGCGCGTAAAAAATATCCGAAGCCAACAACTCCGGGACAAAGCAGATAAACTCTGCTGCCTTCGCATCCGCCAGGTAATCCACAAAACAAGCCATCCAGAGCATACGAAAGTGCTCTATGTAGGGCCGTCCTGCCACATAACCATTGCCAACATCTACTTGCATGCATCCCGGATTTCCAATTCGTCCATGGATAAAACGCACCCGTTCCAGTACTGGCCGAATGAACTCCATTTTTTTCTCGAAGCCGCCGTACACCATCTCCTGTCCTGTGTACCAATGCGAAAAATCCCCGTTGAGCCGTAGCTCAGGAAACCTCCGCACAAAGCCAACGGCTCTCCACATGTCCTGAAAGATCGTTGCTCGGTGCGTCTCCACATACAGTGGAATGCTGTATTTCTCCGAAGCCTCTAACACAGCAGTGATTAACCGCTCTGCGGCATCATCGTCTTCAATCCCCCACCCTACATGGAGGGTCAGGCACTCCAAACCTGCATCTGCAGCCTCACGCGCCAGTCGACCTGAATCACCCGGCTCGTTCACTCTCCCACTGCCGCACACACCAAGCCTCAACGCTCGTGCGCCATCCACGAGTTTTCTTGAAAGTGGCTCGATGAACTGCACACCGTCATATCCAGCTTCACAGATTTCGCGTAATGGATCTTCTTGCCTGCCTCCAGAACAGCCCACCGCCGTTCCATCAAGAGCCAACCAGTTCATATAAATGCGTAGTTGCCGCTCAACCTTGCCTCTCATTTCTGCAAAACTTCGGCGCTGTGATCGGTCTTTGTATCTAGCCAACTCACATCTTCTACAGCATCGGAGAAGCGAAGCTTACCAGCTCGCATGATCTCCTCATCCGGAACTTTCACGAGCGGAGTGTAGCGCGGATGGTGCGATTCCTTATATGGATCATTCTTCGCCGAGTTATAGCAGCAGATCATCGACCACCGCGGCTTATCCGAGCGGTTCTGGTCCGAACGATGCAGAAGGTTCGCATGAAAATACAATGCATCCCCGGGTTCCATTTCCACATACACCAATTCCCGTCGCTTCAACACCTCGTTCACACGAGCTTGGTCTGCGCCTGCCTGGTCACCCGTCAACACATGCTCAATGCGTCCCAGATGGTGTGAACCCTTGATCACCTGCAGACAACCGTTATCGCGCGTTGCTTTATCCACCGCGATGAACGCACTAGTCAGCCATGGGAATAGCACGCCATTCTGATACCAGTACCCATAGTCCTGATGCCAGGCCCATGCGCCGCCCACCTTTGCATCCTTCATGATCATCTTCGAATGGTAGTGATACACTTCGCCATCCAGCAGCCTTTCCGCCACTCCCACCACGGACTCGCTCCGCGCCACCATTCCATAGATCGTATCGCCCGGGTGGTTCCACAATGACAGCCTTACCGTCCCACCCTCACCATCTGCCTTACCAAACGAATGCTGGTCCAGTACGCGGTCTTCATGCGCCGTGCGTCCCAGCAGTTCTATCTCTGCAGGACTCAGCATTCCCCGAACAAGCAAATAACCATCTTCGTTGTACTGCCGTACCTGCTCATCGCTGATCTGTGTTCTCGCCATACCAGTAGTCCTCATATCGTTTATGCTTGCAAAGTATAAGCATCTCATTTCAATTTGTCGACGTAATTTTCAAATCAATCGCGAATCAAAGGACTGAAGCTTCATGATCGTAAAATTGCACGGACTTAGTAGGTACGCTCTGTTTGCCAGTGGATTCCTCTTTCTTATAGGAGCAACAATCGCCTGCGTCGCTCAGGGCTGCAACCCGCGCGCGTTTGGCGCAAAAGCGGATGGCGTAGCAAAGGACACATCCGCAATCCAGGCCGCGATCAATGCATGTGCTGCGAGACCTGATGCCCCCGTCCACTTCACAGCCGGGACTTATCTCTCCGCTCCACTGACACTTCCTTCAAACGCCTATCTCATCCTCGACAAGGGTGCGAAGTTGCTCGGCTCTGCCGATATGGCCGACTATCCCATTCGTAAAGATGCCCCCTGGCGACGTGTCTCGCTACTGCACGCTGACCACGCCGCGAACATCCGCATCACCGGTCCAGGCACCATCGACGGCAATGGCCAGATCTGGTGGAACGCGCAACTGCATCGGCAGAAGGATGCACCGGAAAATCCTCGTCCACTGCTAATCGACATCACCAACTCGCATGACATTTTGATCGAGGGCGTGACGATCCAGAACTCGCCACAGTACAACATCACAACATTTCTTTCGAGCGGCTTAACAGTTCGCAATGTGACGATTCGCAATCCGGGACGAGGCGCGCCGAACACTGACGGGATTGATCCATTCTCAACGAGTCATGTTCTGATTGAGCACACCACAATCGACACCGGCGACGACAACGTAGCCATTAAGTCCGGCTTGGTTGAACGTGGTGACCCGGATGTGCCCTCGACCGATATCACCATCCGCGACTGCACGTTTCTGAACGGCCACGGCCTTTCCATTGGTAGCGAAACCGCCGGCGGCGTTCGCAATGTGACGGTAGAGCGCCTCAGTTTCCGCGCGACACGACAAGGCATCCGCATCAAATCGGCACGCGGACGCGGCAACGACCTCGGCAACTTTATCTACCGTGACATCACGATGGATGGTGTCGAAACCCCGATTCAAATAACGGCTTACTACACAGGCCACTCGAACGACGATACGGCACAGCCCATCACCGAACACACACCGCGCTTTCACGATATCGACATTGAAAATTTGACCGCCACTGGAGCTAAGCAAGCCGCGCTCATTATGGGTTTGCCTGAAAGCCCCATTGAGAACCTGACACTCAAGAACGTACACATCACGGCAGCAAAGGGTATGCTCATCCAGCAAGCGCATGTCACCGAGTCAAACGTCACGGTTGCTGCAGCATCAGGCCCGGCGACGCAGTATGGGCCTGGGGTACTGATCAATGGGAAGAAGCCGTAATCAGATCAAGTTCTGAACCTTTCGAGGAAACATCGCGGCTCTACGTCGGAGCCGTCGATACCCTATGCTTGGCTATATGCCCAAGACTGCCGTTCTCCTTATCGACTGCCCGGACCGCAGAGGAATCGTCGCCGCTATAGCCAACTTTCTCGTGCGAGAGTACGACGCCAACATCCTGAATGCAGACCAGCATCAAGATGTCGAGCTGGGTCTGTTTTTTATGCGCGTCGAGTTTTCGACTGAGAATACGGCCTGCAGTGAAGATCAGTTCCGCCAAGTCTTCGCATCACTTGCTGGAGAATTTCGCATGAATTGGCGGCTGATCTTCGCCACTCCACCAGCGAATGTCGCCGTCTTTGTTTCGCATTACCTGCATTGCCTTGCCGATCTACTGGATCGATACCAGATCGGCGAGTTGAACTGCAATCTTTCGCTCATCGTCAGCAATCACGAGGGCGCACGCGCGCTGGCTGGCTTTCATGGTGTGCCATTCCACTACATTCCAGCCACTGCAGGAAACAAAGCAGCTACGGAAAAGCAGCAACTCAACCTGCTCGCGGAACACCAGATCGACCTTGTTGTGCTTGCACGCTATATGCAGGTGCTATCGCCGAGCTTTGTCAGCGTCTATCCGCAGCAGATCATCAACGTACACCACTCGTTTTTGCCTGCGTTCACTGGCGCGAAGCCCTACCATGCTGCTTTTGCACGCGGCGTGAAACTTATCGGAGCAACCAGCCACTACGTCACAGAAGTGCTGGACGAAGGCCCCATCATCGAGCAGGACGTGACACGCATCTCACAGAATGACCAACTACCTGACCTGATTCAAAAGGGGCGCGATCTGGAGCGACTTGTGCTTTCACGGGCGGTGCGCTGGCATCTAGGCCACCGCATTCTTTCTTATGCAAACAAGACCGTCATCTTCGCGTAATGGAAGATGAGCTTGCGCTACCGCAGCCGCAGAGCAAACCCTGCAGCTACGCCGATGATGGTCACAATAGTCATAACAATTTGATGACCTAAGCCACGCTGGGCCACTTCCCATGTGTTGCTCCAGAGAACGGCTACTAGAACCCCAGCCAAAGCTGCGCCAACCAGCAGAGGATGGACGGCGGGCCCCGTCACCCATGCCGACACATACCCTCCAACAAGCGAGCACACGAGCCACATGAACTCTTGCAGAATTCGATATCCAGGATTCAGCAGATGCTCTTGGGCTACAAACGCCGGCGCAGCCTTCGTAATACTGAAGGTCGCCAACATCGACAATCCGACTACAACGCTGTACCCAAGAATTAATGCAATCAGAACAAACGTGCCAGTAATCATCGTTCGCCTCCGCGACGAGAGACAGAACCAAGTCTACATCCCAACATCAGATTCCCATCGGGTAAGGTTTCTCGTGCATCGCTTGGCTGGTTGCACCACCGCGCTCGAACCGCCCCTGCAATAAACTGAGCAGACCCGTGTACCAATACCCGTAGACAAAGAGGACAAGGAATGGCACGGTGAAGTAGTTTTCAGTCGAAACCGCATACCAGACAGTCCATGCAAAGAAGCACCCTATCGCCATCTCGATCCATGGCACAATCCCGAGCCGTTTGCGGTAGACCTTGGCCTTCGACTTCTCTCCTTTTCCCTGCACACGATACTTCGGCGTGCGGGCAAACGCAGTCTGAACGCCGAACAGGGCCTCCATCACCGCCTTGGTATTGGTAATGGTAAGGCCAATGCCGAGCGCCATCAGGCAGGGCACATACAAGAATGTCTTGTACCATGTCTTCGGAAATAGCTCTTTCTGGCTGACCAGATAAAACGTTGAGATCGACATCGTACTTGCCATAAACAAAGGAAAGTCAATCAGCAGCATCTGGACGTAACCCTGCCAGCTTCGGATGATCATCGCCGGCATCAACAGCACGCTCAGCACAATCATCAGCGGATAGCTGATATTCGCCGTCAGGTGATACCAGGCCTCAAGTTTGGTGTGCCAGTGCTCATTGCTACGAAAGACGCGCGGCAGAATCTTTTTCCCAGTCTGGATAAGCCCTTTGGCCCAGCGCGCCTGCTGCGTCTTGAAAGCAGTCATCTCAATAGGCAGTTCCGCCGGGCACTCCACGTCCTGAAGATATTTAAACTTCCAGCCGACCATCTGTGCGCGATAACTCAGGTCAGTATCTTCGGTTAACGTATCGTGCTGCCAGCCACCAGCTTCGCCGATCGTGCATCTCCGCCACATGCCTGCCGTGCCGTTGAAGTTGAAGAAAACGCCAGCACGGCTGCGACCGCCGTGCTCCAGCACAAAATGACCATCGAGAAGGATCGCCTCAACCTGCGTAAGGAAGCTGTAGTCGCGGTTCAGGTGCGTCCAGCGTGTCTGCACCATGCCGATCTCCGGCTCGGCAAAGTGATGGATCACCTGCATGACCCACTGCGATGGTGGCACAAAGTCCGCGTCGAAGATGGCCACAAACTCGCCGCGCGCAACCTTCAGACCTTCGTCCAACGCTCCCGCCTTGTAGCCGTGACGATTGGTGCGGTGGAGATAGAAGATCGGCTGCGGATCCATTCCAGCAAACCCACGCGCATAGCGCTCAACAATCTCTTGAGCTACTTTGGTTGTCTCGTCGGTCGAGTCGTCAAGCACCTGAATCTCGAAGCGGTCACGCGGATAATCGAGCCTGCACACAGCATCAATCAGCCGGTCGATAACGAACTGCTCATTGAAGATGGGCAACTGGATCGTAACGAACGGAAGCTGGCCTTCGACGAACTTCGCAGGAGGCTGGTCCCACTTCGCTGCCTTCTTCTTGTTGCGGTAGTAGAGCCACACCAACTGATAACGGTGAATCCCATAAAAGGCCAGGATCACCATCACAACAAAGTATGGAATCAGCATGCACGTATCGAACGTGTTCCAGCGATAGAGGTGCTCGAACGTTTTGTTCGCGTAGTGCGTCTTCCAATAGTGAGCAAAGCCCTTCGAGACCAGTAACAGGCCGAGGTCCGATATCAGAGAGTTGATGGAAGAGAACAGGTGGCTCGCTCCGAAAATAAATTCAGCGTAATTAAACAAATTCTACGCGAGCCTTAGGAGTGAATTAAAGGTATCTACGTGGCAACTCGTACATCGAATCAGGCATACAGGAGAGTAATCCATGCCACTTGTACGCATCTCGACCAAGCCCCGAACAGCCGAAGAGCGACGCGCCATTGGCGACGCGGTTTACGTTGCCATGCGCGAGACACTCAATGTGCCGGAAAACGACCGTTTTCAAATCATCACGGAGCACTCGGGCGAAGATCTGATCTACGACCCAAGCTATCTTGGCATCGCGCGCACCGCTGGCATTGTGTTCATTCAGGTCTTTCTGCGCCGCGGTCGCAGTGTCGAGATGAAGCAAGCTTTCTACCGTCGCACAGCAGAATTGCTTCATGCAAACGTGGGAATACGGTCTGAAGATGTGCTGATTACGCTCTCCGAGAACGATGCGCCGGACTGGTCGTTCGGCAATGGCATTGCTCAATACGTTTAGCTCTAATTCAGAAACACTGTACGGTAGGCAAGATCACGTTCAACTGGTCTGAATCCTGCGTCGCGGACAACCTGTCGCAACTGCTCAGCGGTTGCGGCAGATCCGCCGATGGGTAGGCTGCCGGCGTCGTTGCCTCCGAAACGCAAACACGTCTCGAAGACCTTCAAACCTTGCGCGCCGAAATCGATCTCGATGTTGGCGATGTTGTCCAGCACCATGCGAGAGATGGCAAGCATCTTTAGGTACTCGACAGCCGTGGGCTCTTCAATAACGCGAGGCCCTGCGGCTCGCGGCACAAACGCGCGCAGAGAAAATGCTGTGAATCCTCCCGTCTGCACCTGCAGGCCGCGAAGAGCTTCCAGATAACTCACTCGCTGCTCAAGGGTCTCCCCTTGTCCGAAGACCATACATGCTGTCGTCGGCAGGCCCAGTCTGTGTGCAGTGCGATGGACATCGAACCAGCCGTTTGATCCCGTCTCTCCCAACACTCCTGCCGTGGCGTCGTCGAGAGATACAACGTCGCCGGGAATGGAGTCGAGACCGGCATCACGCAGTCGCGCAATGGTGTCATACAAGGTCAGTCCGGAACGCTGCGCGAGCGACTGGATCTCGCCAGCGCTGAAGCAGTGCAACCAGAGGCTGGGGAAATGGCTTTTGATCGCGCGGAGCAGGAGTTCCATCTGTTCTATGGTCTCTGTACGCTCGCTACAGAGTGTTATGCTGCTTGCGCCCATCGAGGCGGCTTTTCCGATCTCAGCGAGGATGGCAGATTCTCCGCTGGTCCGCGGGTCAATCCGTCCGCAGACGGTGTAGCTCACTACGCCTTCAGGATGCAGTCTGCGGCGCACAGCGTCGGCTTCCATGCCCAGTCCGATCAGATCATCGCTCTTGAAGCAGTCCAGTGTCTCTTCACAACTGATTCCCATAGTTTGATTTTACTTGCCGGGCAGGATGAGCCAGATCATCAAGCCGACGAGGATGACGAGCAGAGCGAAGGCGGCTTTCAGCCAGCGTCCGAGGATGACTACCTGGTGTTCGAGGGTCTGGGTCTTCGCGGCTTGAGCTTCAGTAGCTTCGCGGGTCTGTTTCACCTCTTCGGCAACAGCGGAGATCTGTGCGCTTTGGTCCTGGAGCTGGCGGTAGAGTCCGGCGTGGGCCTTCGCTACCTGACCGAGATCGCCGCGGACGCCTTCAGCCATAGCGGCGAAGGCGGCTTCGTTGGCCCGTTCCGCAGCGGCCTTCTGGTTGAGGAACTTGTCGGCCATCGGAACCAGACGGGCGATGTGCGGGAGCAGTTCAAAGAGTTGCGCGAGTACCTTGGGCCACATGGCTGCGTCTCCGGTGGGCTCTGGTTAGTTCAGGACGCGGCGGTTTCGCTGCCAGCGGAGGACGAGTGCCACGATGCTGAGGAGGAGGATCGCGGTCATGATGCACTGCGACCAGAGGCAGTAGATGCACCACTTCTCCATGACGTAAGCCTCAAGGTAGCTGAGGAAGGCGGCGCAGAGGA
Source organism: Edaphobacter acidisoli (assembly GCF_014642855.1). Taxonomy (NCBI): domain Bacteria; kingdom Pseudomonadati; phylum Acidobacteriota; class Terriglobia; order Terriglobales; family Acidobacteriaceae; genus Edaphobacter; species Edaphobacter acidisoli. Next base: position 213,873 of record NZ_BMJB01000001.1, on the reverse strand, counting down.
AGCCGATCTGGGAAAGTTCAAAGACCAGCCACCAGCGTCCGGCGAGGGCAAGGAGGGCGATCAGTGCGTAGCCGATGATGCCTATCGTCGCGACCGGGATGTGGTGCTTGCCGGGAGCCTCATCGAAGGTCTTCGCCGGGAAGACGGAGAAGCGGCTGTGGTTGACGGCTCCGCAGTCGAATTTCTCGGTTACGGCGCAGGGCGGCTGCTGGGAGGGGTCCATGTAATGGATGCGGAGGGCAGTGATGGAGACGTAAAGGCCTGCGAGCGCGAGAAGAGCGACCAGATACTTCATGGTTCGATTCTACGTTGCCGCGAAGGTGCTGGTGTGGAAGGTTTTGGTTCGGCACGTGCTCTTATATCCGAGCAGATATCGAGAATGCGCTTTTCGCCTTCAATTGCACATTCCAACAGAGTCTATATGCAGAGTTTTGCATATTTGCAGAAAGAAGCTTCTCTCGCCATCCATTGTTGCTGGTGGAGATAGAAGATGCTTTCAAAACCGCTGTCACCTACTTAAGGAGAGAAGTATGAAATTTTTGCAATATTCAGCAGTGCTCGCCGCATTGGTTCTCGTCCCCCTGGCCGCCAAGGCTGATGATGTCTTTACCGGCACTGGCGGTGGGAATACCTTCACGTTCACTCTGCCGGCTTCGCCGACCAATGGTGTCACCGATCCAAACTATGGATACAACGCGTTCTACATCAACAATGTTGCGGTTGATTTCAACGGAACAACGAGGGATTTGACGGTTGAGTTCTTCGAGCCTGGAAACGACGGTGGACTGAATCTCGACAACAATGACTCGACAAACCTGTTCGACAGTATTGAGCTGTATGGCCCGCAGTTGTTCACGGGATCTGCCTCCGATCCGACGTTCAAGCTGGGCACGTTCAGCCTGTACGATCCTTATACCGGGTATGATTCTTACTCGCTGACGATCGCTCCTTCGGCGGTTCCTGAGCCTTCGAGCCTGGTGCTGCTGGGCTCTGGGCTGCTGGGTGTCTGCGGCCTGGTGAAGCGCAAGATCGTGAAGGCGTAAGCTGCCTGAACGCTGGGAAGCCCTCCTTTTGGGAGGGCTTCTTCTTTTTCGGGTACCCCCTACCCGTACTTAAGTACTAAAGTATTCGATTCATGGGTTTTATGGAGGGGGTACTTCTACGAAGTACCCCCTGGCTGGATTGTTTGGAATTCTCACCCTTATTTAAGTTTAGCAGGTTGGGGAAACTATCCCGCCAATGCTATGTGTTTGCTATCGAATGGCTTATGGGTTCTTTGGGCTTGACAGGCGATTTTGCTGGGGAATTTGGGGTGTGTGGCTGAAAAGTTTGGAGGGTATGGGTGGATTTGGCTGTGTCGGGGTCCTTCGACTGCGCTCCCTGCGGTCGCTTCGCTCAGGATGACGGCTGTTTGGGGAGTGGTGTGGAGCGCTGGTAAACAGAGCGGCCCATGTTTCGTTGCCGAGACATGGGCCGTTTGTTTGAGGCGGATGCGTTTGTGGTTTAGAAACGGATGCCGAAGGTGACCGGGATGTAGGTGGTGCGGGCGCTGGCCTGTGGGAAGGCGTTGAAGTAGTTCGTCGTTCCGCTGACGTCGTAGGGCTTGGGCTGGTTGTCGGTCCAGACATAGCGCGCTTCAGCGTAGAGACGCTGGTTGGCCCAGCGGGAGATCTTGTAGGTGAAGCCGAAGCCGGCGTTCACACCGAAGGCGTTGCTGGTGTACCAGTCGACGGGCTGGTTGGCTTGGTATTGATAGCAACCGTAGTAAGGATCGCAATACTCGCCGATTGCCGGAGTCGTGAACTGGGTGTACTTGTGATAGAAGCCGATGCCGCCGATGACGTAGGCTCCCAGCGTGTCGGAGGTGTAGTAGTTGACGATGGGGTCGAGCGAGAAGGACCAGTCGTGGACACTGCCGTTGAGCTGGTCTATGCACTGAGAGCCGCACAGGCTGTTATACAACGCGAGTTGGTTGTTGAGCGTGTTCTGCTGCATACCGAACTTGTCGTAGTCGAACTGGAGCATGACGCCGAGGGTCTGGTTGAAGTTGCGGCCTGCGCCGACCTGGAGCTTCCAGCCAGGAGTGGCGTAGTTGTGCGTGCCACCAGTAGGGAGGGTGAATCCGCCGCCCACTGCGAAGGTGTACTTGGCCGAGCCGTCGGGGTTGGTGTGGCTGTCGGAGTAGTTGGGACGGCCATAGCGGCGGCGTGGCGGCGGCTGCATGGCCCCTTCACCGAAGCTGAAGCCTTCGGCCTTTGCGGTCTCAACGGCACCGGTGGAACTGGTGTAGTTCACGTCGTCGGTACTGGAGGAAGAGAGATCGAGTGGAGCAATCAAGGTGGTTTTGAGGCTGATGGGCGCCAGAGGCTGCGCCGTGCTGGCCGGCTGCTGGGCTTGAACTGCGGCAGGCGCGGCAAAGAAGGCGATGGCTGCCGTGCCGGCGAGAATGCTGGCCAGGCGATTCAGTGGGGTCGAGATGTGCATCTTGAGATAGCTCCCTTTTATAGTTACTGGTTGCTGAGTCCGTTGTGGGTCTTAACCCAGCTTGTATGTTCTTGTTGTGTAGGACGCTTAAAAAGTGGTTTTGGATGACTTAAACCATGATAGATGTCTTTGGCCTGTGGGGGGTTATGGGTCCTTGCGGCTGGGCTAAAGCCCCCTTCTATTTTGTGGGCTCTGTTCACCGGACTACTCCGCTCCGTCCGAAATGACGTGCTGGAGTGGGTGAGATGTCGGAGGTTGTGGCTGAAAGGGTTGGAGGGTATGGGTGGGATTGGCGGCGTCGGGGCCCTTCGACTCCGCTCCCTGCGGTCGCTTCGCTCAGGATGACGGGTGGTTTGGGTAAATGCAAAAAAGCAGGTCCTCCCGCTACGCGGAAGGATGACAACTGAACGTTGGCTGGGCGAGCGCGTACTTTCCCACCCGTCGCATGAAACCGCGATGGATGGGGCACCCGAGCGTTGGTGGCGGAAGGATGACAACTGCGAAGGGTATGAGTCTATCTCGCCGGCTTCGGGGTTCGGGGGAGTTTGCTTTCGGTGGGTTTGCGGGCTTTGGGGAGTGGGCCGTTGAGCAGGGCTGACCAGCGGAGGCGTGGCAGTGGGGTGCGCGCCTGCGCTTTGCGGATGCATAAGCGGGCGACGGCATCGACGACCCAGTCGAAGTTGGCCTGGCCGATGGTGTGGAGGTCGGCGTCGGGGGCTGGGTTGAAGTAATCGATGGCGTAGGGCACGCCTTTTTCGACGGCGAACTCGACGGTGTTGAAGTCGTATCCGAGCGCGCGGCAGAGAGCGAGGGCGTGTTTGCGGATTTTGCGGATGAGGATTTTGTCGCGCAGCGGTTTGTCGAAGATGTAGCGCTGCTCGTGTGGGCGGCGCGGGTCGTAGGACATGATGAGGACTTCGGACTGACCGACGACGAAGCAACGGAAGTACTGGTCGTAGGGGACCTCGGCCTGGAGCACCATGGAGAGATCGCGCGTCTGGTCGTAGGCGGTGAAGAACTCTTCGCGGTTGCGGACGTGATGAACGTCGCGCCAGCCGCCGCCGTTGTGGGGCTTGAGGAAGGCCGGGAAACGGACGTAGTCGAAGATGCTGTCCCAGTCGAGGGGGTATTCGAGGTTGCGGAGGGAGCGCGGGGTGATGTGCTGGGGAAGCTGCTTGTGCGGCAGCAGCACGGTGCGCGGGACGGGTACGCCGAGACGCGCGGCGAGGGCGTAGTTGAGGAACTTGTCGTCGGCCGACCACCAGAAGGGATTGTTGATGATGTGTGTGCCGGTGAGGAGCGCGTTTTTGAGATAGGAGCGGTAGAAGGGCAGGTCGTGCGAGACGCGATCGACGATGACGGCGTAGCCGGAGGGTGCGGCCATCGGGACTCCGCCGACGTGGACGAACTCGGCGCGGATGTTGTCGAGGTCGAGCGAGTTGATGCGGTCGACCAGGGCGCTGGGGAAGGTGTTCTCCGGGCCGAAGAGCACGCCGATCTTCTTCAATGTCTTCTCTCCTCTGCTTGTATTGTCGTGCATTCGGCGGGTGATGCTGAGTGGTGCGCCGGAATTTCATGTTGCCAACTGTAGAATCTCGGCGACACGGGCAAAATACAGGGGTTCTTCGCTGCGCTCAGAATGACAAACATTACCGAGCGTTACAAATTGCGTTAAACAACCTTACAGATAGGTTGCGGCCATCTGGCGCCACCAGGGCCAGTCGTGACCGGCTCCGTCTCCCCAGACGTCGAGGCGGACGGGGATGCCTTTTTCCTGGAGGATGCGGGCGAGCTTTTCGTTCTGGTTCCAGCACATGTCGTGCTCGCCGGTGGCGAGGATGTAGTCGTTGCGGCGAAGGTGGTCGAGGAACCATGGGTCGTTGAGGTTGGGAAGGTAGTGCATGGGGATGTTCAGGTAGGTGTCGCGGTCGTGGTAGCCGTTGAGGAAGTGCGAGGGGTCGAATGCGCCGCCGATGGAGACGGCTTTGGTGAAGAGCGCGGGGTGGCGCAGGGCGAGGTTGACGGCGTGGTAGCCGCCGAAGCTGCATCCGGCGGCTGCGAGGGTGGGGGCGGGGTTCTGGCTGCGGATGAAGGACACGAGCTCTTCGAGCAGGTAGGCTTCGTACTGGAGGTGGCGGACGATACGCCAGCGCGGGGCGACACGGCGGTTGTACCAGCTCTCGGAGTCGATGGAATCGACGCAGAAGAGCTGGAGCTGGCCTGAGTCGATTTTGTGGGCGACGGCGGCGACTCCGCCGTGGTCTTCGAACTCGTAGAAGCGTCCGCAGGAGGTGGGGAAGACGAGCGCGGGGGGGCCGGCGTGGCCGAAGACGAGCAGCTCCATCGGGCGGGAGAGGGTGGGGGAATGCCACTTGTGGTATTGGCGGTTCATACGCGTGGCTGGTCTCCGGACCGGGATTTACGGGGCTGCCGCCCGGGCAATTTTTACCATAAAGGATTGCGAAAAGCTGTGATTTCCGCGATACTTAGGTGTTGGGTTGTGTTTCCCTGTCCGCCGGTTCCGCGCGTGATGGCACCCAAACTATAAGCTTCTGAAAGGCATTTCCTGTGTTGATGATTCGTTTGGCGCGCGTTGGAGCGCGTAAGCAGCCTCACTATCGCGTTGTGGTGATCGAAAAGGACCGCGCCCGTAACGGCCGCTCGGTCGAAGTGGTCGGCACCTATAATCCCCGTACCAACCCGGCGTCCGTTGAGCTAAAGCGCGACCGCATCGAGTTCTGGACCAAGAACGGTGCGCGTCTGTCGGAGCGGGTTGAAAAGCTTTTGGCGAGCGCTCCCGCCGCAGAGACTGCCGCTGCCTAGTTACCTAAGCGAATCTTTGGGAACCAACCTCGTGGTTCCCAAAGATTGCTGGCATTTCTGGTTCCTTCTGTCGCACACGACATGCCTCTCACGTACACTCCTAGCTGATGCACCCGCTTGACATGCGGGTGTAAAGTGGTTGCGCCCTGCGGAGTTAGTAAGACCGCCCCGTAGATTTGCTTGTCTGCCTGCTTTTTGCACAGCCTGTACGGTGTCCGCACCAGACGGGACCGACAGGATGAGCGTTGGTTGCCACACTGTGATTTTGCCAGGGAGGTACGTGTTGATAACCCAAGCCAGTTCGACAAGCGCAGGCAGTGAATCTGCAGACGATATGACGGCGCTTTTAACCGAGATTGCCCGAGCATTGGTGGACAAGCCGGAGAGCGTCATCGTAGAAAGCACACATGATGGTGAGGGAACGCTGCTACGTCTGCACGTTTCCCCCGAGGACGTAGGCAAGGTCATCGGCAAGCAGGGCCGCACGGCGCGGTCGCTGCGTACGATCCTGAGCGCGGCAAGCATGAAGCTGAAGCATCGGTATTCCTTGGATATCGTTGAAGAAGGCAAGACCGACGCATAGTCTGGCCAGCCACAGGCTCGCCAAGGCACGGTTGCCTATAGGGCGACGACTGCGGTTTGATGAGTGATGTTCTTCCATCCTGGGTTGTAGTGGCACATCTGCTGCGTCCGCAAGGACGCAAAGGTGAGTTGCTGGCTGAACTGTTGACGGATTTTCCGGAGCGGTTTTCGGAGCAGAGACGCGTGTTTCTGGCGCCGATGGGATTTGCTGGTGCGCCGTCGGCTGCGCGTGAGGCGGAGGTTCGAGGCCATTGGCTTCCCATAGGGAAGAATGAGGGCCGGATCGTGCTGGAGTTTGCCGGGATTGATTCGATCACCGCGGCGGAGGCGGTTGCCGGGCTGGACGTGATTGTTCCGCGCGAGAACCGCATGAAGCTTGCGGACGATTCGGTCTACATCAGCGAGCTGGCTGGGTGTACGGTTTATGACCGCTCTCATGCTGTGGGTGTCGTGAAGGACGTGCAGTTTGCTACGACTGCTGATGGGGCCCGGCGGCTTGAAGATGCTGCACCGCTGCTGGTGGTCGAGGCGCAGGATGGCGCTGAGGTGCTGGTGCCGTTTGCGAAGGCATTCATCATGGGAATCAGCATAGAAGCCAAACGCATTGATATGGAGCTGCCGGAGGGCCTGGTCGATGTGAATCGCGAAGACCCCGCAAAGACCACGCGGAAGCGATAGTCTGGAAGCGATGCGGTTCGACATTATCACAATCTTTCCTGGATTTTTTGCCGGAGCGCTGGACTACGGGATTCCGAGGCGCGCGCGTGCAGCGGGGCTTGTCGAGTTCGAGGCGCATGACCTGCGCGGCTTTACGCATGATCGCCATAAGACAGTAGATGACCGGCCATTTGGCGGCGGCGAGGGGATGGTGCTGAAGGTCGAGCCGATCTATGACGCGTTCACGTCGCTTGGCGTGGCTGAAAAGAGCATGCGTGACACGGCGAAGGAGACGGTGATTCTGCTCTCGGCGCAGGGACGGCCCTTTACCCAGACGGTGGCGCAGGAGCTGGCTGCGATGGAGCGAGTGGTGATGATCTGCGGGCGCTATGAGGGCGTCGATGAGCGTGTCAGCGAGATGCTTTGCGACCGCGAGATCTCGATTGGGGACTATGTGCTCTCGGGCGGCGAGCTGGCCGCGGCAGTGATTGTGGATGCGGTGGTGCGGTTGCTGCCGGGAGCGCTGGGGAATCCTGATTCTTCGCGCTTCGAGAGCTTCGGGGCGGAAGATGGTGGAGCGGCGGGACCGGAGGATGGCCCTCCGCGATCGACTTATGGTTCGGGTGGATTGCTGGACTATCCGCACTACACGCGGCCTGCAGAGTTTCGCGGTGTTTCGATACCGGAGCCGCTGCTGGGAGGAAACCATGAGGCCATCCGGCAGTGGCGGCGGCGCATGTCTCTCAAGAAAACGCTCGCGAACAGGCCGGATCTGCTGAACAAAATAGCTATCAGCGAGGAAGACCGCGAGATTCTGGATGAGCTGCGCTTTGAGCCGGATACGGAGGCGTAAGTATCTTCAGCAGCGCGGATTTACTGCATCGATGGCTCCTAAAATGCACGATTTCGTGTACACTGGAAGTCAGTCCAAACCAAGAAAGTTTCCTGTCATGTCCATTCATCCAATTATGCAAAAGCTGTCCGCCAAGGTCGCGCGGACTGATATCCCTGAGTTTGCTCCTGGCGACACGGTTCGCGTGCAGGTGAAGATCCGCGAAGGCGAGAAGGAGCGTTTGCAGGCGTTTGAAGGCATCGTGATTGCTTGCCGCCGCGGCGCACAGGGCACCTTCACCGTTCGCAAGATGAGCTTCGGCCAGGGCGTCGAGCGCATCTTCCCGTTCAACTCGAAGGTGGTCGATAAGGTCGAAAAGATCCGCTCGTACGAGGTACGACGCGCGAAGCTGTTCTACCTGCGTGGACTGCGCGGCAAGGCCGCCCGTCTGCGCGAGGTCGAACGCGCCAGCTAGTCCCTGCGTTTCTGTTTTGCAACAAAGCCACGGTTTCGGCCGTGGCTTTGTCTTTTTTGCACCGGCTCGACAGTTATAAACTCAGTCGTGAAGAGTATGGCTTCGATTCCTTCGACACAGACGTCCAAACCGGTATCTCCAACTACGGCGAAACAGCGGATGCTGAAGCAGTTGGTTTGCAGCGATGCTCCGGAGCAGGCGCTGAGGCATCGGGGTTTTCTGAGGATCGCCGGCGTCGATGAGGTTGGGCGTGGGGCGCTGTTTGGACCGGTCGTTGCTGCCGCAGTTATCCTGCCCGAGCGCGTGGATGTGCTGGCTGATGCAGGCCTCAAAGATTCAAAGCAACTGGCACGTGAAGAGCGCGAGTCGCTGGATGCGATGGTGCGCGCGATGGCGATTGCGGTTGCGGTCGCGGAGATCGATGCGGCGACGATTGACCGCGTCAATATCTACCAGGCGACGCGCATGGCGATGCTGATGGCTGTCGAAGGACTGGCGATTGCGCCCGATCATCTGCTGATTGATGCGATGCGTGTGGACCATCCGTGTTCGCAGACCAAGCTGATCTATGGGGATGCGCTGAGCCTTTCGATTGCGGCGGCTTCGGTTGTGGCGAAGGTGCATCGTGATGCGTTGATGCGGGAGATGGATCTCGTGCATCCGATGTATGGTCTGGCTTCGCACAAGGGCTATGGCACGTCGAAGCACAGGCGTGCGCTGTGGGAGTTTGGCCCTGCGCCGCAACACAGGAGATCGTTCGCACCGGTTCGCGTGGCAGAAGAAGGGCGGTCGACTGGCTTGTTGTTTGATGGTTTGAACGACGTGGATTTGAACGATGTGGATGAGAACGGCGAGGAGGCTGAGTGGGATTGAAGTTGATGTGTTGCGTGGCGCATCCGGATGATGAGTGCTTTGCGTTTGGCGGCGCGCTGGCGCTGGCGGCGGAACGTGGCGTTGAGACCTATGTGGTGTGCCTGACGGATGGGCAGGCAGGGAGCTATCGAGGGTCGGCGGGCTCGGGTGAAGAGCTGGGCAGGATGCGTCGTGCGGAGTTTGCTGCTTCGTGCGAGGTGCTGGGCGTGACCAAGCACGAGACGCTGGATTATCACGATGCGCGGCTCGAGTTTGTGAACTTCTCGGAGGCAGCGGCGAAGCTGGTCGAACGGATGCGCAGCTTCAGGCCCGATGTTGTGATTACGTTTGGCGGTGATGGCGGGCTGAACACGCATCCGGACCACATGCTGGTGTCGGCGCTGGCGAGTTCGGCGTTTCATTGGAGCGGGCAGACGAAGCGCTACAAGGAGCTGGGGCCGGTGCACCAGGCGAAGCGGCTGTTTCACATCAGCACGAACTTCTTCCTTGCAGGCAGGCCCGCGCCGATGCCGATTCCGTGGACGGTGACGCTTGATATTCGCTCCGTGCAGAAGAAGAAGGCAGAGGCGTTTCGGCAGCATACGTCGCAGATTCCGCTTGTCGAGAAGACGAAGGCTGAGTTTGAGAAGTTTGGCGTGGAAGAGTTCTATACACTCGTCGCTACTGCAGAGGCTGAGCCTGCGCGGCAGATGACTGACTTGTTCGAAGGGCTTGCGTAGCGGGCGCTTCCCTGCTCTTGCATCCGGTGGAGTGATGGAAAACTTTGAAGTAGAGAGAGCCGAAGACCCGATTGCTTTGTTTGCCGCATGGTTGACGGACGCGGAGGCTTCGGAGCCGAACGATGCAAATGCGGCAGCGCTCGGGACCGCGACTGTTGACGGCGCGCCTAGCGTGCGCATGGTGTTGGTGAAGCGGGTTGATGCGCGCGGATTTGCCTTCTTTACGAACGCGGAGAGCCGCAAAGGGGTGGAGTTGGCGGCGAATCCGCGCGCGGCGATGTGTTTTCACTGGAAGAGTCTGAGGCGGCAGGTGCGTGTGGAGGGTGTTGTCTCGGAGCTTCCTGGCGCCGATTCGGATGCCTATTTTCGGACGCGCTCGCGGATGAGCCAGTTGAGCGCTGTGGCTTCGCAGCAGAGCCGCGTGCTTGGAAGCCGCGAAGAGTTGGAGGCGCGGGTGCATGAGATTGGCGTGCAGTATCCGAATGAAGTGCCCAGGCCGAGCTATTGGAAGGGCTACGTGCTGCGGCCTGAGCGGATGGAGTTCTGGCTGCAAGGAATCGGTCGCATGCATGATCGGTTTCTGTTTGTCCGAGCGGGCGACGATTGGACCAGGCAGAGACTCTTTCCGTAAGGCGTGGGCTAGCGGGCAACAGCGGCTGGCACTGGGCGCGGCTTGCGGTACTTTTTCCAGGCTGCGTATCCGATGCGGGCAGCAAGCAGGATGGCGAGGACTGCGGTGTCCTTCCATGGGGTGAGCACGCCTGGCTTCACCAGCCACCAGAAGTGGATGACTCCGGCGATGGCCGCGACATAGATCAGCGAGTGCAGCCAGCGCCAGTTTCTTCCTCCCATGGCGCGCATGATGAATGCCGGTGACGTGATGGCAAGCAGGAAGAGAATGAACCATGCAAGGAGGCCGACCTGGATGAAGCGGCGCTTGGCGAGGTCGTCGAGGATGCCGGGCCAGATTTGCTGCCACTCGGTGATGAGCCCGCCGGGATGTCCTGCGCGCAGGCTGGTGATGGCGGCGGTGATGTCGTAGCCGGAGAAGAGGAAGACATACGTGGCGAGATGCAGCGTCGCGTAGAAGAACGCATAGAGGCCGATGAGACGGCGGAAGCGGACGAGCCACGCAATCTTCGGCGAGATGCGGCGGATGGGCGTGATGGCGAGGCAGGCGAGCAGGATGTAGAGCGTCCAGTTGCCGGTGAAGTGCGTGATGTAGTTGACCGGGTCGGGATTGAGCGCGAGCGCGCCCGAGGTGTAGAAGTGCAGCAGCCACGCGAAAGGCGCGAGGCAGAGGATGTGGACGAGAATTTTCAGGACGATGATGGCGCGTTTGGACATGACTTGGATTGCAGTTAGAGCGATGGCCCTTCAGTGTTGTGTATCAAGGCGGATGCTTGCGAAGATAGAGGACAGGCATGCCAGTTCCCTATCTTCGCAGATTGACGGGAAAGGATCGGAGCCAGACGGGCAACCGGCAACTGGCGCGTGTTCTCGCTTTTATTGCCGGGGCTACTGACGCGGGCGGATACGTTGCGACAAGGAGTTACAGCTCGCACATGTCCGGCATCACCTCGGCGATGGCAGGCCACCTTGCCATAGGCGATCTGCAACTGGCGGCAGCGGGGCTGAGCTCGATACTGGCATTCGTCGCCGGAGCGGCTTGTACCGCGGTATTGGTGAACTGGTGCCGGCGAAGGGAGATGCAAAGCGAATATGCATTTCCACTGATCGTCGAGGCCGTGTTGCTGGCCTGCTTTGGGTTGATGGGCAGACGGTTTGAAGAGCACCATTGGTTGCTTGTCTCGGCCACCGTAGGACTGCTCTGCTTCACGATGGGATTGCAGAACGCCATCATCACGAAGATATCTCAAAAAGAGATTCGCACGACGCACGTCACGGGCATGGTGACGGACATTGGGATTGAGCTGGGCAGGCTGGTCTACTGGAACCGCGGAGTACACCCCGGGAGCCAGGAAGTGCGGGCCGACCGAGACAATCTCTGGCTGCTGACTTCGCTGGTCAGCCTGTTCGTCATCGGTGGAGTAAGTGGTGCAATTGGCTTTGCGCATGTTGGTTTTGTGATCGCGCTGCCACTGGCTGCGATTCTTCTGGTGCTGGCGGTGGTTCCTGTAGTCGATGACATGCGAAATATCTGGTGAAGCCGGCTGCGTTGCCAATGGAGAGCGGAGCATCAGTAATTCCTTTTGAGATTCATGCCGGCGTACATGCTGGCGACCTGGTCGGAGTAGCCATTGAACATCTGCGTGGGAATGGTGTGGGGCAGGAAACTTGAGTCGATGCGGCGTTCGTGCGCCTGCGACCAGCGTGGGTGATCGACCTGTGGATTGACGTTCGAGTAGAAGCCATACTCATCAGGAGCCATGTCATTCCAGAGTGTGTGCGGCTGCTTATCGGTGAAGTGGAATTTGACGATTGATTTGGCACCCTTGAAGCCGTACTTCCACGGAATGACAACGCGAATAGGCGCGCCGTTCTGGTTGGGCAGCGCCTGGCCGTAGCAGCCGAAGGTGAGCAGCGTGAGCGGATTCATGGCTTCGTCCATGCGGAGACCCTCGGAGTAGGGCCAGTTATAGCCGAAGGGCAGACGCATCTGCTTTTTGTTCTCGTCGGAGAGGAACTGGACGAACTTTGCGCTGGGCAGGGGCTGGCAGAAGTTGATGAACTCAGAGAGTGAGTAGCCGTCCCACGGGATGACCATCGACCAGGCCTCGACGCAGCGCATACGGTAGATGCGGTTTTCAAGGGGGCGGTATTTGAGCACGTCGTCGACGCCGAGCGTGAGCGGCTTTTTGACCATGCCGGTAACTTGGATGGTCCAGGGCCGCGTCTGGAGCTTGCCGGCGTAGTGCGCGGGGTCGGATTTGTCGGTGCCGAACTCGTAAAAGTTGTTGTAGTTGGTGGCCTTGAAGAACGGCGTCTGGTTCTCGGTGGTGGTGTATTTGCTGGAAACGACCTGGAGCTGATCCGCAGCGCGAGCGCTGATTCTGGGATCGAGGATTGGCGGCAGCTTTTCCGCGGCAACGGCGACGACGCCCACTGCGGCCGCTCCGGTGAGGAAGCTGCGGCGATTGAAGCGCTCGAAGACGCTCCTGGACGTGATTTGGGAGGAAGGAACGTCTGCGCTGGAGGACTTGCGAAGGAGCATTGGAGTGGCCTGATCCTTTCAACGAGGCAAAGTGCTGTCATTTGGTATGACTCGCGAATTCGCCTCTGGTTACAGTACGTTTCTCTGTCCCGTCTGGACGCCCTACCAACTTTGAAAAGCCCTGATGTGAGAGATTAAGGATAGATGGCCAGAATGCGGACTTTGACCGGGTTGGGTGTTGCGGGGCTTGTGCTTGCGGCGGCAGGCGTAACGGCGATTGGACAGCAGAATACTCCTAAGCTGCACGATCCAGCCAATCTAAGCGGCGAACGGGTACGTGCGACTGTGGCTGTTCGCCGGGTCGCGGCCAATGAAGGCGCGATCGCGCTGTGGCAGAGCCTGCTGAAGCTGCGGACACGCGCCAGCCTGATGATGATTGTCGCGCATCCAGATGACGAAGACGGCGGGATGCTGACTTACGAGGCTCGCGGGCAGGGAGCGCATGTCGCAATGCTGACGCTGACGCGCGGTGAAGGCGGGCAGAATTTGATGTCTGGCGACTTCGATGGTGCACTTGGCCTGGTGCGCACGCAGGAGTTGCTTGCCGCGGACCGTTATATGGGCGTGGACCAGATGTGGGGCTCGGTGGTGGACTTCGGCTTTTCGAAGACGAAGGAAGAGAGCCTGGCGAACTGGGGGCATGAGCGCGTTCTGTACGATGCGGTGCGGGCGGTGCGGCTGTATCGGCCGCTGGTGGTGACGAGCGTCTTTGAGGGCGGCGTGACGGATGGGCATGGGCAGCACCAGGTTTCAGGGGAGATGGCGCAGGAGGTCTTCAATGCGGCGGGCGATCCGAAGGTTTTTCCTGACCAGATTGCGGCTGGCCTGATGCCGTGGAGTCCGGCGAAGGTTTATGCGCGGGCGCCGTTCTTCCGCGTGTCGTCGAAGGGGATGTTTGATTATGCGACCGGGAAATGGGCTCCTGCGCGTTTCTACAACTATGTGACGAGGCAGTGGTCGACGGAGTCGCCGAAGCCGAATGTCGTCATCCACGAGGGCGAGTACAGCCCGGTGCTGGGCATGAGCTATTTGCAGTTCGCGCGCTTGGGCCTGGGCTTGCAGAAGACGCAGAACGGCGGCATGGGCGTGCCTGCGGCGGGCAGCTTTGACGTGGCTTATCACCGCTATGGTTCGCGCGTTGAGAGTGGAAATGAGGAGCAGAGCTTCTTTGATGGGATTGATACATCGCTGACTGGAATCGCGACGCTCGCTCCGGATGAGAAGAGTTTTTTGCGGCAGGATTTGGAGAAGATCGACGCGCTGGTCGAGCAGGCTACGGAGGCTTACACGATTGCCGCTCCGGAGAAGACTGCCCCGTTTCTGTGCGATGGGTTGAAGGCCACCGATGCGCTGATTACGAAGGTGGACGCGGGCAATCTTGCTGCGAGCGAGAAGTACAACGTGCTGCATGAGCTTCGCGTGAAGCGTGCGCAGTTCAATGATGCTCTGGGCGAGGCGCTTGGGTTGCGACTGCGGGCACAGGTGGCTTCTGGAGCGAGCGACGGCAGCCCGTTTGCACGGTTTGGCGATGGCGGCGATACGTTTCTCACTGCGATTCCGGGGCAGGCTTTTGGCGTTGAGGTGCGCGTGGTTAATGGAAGCAATGCCAAGCTGACGCTTGAGTCGGTTGCGCTTGATTCCACCGTCGGCGCGCAGGTGCAGGAATCCGGTGGAGGCAACGGATCGAGCGTGGAACTTCGCGAGAATGATGCCCATGATGCGCGTTTCACGGTGAAGCTGCCCGAAGATGCGCCTGCGACGCGGCCTCCGTTTACACGGGCCAACGATGAACAGAACTACTATGACATCGCTGACCCGGCGATGCGAAACGCTTCCCTGCCCCTGCCTCCGCTGACGGCGTGGGCGACGGTGAACTACAACGGCGTCGCGATCAAGCTGGGCGAGGTGGTGCAGACGCTGCACCGTGTGACGGGACAGGGCACGGTGTACGAGCCGCTGGTGGTTGCACCGGCCATTTCAGTTTCGGTTTCGCCTGCGGCTGGCGTGGTGCCTTTGACTGAGAAGTCCCTGACGGTAACTGCCCGCGTGCGTAGCAATGTGAAGGGGACGGCTGCGGGAACGGTCAAACTTGAGCTTCCGGCAGGATGGACGGCAAGCCCGGCCACGGCGGAGTTTTCGCTGGCGAAGGATGGTGACGCGGTGGATGTTCCCTTCGTCGTGACTCCGGCGAAGATGAGCGAGACCGCTTATACGATGACGGCGGTCGCGACCTATGCGGGCAAGGAATATAGCGAGGGTTATGAGACGGTTGGGTATACAGGGCTGATGCCGACCAATCTTTATCGCGCTGCGACGTATAGCGCACGTGGTGTTGACGTGAAGGTTGCAACTGGACCCGGTGGGCGTGCGCTTCGTGTGGGTTATCTTCCAGGCACGGGCGATGAGGTTGAGGAGTCGCTCTGGAATGTCGGCGTTCATGCAACTACTTTGACGATGAGCGATGTGACGGCGGGCAGGCTTGGTGACTTTGATGTGGTTGTGCTGGGCGTGCGCGCTTATGCAGCGCATCCTGACCTGGCGGCTGCCAATGCGCAGTTGCTTGCCTACGCAAAGGCTGGCGGCGTGGTGATTGTGCAATACAACTCCAGCCAGTTCGATCATGACTTTGGGCCTTATCCTCTGACTCTGGGAGGAAACGGCGAGCGTGTGGTGGATGAGAAGGCTCCGGTGAAGCTTCTGATGCCGGACGATTCTGTTCTGCGCTGGCCCAACCGCATCACTGAGCGGGATTTTGATGGCTGGGTCGAGGAGCGCGGCCACGGGTTTCCAGAGAGCTGGGACCCGAAGTACGAGGCGCTTTTGGAGACGCATGATCCGGGCCAGGACCCGCAGAAGGGCGGACTGCTGGTGGCTAAGACGGGCAAGGGAGCTTATGTTTACCTGGCCTATGCGCTCTATCGGCAGATGCCTGACGGGGTGCCTGGAGCCTATCGGCTGTTTGCGAATTTGTTGAGCATGGGACAGCAGGCAGCGAAGTAAAATTTCGCTGCGCGTTGCGGGATCACGCCGGTTGGTGCAAACTGTTCGGATGATGAACGGCGCACAACAACGACAACTTATAAGCGCAGCAGACATTTTGCTGGATGCTCGCAGAACCGGAAACGCAATCGCAGATCTGCCCAAGGATGTGAGGCCGACCACGCTGGAAGAGGCCTACTTCATTCAGGACAGGATGGCCCTGGCGTACGACGATATTGGAGGATGGAAGGTGGGTGCTCCTTCGGCAGACGCGACTCCGATGTTCGCGCCGATGCCGCTGAATTGGATGGGGCCTAGCGGGTGCGAGCTGCGGGGCATCACGCATCGTATGCGCGGGCTTGAAGCGGAGATTGCGTTTCTGATAGGCGAAGACCTACCTCCGCGTGAGGAGCCTTATACACGCGAGGAAGTGATTGCTGCGATTGAGAGCTGTCATCCGGCGATTGAAGTCATTGAGAGCGGGTTGATCGATCCTCTCAGCACGGACCGGTTCACGTGGCTCGCCGATATGCAGATTCATGGAGGGTTCGTCTTTGGCGATGGCGTGCCGAACTGGCAGAGTATCGACTTCACACAAGAGAATGTCGCGCTTGCTGTCGATGGCTCGGTGCGCGTGGAGCGGACGGGGTCGAACACATCTGGCGACCTGCTGCGCCTGCTGCCCTGGCTGGCGAATGAAGGAGCGGCACGCACGGGTGGGCTGAAGAAAGGCGACTGGATTACGACCGGGAGCTGGACTGGTTTGACGCAAGCATCGGCGGGATCGAGTGTCGATGTGACTTTCTCGACTGCAGGCCGCGTTCGCTTGCGATTTGCCTGATCGATGATGGACAAAGGATTTTGCTGATGGCGCAACTTGCTGATGGTGTCGAAGTTCATGCGCCCGGGATCGCCCGGAGCGCGGAGGTCCTTACTCCGGAGGCTGTCGCGTTTGTCGCCGGGCTACAACGGGCCTTCAATGCTCGGAGAAAAGAGCTGCTTGCGGCACGCGTGGCCAGGCAGGTGCGTTTGGATGCAGGCGAGCGGCCGGACTTTTTGCCTGAGACGAAGGCTATCCGCGAGGGCGAATGGCGGGTCGCTCCCCTGCCCGCCGATCTGCTCGATCGACGGGTCGAGATCACCGGCCCGGTAGATCGGAAGATGATTATCAACGCGCTCAACAGTGGCGCGAAGGTTTATATGGCTGACTTCGAGGACTCGACCACGCCAACGTGGGAGAACGTCATCGATGGCCAGGCGAATCTGCGTGATGCGGTGCGGCGGACCATTACGTTTCAGGACCCTTCGACGGGAAAGCAGTATGCGCTCAAGGAGAATCCTGCAGTGTTGTTTGTTCGCGCGCGCGGCTGGCACCTTGATGAGCGCCACGTGAGTGTGGACGGAGAGCCGATGTCGGGCTCGCTCTTCGACTTCGGCCTTTATCTCTTCCATAATGCGAAGGAGCTGCTGGCGCGTGGTTCGGGGCCGTATTTCTACCTGCCCAAGATGGAGAGCCATCTGGAGGCGCGGCTTTGGAACGATGTCTTTGTGAGGGCCGAGAGCGATCTCGGGTTGAAGCCGGGAACGATCAAAGCTACGGTGCTGATCGAGACGATTCTCGCCACGTTTGAGATGGATGAGATTTTGTGGGAGCTGCGTGAGCACTCGGCGGGGCTGAACTGCGGACGCTGGGACTACATCTTCAGCTTCATCAAAAAATTCGCGGGCGACAAAACTATGCTGTTGCCCGATCGTGCGCAAATAACGATGACGACGCACTTCATGCGCAGCTACTCGAAGCTCGCGATCAAGACCTGCCACCGTCGCGGAGTCAGCGCGATGGGCGGAATGAGTGCGTATATCCCGATCAAGAGCGACCCGATTGCGAATGAGACGGCACTTGCGCAGGTGCGCGCGGACAAGGAACGCGAGGCCACTGACGGTCACGATGGCACGTGGGTTGCGCATCCGGGCCTGGTGCCGGTGGCGCTTGAGGTCTTCGATCGCGTGATGTCGCAGCCTAACCAGATCGACAAGCAGCTCACCGATTTCAACGTTTCTGCGGCGGACCTGCTGAAGGCGCCTGATGGCTCTATCACGGAGGCGGGCCTGCGGCAGAATGTTGCGGTAGGGTTGGGGTATCTTGAGGCTTGGCTGCGTGGGATTGGATGCGTACCGCTGTTCAACCTGATGGAGGATGCAGCGACGGCGGAGATCAGTCGCGCCCAGTTATGGCAGTGGGTGCATCATCATGCGCACCTGACCGATGGCCGGCGCATTACGGCGGAGCTTGTTGAGAGCGAGATCGATCGCGAAGTGGCGCTAGCTGAGATTCGCGTGGATAAGGATCGTTTCGAGGCCTATAAACATGCAGCATTTCTGATGCGCGAGTTGGTTAAGGCTCCGCACTTTCAGGATTTTCTTACGCTTCCGGCATATGCGCGCGTACTCGCTGACGGATTGTAAATCTTGATAAAAGCGACGTCCCACTTACCGAGAGATTTTGGCAACCTCATTGGAGAGTGGGACGTTTTCCTGGCTTTGACCGCCCGATTTAAGAGCGACTGCTCTTATGCTGTTTGTGCTGCGGGCTTTGGCTTGCGTGACAAGCGGGCCAGTAAACCTTTGAGCACGACATAGAGAACCGGGATAAAGATCAGGTTCAGGAATGTGGAGAGTGTCATGCCGCCGATGATCGCTGTGCCAACCGAGTGGCGTCCGTAGGCGCCTGCTCCTGTGGCGAAGTAGAGCGGTGTGACGCCGAGGATGAAGGCGATCGACGTCATCAGAATGGGGCGCAGACGTAGCTCTGCGGCTTCGATTGCGGCTTCTACGACGGTCTTGCCCTGCGCCAGCAATTGTTCAGCAAACTCGACGATCAGAATTGAGTTTTTAGCTGAGAGGCCGATGAGCATGACTAGACCTATTTGCACGTAGACGTCGTCGCTGTAGCCTCGCGCTGCGACCAGCAACAACGCGCCGAGCACGGCCATGGGGACGGCCAGCAGGATGATGAACGGCAGGCTGAAGCTCTCGTACTGCGCGGCGAGCGTGAGGTAGACGACGAGGATACCAAGACCGAAGATGACGACGGTCTTGCCGGCAGATTCAATCTCTTCAAGAGCGAGGCCTGTCCATGAATAGGTCATACCCTGCAGCTTGTTCTGGTTGAAGAGATTGACCATGGCGTCGAGGCCCTGACCTGAACTGAGTCCAGGTGCAGGCGAACCGTCGATCTCTGCCGAACGGAACATGTTGTAGTGGTTGATGACCTGAGGGCCGGACGACTCCGTTATGCTGACCAGATTGTCGATGGGAATCATCTGCCCCGAGTCGGAGCGAACATAATACTGGCGCAGGTCCTGGCTTGTGCGGCGGAACGGCTCATCCGCCTGCACGTAGACGCGGTAGGAGCGGTTATTGTAGTCGAAGTCGTTGACATAGCTTGACCCCATGAATGTGCCAAGAGCAGCAGTGATCTGGCTGAAAGGCACTCCCATTGCTTTCGCCTTTTCGCGATCGACGCTGACGATAATCTGCGGATCGTTCGAAGTGAAGGTCGTATTCAGTCCAGTAACACCGGAGCCGGGCATACGCGCTTTGGCAACGATGGTGTGGGCTACACGGTCGATATCCCCGAAGGTATTGCGGCCTCCGTCCTGAAGGATGAACTGGAAGCCTCCTACCGTGCCAACGCCGCTGACAGCAGGCGGTTCAGCCGCGAATGCGATGCCGCCAGGGATACCGAAGAGCTTGGGGCCGACATCGGCAACGATTGCGTGTGCGGTAAACTTCGGGCCCATCTTTGTGCGATCGTTGATGGGCTTGAGCGGAGCAAAGATGATGCCGGAGTTTGGCGAGCTGCCACCAGCGAGCGAGAAGCCCATGACTGAGAAGGTTCCAAGAACGCCGTCATTTTTACGGACAAAAGCTGCGACTTGATCGGCGTACGTGGTGGTGTAGCTCAGCGAAGCTCCAGGAGGCGTCTGGATGAGGACCATGAAGTAGGATTGATCCTCCTGCGGGATGAATGCAGTCGGGACGTGGTTGTACATATACCCTGTAAACGCAAGGGCAGCGAAGAAGATCAACAACACTACATAGCGGATGCGCATCACGACGAAGGTGACGAGCTTTGCATAGGTGCGGGTAATCCATTGAATGACCGCCTCGACCGGATCGAGCAGGAGCTTCATCAGGCCGGTGCGCTTCTCTTCAGCACGGAGAAGAATGGCTGCAAGCGCCGGGGAGAGCGTCAGTGAGTTGAAGGCCGAGATGGCAATGGAGAATGCAATCGTCAGCGAGAACTGTTTGTAGAGGATACCGGTGGTTCCCGGGAACAAGCTGACGGGAACAAAGACCGAAATGAGCACCAAGGATGTTGCGATGACGGCGCTGGTGACTTCGGCCATGGCGATGCTGGTCGCCTTGTGAGGATCGGAGGTGGTGACCTCCATCTCACGTCCGGTGGCATGGGAGGAGTCGATCACATCGGGTGCATAGGGGTCCTCTGCATTGGCCGCATGTGCCTCACCTTGTTTCGGTTGTGTCGCGTGTCCGGAAAGGTGGCGCTGCACATTCTCGATGACGACGATGGCGTCGTCGACAACGAGACCTGTAGCTAACACGATGCCGAACAACGTTAGAGTGTTGATGGAAAAATCGAAGAGCTTGATGAACGCAAAGGTGCCGATCAACGACACCGGAATGGTGATGGATGGAATGATCGTTGCTCGCCAGTCCTGCAGGAAGAGGAAGATGACGGCGACGACGATGAGGATCGCCTCGATGATGGTGATGAGAACCTCATGGACCGACTCTCCGATGACCGTCGTTGTATCGAAGGCGACGACGCCCTTCATGCCGGGCGGGAAGGACTTTTGAAGCTCTGTAAGGACGGCTTTGCACTTCAGGTCCACATCGAGTGCGTTGGCATTGGAGAGCTGCTGCACGCCGACGCCGACGGCGTCGTTGCCGGAAAACTTCAGGCTGGTGCTGTAGCTTTCGGCGCCGATCTCTGCACGGCCTACGTCTTTGAGCAGGACGATGCCGTTGGTGGTGGGGCTGTCTTTGATGATGATGTTTTCAAACTGATGCGGATCGCTGAGACGGCCAGCCACGCGAACGGTCATCTGGAACTGCTGGTGCGGGTCTGATGGCTCCTGGCCAAGCTGCCCGGCTGCAACTTCGACGTTTTGCTCGGCCAGCGCGTTGGTTACGTCAAGCGCGGTGAGACCACGCGCAGCGAGCTTGTTCGGGTCGAGCCAAATGCGCATCGCATATTTGCGCTCTCCGAAGATTTGCACGTCACCGACGCCGGGCACGCGCTTAAGTGCGTCTTTTACATAGACGTCGAGGTAATTGGAGATGAAGGTCGGCGAGAGCGAGTGGTCGGGAGAGTAGAAGCCGGCGGCAAAGACGAAGTTGGAGTTCGCTTTGGTAATGGTGATTCCGGTGTTGTTCACCACTGCCGGCAGACGACCCTGCACAGAAGCGACGCGGTTTTGCACGTCTACCGCGGCGATGTTGAGGTCGTAACCGGTCTGAAAGGTAATCGTGATGGCCGAGGTACCATCGTTCGAACTGGTTGAGGACATGTAGCGCATGCCCTCGACGCCATTGATTGACTGTTCGAGGATGGTGGTAACGGCTGCTTCAACGTCACGTGAGTTGGCGCCGATGTAGTTGCTGGTGACGACGACCTGTGGCGGTGCGAGCTGCGGATAGAGAGAGATAGGCAGCGTAGGAATGCTGACAGCGCCAGCCAGCACAATCAGCAGCGCGCAAACTGTAGCGAAGATGGGACGACGAATAAAGAAATCGACAAACACGATGAACCTCTCGTCCGGGGCCGCAGGCCCTGGATGGGCTTTGAGCGTGATTCAAATTAAGCGCGGAGCAGATTGAAGCGCCGCGGCGCTGCTCCCTGGGCCGTTAGCCCAAGGGTTTGACTGGAACGCCTTCCTGTAAAAACTGAAGGCCCGAAACAATGACCTTGTCACCTGGCTTGAGTCCACTGAGCACCGGGTAGGTATTTCCTACGGTTTCGCCGACAGTGACAGCGATCTGATGGGCCACATAGCCATCGCCCTTAGGCTCGGCGACAAAGACAAACGTCTGTCCGCCAACGAGCGTAACCGCGAGCACAGGAACAGTGGGTGCGGGCGCAGTGCTCCAGGTAACACGGGCTTTCACAAGCTGCTGGTTGCGGAGCATTTCAGAGCTGCGCGGAATCTCGGCTTTGGCCAAGATGCTTTGCAGACCGTTGTCCACCTGCGGAGAGAGGAAGCTGATGTTGGATTTGGCGAGGAGATTGCCGTTGGTATCGAGGATATCAACGGGCAAACCCTTGCGAACTTGCGCAGCGCGTTCGGTGGGAATGTAAATGTAGGCTTCGAGATCTTTATTCTCATCCACGGTGGTCAAGATTGTGGTTGCCGATACATAGTCGCCGAGGTGGACGGGGATGTCGCCAACGACACCGGCGAAGGGAGCGCGGATCTGATAGTACGCAAGCTGCTCCCTTTGCGTGTTAGTCAGTGCGGAGCTCGACTCGTAGTCTCCCTTGGAGTTTTGGTAAGCCTGTACGGCCTGATCGTAAGCCTGCTTCGAAATGATGCCAGCTTGGTAGAGCTGCTTTTGGCGAGCAAGATCAGTCTCGCTGTACTGGTAGACCGCGCGCTTCTGCGCTTGCGTTCCCTGCTGCGACTGTACGGTTGCTAACTGCTTCAGCGGGTCAATCTGCATCAAGAGCTGGCCGGCCTTCACGAAGTCGCCTGACTTCACGTAGATGTGGGTCAGATTCCCATCGACCTGCGGCTGCATCGTAGCGGAACGGCGGCTCTTGATGGTCGCCACGTAGGTGTCAGACGTCGCGACTGGAGCTAAAGTGACGGGGGCGACCTGCACGGGCATTGCCTGGAACGACGCGGCAGCAGCGGCCGGAGGCGTCGACTTGCAACCGGAGGCCAGGCAGATGGTTACACTGGCGGCCATGGCCAGGACGCGGCGAAAATTCGGAGTCAGAGGCACAGAGCTTCTCCTTCGGAAGACTACACAATCTTGTTTGGTCATCCTCGACAGACCAGGATGACCAGCTAAAACGTTTGACCATACATCAGCCGGGCAAACAATTCACGAAAACACGCAGGTTTCCATTTTAGATGTGACCGAGTCCCAGTAGTCGCATTTTCTGAATAGAAAAATCAGCGCGGGCCCCACTTTGAGAAATCCTGCCGGAAAACTCCATCCATTTAGGAATCAGTTGGTTCGGCGCCAACTTGACTGGCAAAGGAAAACGGGTTGAAATTTTCGTCGCGGTCGAAGGTATCCACTCCCTCGGACGATTTGAGCCAGTTGATTACAAGGTAGGTGAGTGGTGTCGCCATTACTTCGTAACCGACTTTGAGCATATATGAGGTGCCGATCAGATTCAGAATCGTATGGAGCGGAGCCTTTCCTGCAAAGGTCAGTGTGACGACCAAAACGGTATCGACCGCCTGCCCCACTACTGTCGAACCAATAGTGCGCGTCCACAGTTTGCGGCCATTGGTTAATAGCTTTAATCGCGCCATAGTGTACGAATTGGCAAACTCACCAAACCAGTAGGAGACCAGGCTTGCAGCCAATATTCGTGGGATGAACCCAAAGACAACTTTGAACGCCTGCTGATTTGCCCAGCCAGGAGCTGCCGGCAACTCAATGACGGCAGCTGCAATGACATAAAGCAACGCAGTGCCGAAAAATCCCAGCCAGATGGCTCTGCGCGATGCAGAGAATCCATACACTTCAGTAAAGATATCGCCAAAGATATAAGTGATGGGAAACAGAAGAATGGCGCCGCTGATAGCAAATGGGCCAACCAGACAGATCTTCTGTGCGACCAGGTTGGAGACCAGCAGAATGACGACGAAGGCCGTCGTGAGGGCATCGAGGTACTTGTAATGACGCCTGATGGTGGGCATGGTTTGAAGAATTATCTTATGACACCGAATATCGGCATCGCCGCGAAGTAGCAGCTATGTTAGCGTTGAAGATGGAGAAACGTTCGACGGATGCCACATGCATCTCCGACGTCCCCGTCGTCTAGCCCGGCCCAGGACACCGCCCTTTCACGGCGATAACACGGGTTCGAATCCCGTCGGGGACGCCAAAGATTCTAAAGGCTTTATCGTCCTTCAACATGCATGGATCGTGCGGATTGCGCCCTGAATCTCCGCTATCCTGTGCTTCATGCGCCGGTCGCGACTTATGTTATTGCTGCACGCTTCATAAAACCTAGCGTTCAGGGCTCTTGACGCCCTGCATAGCATCGCTCTGGTAAGACATAGAGACTCCCAAGCTCTGTTCGGAAACCTCAGAAGTTGGTGATTCACTATCCTCGTTGAGCACCAGCTGCAGGAAGTCTAAGAACCTGAACCGCGCGCGTCTTGCAAGATTCAATATTTTCTCTACAGATGTTACAGCGAAGCCTGCGATTGAGTTGGCCGTCGAATTAGACGTCGTTTTAAGCAATACAGGCACGGTCATCCAAAGTAGTGTCTCTTCCAATCGCTCCTGATTTACATACTCGATCCCGTTCGCGCTGTTGACACCGATCAGCCAATGAACTTCTGGGTCCTGCCAAAACTCTGCCAGATGGAAGACATCAGTTGGAGTCTGCTCGAAAAATCTCGCAAGTACACGTACTTGTGCGGCGGCCTTCCATGGGGTCTCCCCTTCCATGCCCACAGAGGAGAATGTCTCAGCTAGCGCCCAACGGAAGTTGAACCGCTCAAACACTTCGAATGGATGGACGACAGAGGATAGATTCTGAAATGTCAGCCACGCCAAGACTGGCGCCCACATCGGCGTACCCGATGCTTTCGAGCCCAAGGATGGGAGAATAACCGAGGCCGAACGTTCAAGATACTCAGGAAGCCGAGAAAGGATCGACGGCAATTCAAAAGAGGCAGTAATTACCTCTGCCAGGTCATTGTTCCGAGAGGAAGCATCGGCTCCATCAGGTGGCAAGCCACCGTTCTTTACCAATAATTCTCGAATTTGATCTCGAAATTGTTGCACATAGCGTTCGAACTCAGGGGCGGGTGCAATATGTGAGCTCTGCTCCAATTTCATTGCTTGCTGTGATCCATCAGAGGGCGACAGTTTGGATATTGGTGGGTGAGGCAGCTTTCTAGAAGCTGCGGTAAAGTAGTCGATTACTTCAGCCGATATTGCTTGCCGAAGCGTTTCGAGGAGGGGACGAAGCTTTAGTTGCGATAGAGCTTCGTCGAGGCTGTAAACACCTGCACCATGGAGAGCATCGCATAGCAGGTTCCATGGCTGCGCTGGGCTTGGCCGTAGGTCCCGCCAATCGAGTAACGCGACATGCTGATATCCACGAAGCGAAATAGAGAGACCATGCTGATGCAGATCCCGTGCATATCTCAAGTATTCCAATCCAAGAACGTTGTCTCGGTATGCAATCAGATCCGAGTCACCTTGCGGCAGGTTGAGTCCGTATGCGAGGCTCCTCTGTTGAATTGAATCACTCCCCTTGTCGAGAAAGCCGACAGAAAAGTGGATGGTACCGTGTGTTCCTTGATAGCGATTGTTATAAACAATCAAAGCTCGTTCGTTAGCGTGTCGGTTAGAGTAAGCAAAGACGTTCTCATCTACAGAGCCGAAATCGTTCCAGAAATCATAGAGCAGAAAATTCTCACTGCCTGCAAAGAGATGTCGAGCTTTCAAGAGAGGCGCAATCAAATGCTGGTGCCTGGCAATCAAATCATCGTTCGGGTATTCCCTAAGTAAGGCCTGTTTGAAATCCATGCCATAGCGCTCGGTATAGCCTTCGATCTGACCATGACCAAACATGGGGAGACCCGGCAGTGTTGCAAGCAGCACTGAAACGCCGAAATACTTGTCGCCTGATCCAAATTGATCTATTGCCGTGCGCTCGTCAGGGTTGCTCATAAAGTTGACATAGCGTTTGAGGATGTCCGGATCGAATTCAACTGTCTTTTTCAGATAGGAACGGTACTTCGCATTTTCTTCATCGCGCAACATGTTCATGAACGCGCTGTTGTAGACCCGATGCATACCAAGCGTGCGAACAAAATAACCTTCAAGCAGCCAGAATGCCTCGGCCAAAAGAAGAGTGCCCGGGACTTCAACGGCAACCCGGTCAACCACCTCTCTCCAAAATTCATGAGGCATCAATCGGTCGAAGTCTTCTTGCGACAACGCATATTCAGCTCGAGACGGTATGGATCCTCCTGCGCCGGGCAAAGGAAACCACAACCGTTGTACGTGACGCTTTGCCAGAACCATAGCCGCATCGAACCGGATAATTGGAAACCGCTTAGCGACTTCAAGGATTACCTGGATTACATGCTCTCTCACATCACGTCGTAAATAGTCGAGCTGAGCCGTATCATTCCATGCAAAGGAGGTCCCGTCATTACCGTGGTAGACAAAGCGTGTAACCCCATCAGCGTGATGTCGCAGGCGAAAGACGACTGCGGCGTCAGAATGATCGTAATAATGGTCTTCTATTTTGATCTCTACTCGGGAATCACTTGAAAGATCCGGCCCCTCAAAACTGTATGCAGGAAATGGGCTGTCAGGACGTGAAAGAAACCAGTCCGGATGGTCGATAACCCAATCAGAGTCAATCCCCATGTGATTAGGCACCATATCGCTGGCCAACCTCAGTCCGACCGTCGCTGCTTGCTGCTTCAGGTGGCGGAATGCCGATTCCCCACCAAGATCCTGCGCGATCGTGTAGTTTTTGAGTGAATACGCAGATGCAACGGCATCGTTATTGCCCCGAAGCCGTTTGATGGTCTTCGATGCAGTGCTGCGCTCCCACAGCCCGATCAACCAAAGGCCAGTGATCCCTCGATCTACTAGCAAGCGAAGTTCCTCATCCGGAATCTGATCAAGGCGATAGATATGACGACCATATTTCTGGGATAGCTGCTCCAGCCAGACATAGGTGTTTTTTGCGATCAAAACGACCGTGGGCATCCATGCTTGGTCAGCACTGAAGGCCTCATACTCGTTCAAGGGTGCCTGGTAATCCTTTGCATAGAGGCGGCGTGACAATCCCTGATTTCTCACCTCAGAATCGAAGCCTACATATTCGTCTCCAGCAAAGCCTTCTGCCATCCCACCATGCTCGCCATGCCTGTGTGTCACTGGCCCTGGAGGATGAAAGCGCATCCAGATCGCAATCTCTTCCTCTCGCAACACATCTATTGCCAGAAAAATTCGCTTTAAATCGTCGCCAACAAGAGGAGACCAGTATTCACGAATGTAATCCAATTGACCTGTAAGGGAGTCAGGCGATGCCAACATCGGTGCTCGCAACGCCTCTAATAAATCCCCTAGCCCGGATTCGACAGGCGGCCGCGTTTTGAAATACCCAGGGAGGGCGGAGGTTGCGATCTTATATCTGGTCGATTCCTTGAGTCCTTCATCGTCGAAGAGCACTTTAAAGGCTGAAAACGCCGGGTTCGCATTGGCCAGCCAGAGTAAGAGCAGTTCCTCGAGTGCTGCCTCCTGATTCGAAATGCTGTCCGTCTGTCCGTTGAGCCAGGTTTGCGCAGTTGTTTCATTTCGGAAGATAGCGACATTCGGAAATTGATCTGTAAAGGCAAGGAGAAGTTCGTCCCGATCTTTCTTACCGAGGTTTGCAGAGAGAAACTCTAGTCCTTTTGCAAGCACGGCCGGGTCAGTCTTCTTACGATAACTTGCAACCAGCGCGTGACTGAGCTCGTCAATCAAGCCCATCGCAAACAATGCCGCACCATTTATGGTTTGATGACTATCTCTTTTTCCAGCACTGAGTGCCTGCATCTTTTCGGCCAAATTGCGACTAGCCGCCAGGTTCGCGAAGATCACATTGCCCGAAAAGCTGAAGAGCAAATCGCTGAGATCAATTTGTTCGCGCACGCGGCGAGAAATATGGAATTCCATGGATGCTCCTCGTCTGTGAATCTTTAGTAAAGCTCAGGGACGGCTTGGGACTGAAGGATTGGGCTGTGAAGTGGTGTATCACCCGAGATTTGTATGGTTAGTCGTGATACTCGAAACGCTGATGCAACAATATCCCCGTTACCAGTGATGATCTCGGTGCGCATGAAGTCCATATCCACAAATAGTAGTGGAACGGGCATGGTCGGACTGGCGAAGTGGAAATGATCCGGATCCACACCGCCGGTACGCCCTCTCATTCGCAATAGATCGGCTACCCGAATAAATTTAATATCCAAAAGTAGTGGAGTACGTTCTTCATACCACCGCTCCAGAATGGAGTGAACTTCTTGTTGAGTACATCTCATCTCAAGGCGTCCAGTCAGTCTCGCGCAGAACGTTCGTCACGAGATCGGATAGCAATTTTAGGCTCTGACGGGCAAAATCACAAAGCTCAAATGTGAGCGAGGAATCGACGCGCGGCCATCGATCTGAACTAGCCAGTGCCACCAAATCAATTCGACGATTATGCCCTAATCTCTTGCTCTGACACGTTCCATCTGTACTTAGAGCCACCAGATGGGCAAGCCTCAAGTTAAGAAGCATAACCGAGAAAAACTGCCACCATAGACATAGAACATTTAGATGCAAGCGGCATAAAGCAAAACCGCATCTAATGATTTCTGTAGCGTTTTGGACGAGCGAGGTCGCGTGCGTGGCTCTTAAGATTGAAGATTATGCATTGATTGGAGATTGTGAAACTGCCGCACTCGTGGGAATCGACGGATCGATCGATTGGCTATGTTGGCCAGACTTCTCGTCTCCAGCCTGCTTCGCGGCTCTCATTGGAACAAAACGAAATGGCCGGTGGTATGTCGCCCCGAAGCAGTCATGCAAAAGCGTCACCCGTCAATACCGGGATCACACTCTTATCCTCGAAACCCGGTTTGAAACAGCTTCAGGTGTTCTCTTATTGATTGATTTCATGCCAGTACGCGAAACTCACTCCGATATTGTGCGGATAGTGAAATGCCTTGAAGGCACCGTGACCGTTCAGATAGAACTCTGCGTCCGCTTTGACTATGGACGGACTACCCCATGGACAGGCACGAGAGAGAGAAATGGCTGGGCAGCCGCGGCTGGCACTGGCGTTGTCTACTTGCGCACGCAACAACCGATGCAGACAAAGAACGATATTGCTTCCGCCGAATTCGTCCTCACCAAGGAGCAACAGAGAGTATTTGTCCTCACATACACAGACGCGCAAGAAACTCCTCCACGGCGCATCAATGCGAATTTAGCCCTTCGGGAGACCGAGCAGTTCTGGCTAAAATGGTGCGCTTCAAGTAACTATGATGGGATATCGCGCGGTGTAGTAGAGCGATCGCTGATCACCTTGAAAGCGCTAACCTACCGTCCGAGCGGCGGCATTGTCGCAGCCCCCACTACATCGTTGCCAGAGCGTATGGGTGCCGATCGAAACTGGGACTATCGTTATTGCTGGCTGAGGGACGCGGCATTCACACTCGAAAGCCTCCTCTCAACCGGTTATCGTGACGAGGCGCGCGCCTGGCAGGAGTGGCTTCTTCAAGCCGTGGGTAGCGATGTACGTAGCATGCAGATCATGTATGGGATGCACGGAGAAAGACACCTTCCAGAATGCGAACTTCCATGGCTTCATGGATATCGCAAGTCGCAACCCGTTCGCTTCGGGAACGCTGCTTCGGAGCAACTGCAATTGGACGTGTATGGTGAAGTCGCAGATGCCATCGTAAAAATGAAATGCGCTGGCATCCATTCTGATCAACGCGTCTCTCATTTGCTCTGTAGCCTCACGGATTATGTAGCATCTATCTGCCATCTTCCCGCATCTGGCCTATGGGAACAGCGAAATCGAGTGAAGCACTATACCTATTCCAAAGCAATGGCTTGGCTTGCCCTAAATCACGGGATAGAACATGTACAAGCAGGAAATACAGCAAGATGGAAAGCTATACGCGACCGATTGTATAGGCAAATATGCCGAAGGGGGTTCAACCGAAAGCTGGGTAGCTTCGTACAGTCATTCGATTCAGACGTGCTGGATGCTTCGGTATTGCTTCTTCCGTTCGCTGGCTTTCTTCCATTCAGCGACGAGCGAGTGCGGAGCACAATTGACACGGTCCTGAGAAAGCTTACAAAAAATGGATTTGTTTATCGCTTTGCACCACGCGATCAGAAACAATCTGAATCATCTTTTGTGGCATGCTCATTTTGGATGGTTCAGAGTCTCGCCGGAATTGGCCGCCGTAGCGCCGCCGAAAGGCTATTTCAAAAACTAATCTCGCGATGTAATGACGTCGGCCTAATCGCTGAAGAGTACGACCCTGATAATAGGCGATTCATGGGCAACTTCCCCCAGGCCCTTTCGCATATTGCCCTCATCAACGCCGCACGTGCCCTCTCATCCCAATAGAGGTCGGGTCTCATCAGCAAGCGCCTAAGAGAGAAGTGATGGAGCTTCCACCTCCCACCGGTCAGCCTCCTCATGTTCTTGCCGAAAGTTGCTGAGACCAACACCGACTAAGCGATAGAGTTGGTCAGACGGCAATTTGACCCTCTCACAAAGCACCGATACAGTCTCTATCAGGATCTCGCAACTCGAGACTGGTTCCCGTAATGTAAGACTACGTGTCAGCGATTGGAACTCCCTGGTCTTCAGCTTAAGTACTACCGTTTTAGCCTCGCGGAGGTTTTCCTTCGAAGCCTTCCAAACCCTTTCTGCCAGCCGGCGAATGTGTATTTCGCAGTCACCTAGCGGAATATCCTCAGGGAAGGTATCTTCTGCAGAGATCTGTTTCGTCACCCGGTTTGGGACGACTGGGTTGTGGTCGATCCCTCGTGCCAGCTCATAGAGTCGCTGCGCGTAGCTACCGAACTCCCGCTCCAGCATACCTAGCTCCATCGCATAGATATCGCCTACGAGCTTAATCCCTGCCTTGGCCATGCGAGACTCGGTTACTTTACCCACACCCGGAATACGCCCAACTGGGAGCGTGAGCAAGAAGCTCTGTGCTTCATGAGGTTGAATTACAAATTGGCCATTTGGCTTGCGCCAATCAGATGCAATCTTTGCGAGGAACTTATTCGGAGCCACTCCAGCCGAGGCAGTAAGACGCAATTCCTCCCAGATTTGTTGGCGTATTCTCCTCGCCACTAGTGTCGCCGTAGGCAATCCTGTCTTGTTGTGCGTTACGTCGAGGTAGGCCTCATCGAGCGAAAGTGGCTCGATAAGATCAGTATGTCTCTGGAATATCTCACGGACGGCCTGCGATACAGCTTTGTAACGGATGAAGTCAGGAGGGATGAAGATGGCATCTGGACATAAACGCTCTGCGCTCACGGCAGGCATTGCGGAACGTATGCCGAATTTGCGGGCCTCGTACGATGCTGCACAGACGACCGAGCGTCTTCCTTTCCAAGCTACGACGACAGGGCGCCCACGAAGATTCGGGTCGTCTCGCTGCTCGACAGAAGCGTAGAACGCATCCATATCAACGTGCACGATCTTTCGAGTCCCGAGGGCGGCGACATCGGTAAACGACTCGGGCATTGCGTTGCTCGCACGATCCATCGTGTTCCCGCGAAGGCCTCCCATTCTGGGATTAAACAACTGCTCGGGCACTGAGTCCACGACGCGCCGTTGCATCGGTCGAATGCATTCGAGGGTATTTTACATATTCCCTTTATCTTCGCCCAGAGCACGCTGTGCGGCATCGGGTGGTTGGATATCCTGCACAGTGCTAGCGCGGAGTGTGGACTCCTGCGACTTCCAGAGCTAAGCGGAGTGCGCCCATGATCTGGGCATCGGCGCCGAGAATACTACGCAGCAACTTCGGCCGGCTTCTTAGATTGAGCGCGGCCAATTCCGCTTCCGTTGACTCGTGCAAGGATGCATGCATGCCGATGCTGCCGCCAAGGACAAACAAAGGCACATTGAGCACAAGAGACATGTTGTAGATTGTACGGGCGAGGAGCGTCGAAGTCTGGTGGAGCAGAGCGGCGGCCGCTGGATCCCCCCATTTTGCGTGGTCAAAGATTTCGGTTGGCGTAAGAGTAGCGGGCAGAGGAGTGCGCCCCTCATAAGTCTGCCATTGTTTGCAGATGCCTGTGCCACCGATTACGGACTCGAGCGCTCCGGGCTCGTGTGGCCTGGCAGTTTGTGGCGTTATGCCGGGAACTAGCATATAACCGATTTCGCCGGCGGTCCAACCGCGTCCACGAAAGAGGCCACCGTTGAGAAAGAGCCCCGCGCCGAGGCCGGTGCCAATGGCAAGAAAGGCAAAGTCTGCAGCCTCTCTTGCTATGCCGCACCAGCTTTCACCGAGCGCGGCGAGATTTACGTCATTGTCTATTGCAGCCGGAACCTGCAGCGTATCTTCGAGCATTCGCTGCAAAGGGACATCGCGCCAGCCCATGAGATACGACGTCGCAATCACAACACCGTCATCGGGATCCGTGACACCCGGCGCGCCCGCAGCAACACCCTTCAGCATTTCCGGGTCGGCAGATGTTTCATCGAGGAGATTCCTGAGGCCATCATGGATTTTGGCAACGATTGCTCCGGCGCCGCTAATCCCCACTGTAGAAGTGCTCCATCTTGCTTGTATCGCGCCTCTTGTATCGGCAAGTGCAAGCCGAAGATTGGTTCCTCCAATATCTATACCGAGAACGTAGGACCGTCTGGCTGCTGTGGAAGCATGGCCACCGACAGTTTGTGAACTAACGACGGGCGCTCCGGCAAGGATGAATTCGTTCGTCATCGTATGGATTTTTCCTGGTTTTCTCACAGTGATACTGCACTCCTTTGAGAGCTGATGCTTTCCAGTGCACGCCCTTTCGTTTCCGGCACGATGAAGCGCACAAAGAGGAGCGTGACAATACAAAACGCTGCGTAGAGGAGGAAGGTCAGAGAGCTTCCGGCAGTTGTGATGAGTGTGAGAAACGTAATGGAGACGAGAAAGTTCGACGCTCCGGAACCGAGGGTTGCGGCTGCCATGCCGCGACCGCGGATCTGTAGCGGGAAGACCTCAGAGGCGAGAATCCAGGCGATTGGCCCCATGCTGAAGGCAAAACAGATGATGTAGAGCATGAGGCAAAGAAGCGCAATCGCGCCCGGGCGCGCGCCGAATGCCGTCGGTGCATGGAAGGAGTATGCCAGCAAAAACAGCGAGAGCGTCATCCCTCCGACTCCCCAATAGAGAAGCGGCTTGCGCCCGACGCGGTCGACGAGCACCAGTGCGATGACGGTAGCCACGACGTTGGTACTGGCTACGAGCAGAGTGGCGAAGATAGCGTTCTCGTTCGAGGTGATGCCGGCCATGGTGAAGATGCGCGGGCCATAATAAATGATCGTGTTGATGCCTGTGACCTGCTGCAGGATGGTAAAGCCGACGGCGATGAGCAGCGACAAGCGGACAGGTCTGCTCCAGAGTGCACTCCAACGCTTCTCGATTTTGGCTTCGAGTGCGATGCGGATGTCCTCGATGAGCAATTCCGTGCCTGCTTCATCTGTGAAGGACGCAAATACAGCGCGAGCCTCAGCAGTTCTGCCCTGTGAAAACAGCCAGCGTGGACTCTCCGGCAAGGTAAGAAGGAGCGTCAGGAAGACGAGCGCCGGTACGGCTCCCAGGCCAAACATTGACCGCCATGCATGGTGAGAGGCCAGAAGGTATCCGGTAAGATCAGCAACCGCGATGCCGACGGTGAGTGCGAACTGGTAGAGGCCAATAAGCATGCCGCGTGTCTCGGGAGGTGCAAGTTCCGAGACGTAGACGGGAGCGGTTACCGACGTAAATCCGATCGCAAGGCCCAGCAGCACACGCGAGCCGATGAGAATCCATACATTCGGCGCAGCAAATGCCAACAGTGAACCGAGCACAAAGATAAGACCGCCCAGCAAGAGTGTGAAACGCCTTCCTGCATGGTCAGCGATATAGCCTCCTGCCAGAGCACCGGCCATCGCACCGACCAGCACCGAACTGACGACCCACTCCTCCATCCGAGTAGAAAGTGCAAAGCTCTCACGCACGTAGATGAGCGCCGCCGCAATGATTCCCATATCGAACCCGTAAAGAAATCCTCCTAATCCGGCGATGAAGGAGACCTTGTAAAGGAAAGCTCGCTTGATGGTTGCTTGGTGGCTGTGACTCGAAGTAGGCATGCGTCCTCGATATAGAGATAGAGAGAGTTTGATTTCACTGCTCCATCACGCCGTACTGAAAGCGAGGAGGAAGACGGCAGCCGTGCTTTTCAACAATTCCGAGTGTCAGCGCCTGGGCTACGAGAATCGAGGTCAGTGCTTCCCATAGCTCCGGCACTGGGTCCAGTCTTACTGGAAGCAATTTGCTGGTCGCAGTATGCTCGTCGGCTGAAACAAGAATTACCTTGCCGCCACGACGATTGCACTCCTCGGCCAGTTTCAAGCCGAGTCCGGCGGTACGGCCGAGAGCGAGGATCACGCCGACATGGGACGAATCAACGTCCAGGTTGGGCCCGTGCCGAAAACCCGCGCCGGTATGGGGGGCGGCTCGCTGGCCACTCATCTCGCGAATGCAGAGAGCGCTCATGATAGCTGCACCATAGCCAGCGCCACGACCTATGATTTCGATGTTGGCAGCTCCGCTGCAAAACTGCTCGAGTTCTTCCCTGCGCGAAAAGACCGGATCCAAATTGGTCGCAAAAACATCGGCCACGCGGAGAGCTTCCTCTTGCCAGGCATGACCTGCGATTTCGGAGGCGAGAATAATGGCGGCTGCGGTCGCATTGGAATATGTCTTTGTCGCGTTGCCATACTCCGGACCTGCCAGAATCGGCAGCCGGTTGGTTGCGAGATCCCAACAGGTGCTTGCTAAATTGTTGCAGATAAGCGCCATCCGTCGATTTTTCCCATCACGAAAGAGCTCTACCAGCTCGGCGCTTTCGCCCGAGGTTGTTAATAGGATAGAGAGCGCCGCTTCATCCCATACCCTTCTACCGTAGTGGAGCCACTCTCCCGCATCGATACTGAAAGAAAGACGTTCGAACGTTTGCAGAAGCGCCGAGCCTGGTATGGAAGAGCAGAGGGACGCGCCCATACCCAAAAACAGAACCGGACCAGGCCGATGGGCGAGTCGGACGATCTCTCTGAGCTCTGCCTGGAGGTTCGAGTCCTTACGGTAACTATTCACCAGTGCGAGCAGACGGGCTGGCTGCTCGCGGCATTCGATCTCAAGTATCTGCGTCCCGTTTGCCGTCAGAAGCTCTTTATGCGGCTCAACGCCGCCGATCCATCGGGAACGTAATTGATTTGATTCGGTCATCTTCAACTTCCTGCCACCAGCAAAGCTACGATACTCTCGTATTACTTTGTAATCTTTATTTAGTATCAGGCCAGAAGGAGAAATAGCAAGAACTTCTTTCACGTTGTGGCGCACATGTTCTCTTCTGTGATGACATTGTGCGCGTGGAGCCATATAGTAACCCGAGAGCAATACACTGGACCCGACGTGAAGAGAAAAGCTATCTCAATTGGTCGACCCTCCGTGCTGCGCCACACCAACGCATACGGACTGCTCAAGCTTCTTCGCGAGTGCGGTTCCTGCTCGCGGGCTGACCTTGTGCGAGCGTCAAAACTTAGCGCCCCGACGGTGACAAACGTTGTGAAGGATTTGCTTGCCGCGGACCTGGTAGAACCGCTAGGCGAAGGAGAATCAAGTGGCGGTCGGCCCCCGGACATGATTCGCTTTAAGGCGGAACGCGGCTGCCTGCTGGCAATCGATATCTCTGCAGACCGTATTTCCTACCTGCTGACAGATTTGAATGGAAGCGAGCTCGAAACCCGGTCGTTTTCGTTGGCCCGGCGTAGGGCGACGCCTGATGCTATCTGTGGTTACATCGCCGAAGAGCTCAAGACGATGCTCCGCAAGCACCGCAAGACACGCGAACAGCTACTGGCCATTGTTGTCGGAGTGCCGGCGATTACGAATGTCGACGAGGGGACGGTTCTTTCAATCAGTACCCTGGAGGGGTGGCGCTCCATACCACTGCGCTCCATGCTGAGCAAGATCATCGACTGTCTGATCATCGTTGAAAACGATATCAACCTGGCGGCAGAAGGCGAGCATTACTGCGGAGCGGCTCAAGCGGAGAACGATTTTGTCCTGATCCATATCGGGATGAATGTCGGAGCGGGCATTTTTCTCGGTGGCCGTATTCATCACGGCTCGCAATGGTCAGCTGGAGAAATCGCATATCTTCGTCTGCCTTCCGTCTCGCGCAGGCAACCGATGATCCATGAGTTTGGCGAGTTGGAGAGCGTTCTTACCAGTACCGGCATTCTGCGGAGCTGGAATGAAGGCAAGGGCAAGGCTTCGCTGGACAAAAGGCGCACGTTGCGGGAGCTGGACGCAGTGGGCATTCTGAATCTTGCTCAGGTGGGAGATGCGCGTGCCGAGGAAATTGTGCGGCGGCGCGCGGAGATTGTCGCCGATATCATTACAAATCTTTCTCTCATTCTTAATCCTGGGCTCATCCTGATGGGCGGCGAGATCGGAAGCCATCCGGTTCTGATTGATTCGGTGCGAAAGCATCTGCATGGAAGCGAGTTCGGCCTTACCAAGGTGATGCCGAGTGTGCCGGGAAACAAGGCCGTGCTGTGGGGAGGGATTGCACTGGCCTTAGGAGAGGTTCCGGGAGTGCTTCTACCTCAGCCCAATTGAAGGTGACAACTTAATAAAAGACAGTTATAAAGGTTCCTGGAATTTCTCCAAGGAGCCCTTAGATGCGAAAGCTTATGTATGCCGCAATATTTGTTGCGATATCACTTCCGGGGCGCGCACAGACGATGCACCCCATTCTCCCGATCGGTGCGGCGCCTCCTGATTTTGCACTGCCAGGAGTAGATGGAAAGATTCATAAGCTCAGCGATTATGCCCAAAGCCCAGTCTTAGCCATCATCTTCACCTGTGATCATTGTCCGATTGCGCAGATGTATGAACAGCGGATCGAAAAACTTTATGAGAACTACGGGAAACGAGGCGTGGCAGTGGTCGCGATCCAAGGAAACGATCCGAATGCCACGACGATCGACGAGCTCGATTCTTCCGATTCCGGGGACACACTCGAAGAGATGAAGGTTCGTGTGCAATACAAGAAACTTCATTACCCTTACCTTTATGATGGTGCAAGCCAGTCGGTGACCAGCGCGTATGGGCCACAGGCGACGCCTCACGTGTTTATCTTCGACAAGACGCGGCATCTGCGCTACGAAGGCCGTTTCGATAACAGCTACAGGATCGAAAAGGTAGTAACGCATGATGCGCAGAATGCTATCGATGCATTGCTTGCCGGGAAACCGGTAGCTGTTACTCATACAAGCGTCTTTGGCTGCTCAACGAAGTGGAAGGAAAAGGAGGCACTGCGGGCTGCGTATGAGCAGAAGCTCGACTCTACTCCTGTTTCTGTCAGCATAGTTGACGCCATTGGTTTAAAGAAGCTTCGCGCGAATGCAGGAGACAGCTATACGCTGGTGAGTTTCTGGGCGACCTGGTGCGGATCCTGCGTGGCTGAGTTCGCGGATTTACAGGATACCTTCCGTATGTATAGCGATCGCGGCTTCAATCTAGTGACAGTCTCCGTGAATGCTCCGGATGAAAAAGCCAGCGTGCTGAAGTTTCTTGAGAGGAAGCATGCAACAAGCAGGAACCTACTCTTTGCCTCGGACGATACGGCAAGTCTGCAAGCCGCCTTCGATCCGAAGTGGCAGTCGGCAGTACCTTATACCGTACTTCTGGGACCTAATGGAACAGTACTTTATAAGACTATCGGGTCCGTCGATATGCTGGAACTACGACGGAAGCTTCTCGCCGCGATGCCGGCAGACTATATCGGCTTCAATCGCTACTGGAGCACTCCGTCTCATTAAGGTTGAACCGAGCCCGCAGCTACTGTGTGTCGCGGCTCTTTTTCATGCGCAGCCCAGAAAATGGAGTTAATAAAAATCTTTGTAAAAGCTCGATTTTGAAACAGTTCCGGATGGTGCCCCATAAAGATATAGATGTTGCGTGCCTTGTAGTGCGGGTTGGTCCAGATGACGGGATGGTCTCCCATCTTAATTTTGGAATCTGGCTTGTACGTACTTTCGTCAACGCTGGCCAGCACATGCACATTTGGACGGGGCGACTTGTCCCATGTGTACCACTCCTCTTTGTCGATGACGAATGGGCTGGAGACTCCTGCCATGGTGGGATGTGACCGATCTTCGATGGTAACTGTGCCATCGGCGAAAGTCGGGATGTATGCGGTGAAGCGGATTCCTCCCATGAACTTTGAGAACCAAGGCCACATCTGAAATCCATCGAACTCACCCAGCAGAGTGGCGTGATGGAACCCGATCCAACCGCCTTTGCCTTGCTCAATGTATCGGATGAATGAGGCCTGCGCAGTGGGCGTCCAGCCATACGGCGGATAGTTCAACTGGATGAAGACTTTGTATTTGGCGAGAAACGCATCGTCGATGGGAGTGGTGTCCTGGATGTAGTCGACGGCGAAATTATCTTTCGCTGCGAGATCATTTAGCCACACTTTGGCAGCCTCGACAAATGGAAGGTGAATTCCGCCTTTCTCCGCGATGGCGACGACGCGAAACCGTGGAACCGAGGGATGTGAACCGGATGCCCACGCTGGCGCACTCGTGAACAGCGCGAGAAACATGGCCAGACCTAGAAGACGGGGAAGAACGTGGTTGGATTTCGAATGCATCTTGAGTGAGACCTCATTTTGGCTTGTGGTATGCGGATCGTTGGACGGGTTCCGTTTCATGGCTTCACTTGACCTCCGGGGTCATCTGCAGCGCCCAAACGCCCATTGGCCGCATATACATGCCGGCGCGAAAATTGCCGCTGGCATCCCACGCCTCAGGTGTTCGGAACCAATAGCCCTTGCTCTCATAGATCACATGGTAGAGCCCCCAGGTAGTCTTCCATGCCTGGTCCTGCATGCCTTCGCTCATCAGCAGGCCTGCATAGCCGAGGGTCGTGCCTACCCACACTTCGCGCGCTTCGTCATTGGGAACGACGGTTCCATCGGCGCGCATGCCGTTCACGGCGCCGAGGCGGCCGTCGCTGAATTTCATGACGTTGTGGTCGAAGATTGTTTGCGCGGCCTTAATCTGCATGGAACGGGGAACTATCTCGCCCAGACCAGTGAGATTGGCATACCACTGGCCTGCAAGCTGATCGGTTTGTATATCGTTACGCGACTCCTCGCTGGTGTCGTAGCGGAAAAATTCACCATTCCAAAGCTGCGTGATGTAGGCCTTCTGCCCTTTTTTGAAGAGTGCATGATATTCAGCCGCAGCTTTTGCATCTCCGAGAATGTGCGCTGTTTCCTCGCCGGCACGCAGGGCCGCCAACCATAGCCCTCCGCAGTAGGCGCTGACGCCGTGTGTCACCCAGTCATCGTAGGTCTGGTCAGGGTAGCCTGAGTTCTCTGGAATTCCCGCGCCATGATCGAACTGGCGCAGATACTCAATTGCGGACTTCATTGCCGGCCAAGTCTCGCGGAGAAATTGCTTGTCGGTGCGTCCAGTGAGAACGTAATCGCGGTAGACCATCAGCACAAACTTGGAGTTGAGGTCTTTCCAGTCATTCGTGTTCTGCCATCCAGGCTCGTTTACGGCATAAAACGGATCGCCCTCCGGGACACCCAGATCATGCGGGACAGCACCGATCTTTTTACGTTTGTACGTAACTGGGTGCCCGCTCAACTGCGTCTTCCATACCCAGAGGCCTTCGTCCGGCCACTCTTTGGGCACGGTATCTGCAAACTCGCGAAGGACCTGCTTGTCGATCTGGGGCCAAAACTTGATGAGCGGAAGCGAGGCATAGAAGCGGACATCGAGCGTCCCGTAATAGGCGTAATCAAAGCATTCGAGAAGAGCAAATTTTGCGGGTGTTTTGGTGCTGCTGCCTGCTTCACGTCCCCAGAATGTGCCACCATCCGTGAGCGGGTAGAGTTCATTGAATAGCATGCCGCGAAACCACAGTGGCTCGCTCTTGTCCGCCAGATAAGGCGCTTGCCACTGGTCGATTGCGTCGCTCCACTCGGCGGCATGGAGCAATCCATCGTGGGCAATCTTCCAGGCGTTCAAACCTGTCGTTCCATAGAAGTCCGTATATTTGCGATACCACTGGCGGCCCTGGCCGAACTGAACGACTGGAAAATCCCAGGCCACGACCATGGGGATGATCTTCTTTTCGCCCGGGCGCAGAGTGAAGCGGACAGCGATGGCGCCAGCGAGCTTTTCCTTTTCGCTGATCCAGGTCTTGTTGTTATTGGCGAGCCTACCATCGCGCGAGAAAGGAGCCCACACTTCTTTGCCATCGCCGCTTGCGTCATAGGTTGTCTGGTAGGTCACTTCCACCCCGGGCGAGCCAATGGAGGCAATTGCCATCTGCCCATCCCATTCATTCGGGCGCGAACCGGCTCGCTTGCGGCTGAAGAGAACGCCTTGCATCGTCCCAATGCCCGGAATCTCTTCGCTCATGTGTTCGTTGTGATTGCCCTGATTCGGCGTGCCTGCGAAGTCGTGAGTGAAGGTTCGAAACCAACCCGTCATATTGGTCCATGAGAGCAGCACCGAGACTGTCACGGTTTTGTTTGTGGTGTTTTCGGCGTGCCAGCGGTAGATCGCTACAGGATAGCTCGACTCACGGTAGTTGTTCGGCAGAATAGGAGAATACTGCTCGAGCGTCAGCCGAGCGGGAAGATTCGGGCTCTGATAGACGAACCACGACTTCGGGTAAAGCGCGTAGTAGGTTCCTGCGCCTACAGGGTAGTCCCATCGCCAACTCGAGAGTTCGCCATTGGCCGGGTGTCCGTTGAGCAGAGCTTGAGCGTAGCTGGCGTTATCGCCTTCTGTTTTTTCATACACAGCAAACTGATTCGCGTAGATGGTCTCATATTTGTGCACGCCGGCCTTGATGTGCCAACGGGAGAAATCACCGCGGTAACTCCGCGAAAATGTGCCGGCGCCGATGCCGCCGACAGGCGCGCCCTGCCAGTAACCATCGTCGATGATGCCGGGCTTCATGGCCACGCCGGGATTTTCGAGAGGCTGGCCAAGCGGCCGGGACCAGGCAGCCTTTGGAATATCGTCCGCAGCCCAGGCTGCAGGGAGCGTTGCAAGGACGAGCAGGAGTGCGAAGGTGCGGAACAGCAGTGGTGCGGTCAATAGACGCTTCAATCTTCCCCCTGGGCACTCGTCCCTGTTGGTGACAATCCCGTTACTTTGCGCTCCGAGGTCAGTAGACCATCGTTTGTCTCAAGGCGCACACCGCAAACGAAAAAGCCTCGAAGATGACACATTTTCGAAAAAGAGCTTGCCAAAAGTCCCGAATAAGAATACATACTAACTAATCTTTACGAAGTATGTCAGGGAAATTTTACATCTGAAGAACATTCAGACTTGGAGGAGGAAAGTGATGGGCCTTACCGGGTTCGAAGCACTTCGCATACGTACT
Organism: Edaphobacter acidisoli; assembly: GCF_014642855.1. Classification (NCBI taxonomy): domain Bacteria; kingdom Pseudomonadati; phylum Acidobacteriota; class Terriglobia; order Terriglobales; family Acidobacteriaceae; genus Edaphobacter; species Edaphobacter acidisoli. The sequence goes on along the minus strand of NZ_BMJB01000001.1, from coordinate 172,772 downwards.
CTTTGGCGTCGCTGGTTTCCGGCGCTTTGTCTCATGTTGGGTTCTGTCGTGTGGGCCCATGCGCAGAGCTCAGCCACAGGAGAGATTCGCGGCACGATCACCGACGCCACCGGGGCAGTCATCCCGAAGGCTACAGTTTCCGTAGCTAACGTAAATACTGGCGTGAGTAAGGTGTTTACAACGAACAACAGCGGGTTGTTCGATACGGTTTCGACTCCGAATGGACAATACACGGTGACGGTCAGCGCGCCGGGATTTCAGACCCTGGTCTTAGGACCCATTACGTTGGATGTCGGCGTCATCACCTTAAATGGTCACCTGAAGGTAGGTAGCCAGACGCAGCAGGTTGAAGTTCGCGCCGATGATGTCGAGCTTCTCCAGACCGAAAGCGGAGAACAGTCCACCACCCTTGACGAGAAAACGATGCAGCAACTTCCTCAGGTAGGTCAGGATTGGGCCAACTTTACCATCCTCCTTGCCGGCAGTGCGGGTGCAGCTTCCGCAAACGGAGTGACGAATCCGGGCGCTGCGGTTTCGCTCAATGGCAGCATGCCTTTCAGCGGCAACTTCCTCTCCGACGGTGGATCCGTCACGAATCCACACAGCGCCGATGTGGAGACGGACACATTCGATACCGTAGCAGAAGTCGATATCCAGGATTCGAATTTCTCGGCGCAGTATGGCATTGGAGGAGTGGTCTTTAACCAGATAACGAAAGGTGGGACGAACAAGTTTCATGGCTCAGGCTACGAACATTTTCAAAACGATGCGCTGAATGCGCGCTCCTACTTCAATGCTCCTGGCCAGCCCCTTCCGCCGCTGCGTTTTCATCAATTCGGCGGATCGATCGGCGGACCTATCTGGCGCAACAAGCTCTTCTTCTTCTTCAACTATGACAAAACGATCGATAACAGCTCGTACAGCGGCTTTGTGAGCATGCCCACCGATCAGATGAAGGGAATCAATACTTCGAACGGGCAGTTCGACCTGACCCAGTTGATGCCGCTCGAAGCGAATGGCAATCCGATCCCGCTAACGGACAGCAACGGGAACACGATCACGAATCCCTGTACTGGCAACACGGTGTATCAGGGCGAAATCTTTGACCCTACAACGCAGACCTCGGTCAATGGGCAGATGTGCCGCTTTCCCTATGCAACCGATAATGTCATTCCAGCGAATAAAATCGATCCCGTTGCTTCGAAGATGATGAAGTACTTTCCGCGTCCTAACCAAGACACCAGCCTCGGTATTAATGGCGACTATTACTACGTCGTGCGGACACCATATCCGTCGACCCGCATTTATGGCCGCATCGATTATGACTTCAACTCGAAGAACCGCCTGACGTCCTCTATTGCCGTGCGTGATGCGAATTCTCCGGTCTATTCGGAATGGACCTGCCCTATAGCCTGCTATAGCGACGACACTTCGGACTATTCGAGCCAGACGTCCGATGTATGGTCGATCAGTTCAACTTTCGTGAACGAATTCCGGTTTAGCTTCAACCGTCAAGGAAGCTTTCTTACACCTTATTCACTTGGCCTGGGCATACCGGCGTCGCTCGCGTTGCAGTATGCCAAAGCAGATGTCTTCCCGAATATCAGCATAACCGGCAACATCTGCTGCGATTCGCCTTATGCCGGGACAAACACAATCTACGCGCAAAATGTCTTTCAGCCTTCCGATGTGGTCACCCTCATACGCGGCAAGCACGTACTGCACTTCGGGGGCGAGTTGATCATGTTGCAGGACAATTCAACAGCCTGGGGCAATGTTGATGCCGGAGATTTCGGTTTTTCAGGGCAATATACGCAGGCAAGCCTTGATGCTACCGGCAGCGGCGCAGGATGGGCTGATTTTCTGCTGGGGGACGTGCAAAGCTGGGGTGCGGCGAATTCGCCCCTGTTTGGTGGCCGGCAGAAGAGCCCGCAGGTCTTTGTCCAGGACGATATCAAACTGCGTCCGAACCTTACAGTGAATGTGGGGCTGCGTTACCAGATTCAGGAGGGATGGAAAGAAGTTCACAATCGTATGGGTGACTTCGATCCGACTATTTACAACACGCTGTCCGGTAATAACGGCGCCATGTGGTTCTCACCAGCCAACCACCGCACACAGGCGCAGGCCAACGTATACACCGGATTGCTACCGCGCCTTGGATTTGCATATACGTTACCGCACGATACGGTTCTGCGCGGCGGCTGGGGCATGTATACCTCCCCATGGAGTGTGGACCAGTATGGAAATGCGAAGGGTGTGGGTTACAGCGAATCCGGAAATGCCCAAGACCAAACCAATGGTGTGAGTCCGGTGACAACCCTCTCGGGCCCCGGGGTTCTGTATGGCACATCAACACCCCTCCCATATGTTCAGGCGTCGACTTCCCCGACAGCTTATAACGGGCAAAACACGCCAAACTACGATCCCTATCACACACCGCTTACATATCTCTACTCATGGTCTCTCGGCGTTGAACACGATTTTGGATCCGGCACAGTTGCGCAGGTAGCGTATGTAGGCAAACACGGCGCCAACATGCAATTCAAAGGAGACATCAACCAGGTACCAGTGCAGAACCTCTCGCCTAATGACAACCCTGCCGGGAGACCATATCCGCAGTATCAGTCCATTGGAGGCAGCACCTTTAACGCGATCTCGAATTACAATTCGCTCCAAGCGCAGATTAATCGCCGTCTGAGCAAAGGCATCGCATTCAGCGCGGCTTATACCTGGTCGAAGTTTCTCGATGATATGGACGTCTCACCGTTCAATGGGCAGGGAGGTACGGTTAACTATCAGAACTTCCACGATCCAAGAAGTAACTATGCGCCTTCGAATTTCGATATTCGCAACTCCCTGAAGAGCAGCTTGATTTACCAACTGCCTTTCGGCGTTGGCCGCAGGTGGGTCAACAAGAATGGCTTTCTCGACAGGGCTGTTGGCGGATGGCAGATTTCGGCGATTGTGATCAATCAGGGCGGTAATCCTTTTACCGTGACCTACAACGGTCCGAACAACTCGTATTCGCAGGCGGGCTCGTGGTATCCGAATGTATTGCGGCCATCGCAGAAGATTCACAAAAACGTCAGCGAGTGGTATGACCCAACCGCATACGTGGTAGCTGCTAACGGCACATTTGGCAACTCGGGCCGTAATTCGCTGCGAGCGCCGGGTGTGGATACGACGAACCTTTCTCTCGGCAAGACCTTCCAGTTTACCGAGCAGATCGGATTGCAGTTCCGTGCCGATGCCTCGAACGTCTTCAACCATCCAGCATTTGGCGCTCCCGATGGCAACTTCAACGACCCCGTGAACCTGTCCACGCCGGGAAGGCCTCAGGGTGCTGGAACCATCAGCAGTACAACGGTAGGTGGCCGCAATATGCAGCTCAGCGCGCGCATATCGTTCTGAATAGCTCGCCTTACCTGAGAGCAGAACGACCAGCCTCTGCTCTCAGGCAGGCCGCATTGGTTTTCAGGCGATACGCATTGCTGGCGAGGCCGGATCACCACAGTTGCTATCGGGATTTTTTGCCGAGCCACAGCAAAGCGCGCGCGAAGAAGGCGTTCTGTTGTGGGTTATCGAAGATCTTGCTGCCATGCCCCATATTCGTGTAGATCATGCGGTACCGAATATTTGTCCATGCGACGGGAATATCTCCGCCGGTAAGCGTGTCCTTAAAGCCAAGAGGATAATTCCCGGGATCTAGCGTTATCAGTACGCGGATATTGGGATTTTTGCGGGGGCTTGGGTTCCAGCTGTACCACTCATTCGCAGGAGAAACGAACTGTCGCGCCAGATCTTTCGTGATGGGTGATGAGGGGTCGTCTACGTCCAGAGTTGCGGGCAGCGGAGGCCAACTGTTTCCGTAGAAAACTGTTCCAAGAAAGTCTGCGAACCAGGGCCAGTCTTCGCGCCGGTCGAGAAAGCCAGCGATGTGAAAGCCCAGCCAGCCACCACCATGATCCATATAATTTTGAAAAGCCACTTTTTGAGCTGCAGTGGACGGGATGTCGTCGAGCCAGATAATCACCTGGTAGTTCTTCAGCGTTTCAGGATTCAGCTTGTTCCAGTCCGTAGTGGTCTCGAAGGAGAAGTGTTTCCGTTGTGACAGCGCCTGAAAGAAGGGAATAGCTTGTTTAGCGAAGTCGACGTGGTCTTGCTCTACGTTCGTGGAATAAAAAGCAAGAACGTGAAAGGCACTCGATTGCGCGCGCATAGGAGTCACAGCACAGGTAACTGTCACGAGTATTCCGACGATGCACATAAGCTTTTTCATGAAATAACTAAGCCTCTGACATGATTCTGGGATCACTATCTTTATAATGTTTGCTAATATAGTCGATGTCTCAAGCTACCTCAATATGAAGGCTGTCAAATTACATCGCAGCACAACGGCTCTCTCTTGCATTCTGATGTTTTGCGCCGTCTTCATATGTCTGCTGGGTAGTAACGCAGCCGCAGCGGATGTTTCGGGACGATTGATCACTAGCGCAGCCATTGCGATAAACCCGGCGACACATAAGGTCTATGCGGTCGATGAAGAGCATAACGCTGTGATTGTTACCGACGAATACACAGGTCTAACCAACAAAGTCGCAGTAGACAAAAGCCCAATTGCGCTTGCTGTTCTACCTGCTCTTAATCGGGTATACGTCGTAAATACGGATAGCAATTCGATCAGCGTGATCGACGGAAGGCGGGACGTTGTCATTGCCACGATCCGGGGCGGTTCTCATCCATACACGATTGCCGCCAACCGGAAAACGAATCAGGTATATGTGACCTATACCTATGACCACATTCTAACTGTGATCGATGGGATAACGGATGCTGCAAGCACTATGAAAACAGGCAGCGCCGACGGCATCGTGATTGATGAGAAGACCAATACGCTATTTCTGACAACCTATGAGGATCCAAATATCAGAATCGTTAATGCCTCAACTGGAAAAGTGCAAAAAGTTCTAGTCGGAGGGCATATTTGGGGCATGGTTTTCGATACGACTGCATCTCGCCTGTATCTTGCCCACACGTCAACCGCCGATGTGCTCAGCCTTGACGAGAAAACGTTGCGGATAGCCAAAATTCCAGTGGGACATATACCGTGCGCACTGGCCTTCAACCCAATCACCCGTAGGCTCTATGCAGTAAATTATGGAGATCATACTTTGAGCGTGATCGACACAGATGCAGCCAGGGCTGTGAAAGAGCTTGGGGTAGGCGATCATCCGCAGGCGGTTATTACGGATGATCGCAGAAACCGCATCTATGTTGCCAACGTGCATGGTAACAGCGTGACAGTTGTCGATGGTTCAAAGAATGTTGTCATCGAAACGTATCAGGCAGGTAACCACCCGTATGCGCTTGCAGTTGATGAAAATACATCACAAGTGTATGCAGCGATCTACGGGGACTCCGCTTCGATTCGAGTAGATACGACGCCTGTTTCTCGATAGGCTCAACCGCTACATGGCCGATTTAGTTCGCCCACTTTGAGTGTCTCAGTCAACAACCGCGGCCTTTCGACCAGAACCGACATTGATAATGCCGAACCACAACCGCGAAGAAGTGGCTGCGGTAGGTGGGGACGAACTCGTAGTCGGCGCCGTCGAAGCTGTGCCAGGGAAGCGCTTGTCGGCGTGAGGCAGGACGACGGAGGTGAAGGCGCGGTCATCGAAGTCTGGGCTGGTGTCACCAGGAGTAGTGGAAGGATAGAAGAGCCAGTTCCGATTGATAGGAATGCGTCGAAGTAGAGCGATCCAACCGCGCATTTGTGTTGTTTCCTGACGTGTCTGTTCAATCCGGCGTGTTTTCTTACAGTACGCTCTGACCGCCGACTCTATCATACGAAGAGCCGGCGGTCAGAGCGGGAATGAATGTTCGAGCCCCTCGATAACAACTTAGAAGGTGAACTCGCCACCGACGAGGATGACACGGGACATACCGGCGGTCTGTCCCTGGTTGAACTCGCCGAAGCTTCCTGCAGCAACGTTTGTCAGAGAACCATTTGCGGTCGATGCCGTGGTCGAGCTCAGCAGGTTGTGGTTCACACCGTAGTAGACGGGGTGGTTGAAGACGTTCATGAACGTGCTGTTGATGTTGAGGTTGTAACGCTCACCGAGCTTGAAGCCCTTGGTAAAGCGCATGTCGAATAGCGCCTCGCGCGGCGAACGTGCTCCGGAGAGGGTGCGGGGAGCGTTGCCAAGTGCGGGGGCTCCCGGAGCACCGGGCGCCGGGCAACTCGTCGCGATACCTTGGGAGTTGACCGTGCAGCCAAAGGCGGCGGGATTGAGGAAGGGAGTAAATCCAGAGTTGAGCGCGTTCTTCTTCCAGTTCTTGTTGAGCAGAGGAACGCCCGGAACGATGTTGGGACGCAGCGTATAACCGGTCGGCAAAGCGTTTGCTACGCAGAACTGGTTGGTTCCGCTTGGATTGCAGCCGTTGGTTCCTTTGGGTGTAACGGATACGAAGTTGCCCACAGTGCCGAGAATGATTGCGTTGGGAAGGCCATCGGCATAGGTGGCGATGCCTGCTGTGGAGATGTTCCCCAGGAGGTTATTGAGGAGGTGGCTGTGGAAGTTGAGACCGTCTTGCGAACCGATGGGGAGATCGTAGGTGTAGCCGATCTTGAGACGGCTGGCCTGATCGAAGCTGGCCACCGCCCATTCGCCGTTGGGATTGGACGGATTCTGCGGAAGAACATAACCGAAGCCGCCGCCGTTCGCGCCGGTGTTGGTGTCAGGGCCGTTGTCGAGCGTCTTCGACCAGGAGTAGTTGGCAAGCACTGAGAGTCCACGGCCAAAGCGCTGGTTCACACTCAGGTACATACCGTTGTATTCCATGGTTCCGCCGCGCGGATACATCTCATTGAGCGATTGGTTGAAGAAATTCTGATAGGGGTTGAGCAGTTGCAGGTTGGTCTCAGAGAGGAGTGCCCCGTTCTGGGTTATGCCCCATGGATTGGGAGCAGAAGCGCCCAGGTTCTGATGCGTCTGGATGGCGTTTGAGATGGTGCCGAGCGAGGGGACGTTGAGCGCGCTGGCAAAACCTCCACCGCCAAACGCCCCGACCAAATTGGTTCCCTTGGCGCCGTTATAGGTGGCCTGCAGAATGGTGCGCGCAGCGGGCTGATATTGGAGTGTAAGGTTCCAGGACTGCGTGTAAGGAACCTTGTTGGTCTGGTTCACATAGACCGGAGCGAGACCGGTGGAGTAGAGGATGGGTCCGCGGTTGCCATTGAGCGCGGTGTAGGCCGAGGTCAGCGGGCCGATGGGGTTGGTGATGTAGTTGACGGTGGAGTTAGGGGTGACGCCGCCATTCTGGTTACCGACCGCCTGCGAGGCGACGTTGAAGTCGGGGTCAGGGATGTTCTCGTAGCCGGTGAGCGGAAGACGCTGGAGCGTGTATGCCGCGCGCACGGTGGTCTTCGACGTGGGTGCATAGGAGAAACCGATGCGAGGCTCGAAGCCTTTGTAGTTGATGGGCCATAGAGTCTTCGGATTGCCGCAGGCTCCAGAGAAGCAGAAGGCGGTGGAGGTAACGAGGCCGTTGAGGTTGCCGGGAACGCCCTGTCTAACATATGCCTGATTGTTGAACTTCTCCATGCGCGGGGTTTCAAGCTCGTAGCGCATGCCAGCGTTGATGGTGAGGTTAGGCAGAATCTTCCAGTCATCCTGGAAGTAGCCGGCGTAGAAGCGCCAGCGATAGTAGCCGGGCACCTCAACAGGAGTATTGGTGAATGCAGAGATCGTACCGAGGATGAACGTGGCGAGCGGAGCTCCGCCGGCAGAGCCGTTATTGGTCTGCCCTGCGGAAAAGCTGTAGCGGCCGCCGGTGGCCCCACCAAGATCGTACTGGTTGGACTGAAGCCAGCGAGTCTCGCCACCGAACTGGAAAAGGTGTTGGCCGTGGGTCCAGGTGATGTCGTCACCGGCGATGAAGTTCTGGTCAACCTGGATGGCCGCGTTAGAGAGGCCCATCTGCATGGTGTACCCCACCCCATTAGCGTTCAGGTTACCGAGGCTTGGGAAGCCGTAGCCGAAGGAGGCTGGTGTGAGGCCGTATGCCGCAGCGTAATCCTTGGAGCGTGTGCTGGGTGGGGCGAGGCGCTGCTGGTTGACGCGCATGAATGAGTAGTGGAAGCCGTTGACGATGTTGCTGGAGAAGACGTGCGTGTAGCCGAGTGCTACGTCATGTGTGTTAGCCGAGTCGGTGGGGACAATGGTCAGCGGATTGGAGGCTGCGACAGCGAAGAATCGCGCCGCACTGACCGGGACGACGGTGTAGCGAACAAACATCTGATTGTTATTGTTGAACTGCTGATCGATACGGATGGAGTAACGGTTGTCGGTGTTGAGAACGCCGCGCTTGTAGGTTGCATTGGTGCCGTCGTTCTGGGGCGTAGCCTGAGCATTATCGAACTTGATGTACGGGCCAGGATTCGTCGGCGTCGGGAACTGCGATAGCACGAACTGCGCGAATTTATTTTGCGCGAGCTGCGCAGAGACATCGTCATTGGCGATGGCACGGATCTGCGATGGACTGGACGGACCGTCAGGGAAACCGTTGGCGTCGACCGGGGACTGGTAATAAATGGAACCGGCGCAAGGGCCTGTGGCAGGGCAGCTGACTCGTGGAGCTGCGAGCGCCGCCGCATAGCCGGAGCTCTTCAGAATGCTCTGGTTGAGAATCGTGAGAGAGTCGTGGAGATGGCCGGCAAGTTCATCGGGCGTTGGAAAGATACCACGGAAGCCGAAGGTGTTCTGCAGGCGGGCCGGCTCTACACCGACGTAGAAGAAGGTTTTGTCTTTGTGGGGATAAATCTTGGGGATCCAGATTGGGCCGCCAACATAGAAACCGTAGTAGTTTTCATGGAGCGCGCTGCGGATCGTGCCACCGTCGGGAAAGGCGTTGAAGTAGGGGTCGGTGTGGCTGTAGGTGATCGCGCCGTGAAAATTGCTCGTTCCTGCCATGCTGCTTTGAACGATAACGCCACCGCCGGTGCGGCCGTATTTGGCCGAGAGGCCGGTGGTGATGACGGTGGTCTCCTGCACCAGGCGTCCGGAGAGATTGACGCCGGTGCGTGCGAGGCTGGGCTGGGTGACGTCGGAGCCATCAACAACGATGGAGCTTGTGCCCGGAGGCGCGCCGCCGACCACGATGCCCGCTCCAGGGGTGACATAGCTGGTATAGGCGCCGGGATTTTCAGTCGAGATGCCACCGGGTTGTAGCGGGTCTCCGACGACGCCGGGCACGAGCAGTGAAGCCTCGAGCGAGCTGCGCTCAGGGTAGGGGAGGCTCTCGACGATGGCATGATCGACCGTGGTAGTGACGTTGGACTCAATCTTTGTGAGCAGGTCCGCATCGGCGTTGACAGTAACGGTCGCGGTGACGGCGCCGGGGGACAGCACGATGTCCAGCGGGGTAGAGCCTACGCCGGAGACGGTGACCGATTTCGTTGTCGTGCGCTCGAAGCCGTTTTTCTGAACAACAACCGTGTAGGCCCCAGGATTGAGCGACTGCACCTGGAAGAGGCCGCTATGGTTGGTGACCGTGGTTTGACGGACGCCGGTGGCCTGGCTGACGATATCCACTTCGGCACCAACGATAACGGCTCCCGAACTGTCGCGCACCGAACCGTTGATGGCCCCCTGGCCTGTCTGCGCGGAGAGGCTGACGGCGAAGACAAGGGCGGCTATGGCAACGCCGAAGAGTGGCCAGGAAATGGAGAACGCCAGGTGTGCGACGGAGCGGAGACGAAAGTCCCGCAGGAGATTTCGCGCTGCTCTCTTGTTTTGTTGATGGACTTGCATAAAACCTCCCGGAAAGCTCAAAGACAACTGCGCCATGAGTAGCTTTGGCTGATCGAATGAGCAGTTTCTATTCGTTGGCGGAAGCATGTGTCAATGACCTGAGCAAGCTAATACGAAGACGGGAGCATATCTCACGATGCAATACAGGTCGCTCAGAGAGCATTTGAGGAAAACAGGTAGAAATTCAAGAAAAATAAGAGAATTTTTACATTTTCTAAGATGCGGCTCTAGTTTCTGAAAGTAGCCGTCGATTTGCACATAACGTCCCACAATACGAGACGCAATTTAAGTATTATTGAAGCTTTCGCTGCGGCTCGATCGTCTCAGGGGCGGATTTCATCCATGCATCATTGGGGTAAATCTTGTCGACGTTCTGCGGCGTGAGCACCTCGTGCTGCACAAAGACTGCAGGCGCTACGGGTCTGTGCTTGAGTATGTCGAGAGCCAGACGGATGATTCGTTCGCCATAGGTCTCTGGGAAGTAGGCAACAGAACAAATGAGGCGACTGGAGGTCCTTCGCATCTCTTCGCGGGCGGCGAGGCTGCCGTCCTGCCCCGCGATAGCGCAGGAACGTTCGATTCCGGCTTCGCGAAAGGCCTGCAACGCGGCGAGCGCGGCGGAGTCGTTTACAGCTCCGATAAGAGCGCGCTCGGGCTTCCTACGGCGAATGTGGCGCCGGACGATATCGAGCGTGGCTTCGAACTGGCCGCCTTTCGTATCATAATGATGCGTGGGGATCCGATGACTAAACGCGCTGACCTCGTTGATACCATCGAGAACTCCGGTGAGCCGGGCATTGAGCAAAGGGCCGGCCGCGTCGACCCCAAGGAGGATGATCTGCTCTGGGCCGTTCTTCCAGGCCTTTGCAGCCCATCGTGCAAGGTGACGTCCTGCCATGCGACCCGCCTTGTAGTTATCTGCGCCGAAGTAAGTGGCGCCTGGATGTGGGATATCGAGCGCAATGAAAGGAATCCGTGCCTCGGAGAACTTGACGGCTATCTGCGCTGCAACGCCAATATTTATCTGCGAGTCGATGACGAGATCGACCTTTTCCGAGACGAAGGTGTCGGCGTTCTGTAGCGCAAAGCGCGGACTGAGGCCGTTGTTGAGGACCAGCAGGTCAATGTTGGCGGCGTTGGCTGCGACGACAAGGCCATCGCTAACGGTGGCTGTGAATGGCAGCAGGCTGGTCTGTGAGCCATAGCCGATGCGGTAACGCTTGGCGCGTGCGGGCTGGACGCAACAGCGATAGCCATGCTTCCCTGCCCTCTCGAGCAGGTGCGTCTCCACCAGGGTTTCAAGCAGGCGGAAGGTCGTCGCCTTGTGAAGTCCGGCACGCGAGGCGACAACGCGCAAGTCGAGGACCTCGGAGGTGGACTGGAATGCGTTAAGGATGGTGACCGCGCGTACAACAGACTGAACCATGTATCCGCGCTTCGCGGCTGTGTTGTTGCGTGGGGACTTCAAGGGTGACTTCATGCGGCTATTCCTCCATGCGCAGCTCCGGAGAGAAGCATACTGTAGTGGCTGCCGGACTTCTGTCGCTCGTGCGAGAGGACTGCCCACAATATGTTTCACGATGCAAAACAGTAGTCCACTGCTGGAACTGCTCTTTCCTGCAATGCTTTTGCCGAATTAGGATCGTGAGGCTTGCAGAACGATCTTCTTCGGAGTCTCGAAGGCCGCATAAGTACGTTATTGCATAGCATGCAAAAAGCGCAAAGAGATGGCCCCCTACAGTGCAGGATGATGGGCGGCTCTGGGAAGGGTGAGGATGTTACTGGAGCAGACCTGGCGTTGGTTCGGGCCCGAGGACCGTGTCACATTGCGAGATGCCCGCGAGACTGGGGCAACGGGCATCGTAGCCGCGCTGCATGAGATCCCGGCGGGTGAAGTATGGCCGGTTGAGACGATTCGAGCGCGTCAGGATGTCGTTCGCGCAGCAAAGCTGGAGTGGAGTGTCGTCGAGAGCCTTGATGTGACGGAGCGCATCAAGATGCGCGCACCGGGATGGCAGCGGGACGTGGATAACTTTGCGCAGTCGGTTCGCAATCTCGCACAGTGCGGCATACGAACAGTGGCATACAACTGGATGCCGCTGTTCAGCTGGATGAGGACGCATCTGCATGAGCCTGCGCCGAAGGGCGGCTTTACGACGCGCTTCAGTGCGACGGCATTTGCCGCGTTTGATCTGTTCATGCTGAAGCGCAAGAGCGCGGAGGAGGAATGGGGCGAGGATGCGATCGCCTCGGCCCATGCGTACTTCAAACGCCTCTCACCGGCCGAGAGGGAGACACTGTGCGAGACGATCCTCGCCGGACTGCCGGGAGGGCATCATCGGCTGACGCTCAAGCAGACCGAGGAGATGCTGCGCGGCTATGCAGGGATTTCGCGAGAGGATGTGCGCGGGACGCTGGCGGAGTTTCTTGAGCGTGTCTGCCCGGTCGCGGAGGAGTGCGGCGTAAGGCTGTGCATTCATCCGGATGATCCGCCACGTGCGCTGCTAGGGCTGCCGAGGATCGTGAGCACGGCGGATGATCTGCGATGGATTCTGGAGCAGCATGACGGCGATGCGAACTCACTGACCTTCTGCACGGGAGCGCTTGGGGTTCGCGCAGACAACGATTTGCGAGCGATGGTTGCGGAGTTTGCGCCGCGGATTGGTTTTTTGCACTTGCGTTCGACGGAGCGGGATCCGGAGATAATTGCAGGCATAGAATCATTCTTCGAGGTCGCACACCTGGAGGGCCAGGCGGATTTGATTGGCATCGCGATCGAAATCATGCGAGAGGTGCGCCGGCGCGAGTTGGGCGGCGACGAGCGCACTCTGCCATTTCGTGCGGATCATGGACAGGAGCTTTTGAACGACCGTGAACGCGGTGCGGCGCCAGGGTATCCGGCGGTGGGACGTTTGCGTGGCCTGGCGGAGTTGCGCGGGGCCTTTACTATGGCTGAACGATGGATGACGAAAGTTGAGCAGGAATGCAGAATTCCCTGAACAAGAATGCCTTGGTCTTCGGTGGAGGTTCGGGTATTGGATGGGCAACAGCCCGGACGATGATGGACCGCGGGGCAACGGTGACGATTGCCGACGTGCGCAGGCCCGCAGAGCACAATCATGCGGCACGCTACATCGACTGCGATGTGCGCGAGGCGGAGCAGGTGTGCGCAGCGGTACGTTATGCGACAGAGCTTGCTCCGCTGGACTGGCTAATCTACAGCACAGGCATTCAACACTATGGGTCTGTAGTGGAGACGCCAGTAGAGGAGTACGACCTGGTGCAGTCGATCAATGCGCGCGGTGCGTTTCTGGCTTGCCGCTCGGCGATTCCTCAGATGCGCAAAGGCGGTGCGATTGTTTTAGTGTCGTCCGTGCAGGCGCTGGCCTGCCAGGAGGGCGTGGCGGCGTATGCGGCGAGCAAAGGAACGCTGGAGGCGTTGACGCGCGCGATGGCGGTGGATCACGCGAAAGATAATATCCGCGTGAATGCAGTGCTGCCGGGAACAGTGGATACGCCGATGGTGCGCTCGTCCGCGGAGAAATTTGGGGGAGCGGACGGGCTTGAACAGAAGCTGCAGCAGTGGGGAGAGAACCATCCGCTGGGGCGCGTGGCGCATGCAGACGAGATTGCTAACCTTATTGCGTTTCTGCTGAGCGACAAGGCCTCCTTTATCACGGGGGCTTCCTATCGTGCCGATGGCGGGCTGCTGGCACAGCTTGCGGTGCGTTTATAGCCGAAGCGGTGTACTGAATGTGCCGCGCACGCTGGTTTCGAAAGAGAAGAGAGAGCCTTCGAGTTCGTTGGGCTGGGCGGCATCGGCAGCAGAGGTGAAGAGAAGAGTCGAGGCATCGCTTGCAGCAAAGGCGCAGGTGGTAGGGTTGCGCACTGGCGTCTCGATGATCCCGGCGATGGAGCCGTCGGGCGCAATGCGAACGATGCATGCACCGCCGAAACGACAGTTCCAGAGATAGCCTTCAGCGTCGATCGAGGAACCATCGGGAAGTCCGCGCGGGAAATCAGCGAAGAAGACCTCTCGATTCGCAAGGAGGCTGCGGACGGGATCGAAGCTGCCGCGATAGAGGCAGTTTGCGAGGGTGTCGCCAAAGTACATGGTCTCGCAGTTGGGCGACCAGGCGAGTGTGTTGACTATTCCGAAGCCGCTTTGCCATTGCTTTGCTTCACTGCCGGAGGCGAGCGAGTAGAGCGCGCCCTCCCATGCGGTGACCTGTGCGGTTGAGCCGTCGGGCTGCACATTGTTCTGCATGGTGCCGAACCAGAGGACGCCAGCGGGGTCGACGCGAGCGTCGTTGCAGCGGAGGGCAGGCCAGCCGGGCAGGCGGAAGAGGATATCTGTCTCCTGGTGGGTGCGGGAGTCCCAGAGGACGATGCGTCCGCCAAGGATAAGCGCGAGCAGATTTTGGTCCGTCGTGAGCGCCACTGCGGTAACAGGCTGGTCGAAGGCCCAGCTTTCGATGCTGCCGCTCGCGAGCAGGCAACGATGGAGCAGGCGGCGGTTGATATCTGTCCAGTAGACGGCGTTCTGCTGCGGATGCCAGACGCAGCCTTCACCGCAGATGTCTTGCGTTGCGGCGAGGCGGCGAATGTGAGGCTGAATCATCCGCGACACTCAGAAGTGGAACAGGCCCCACTGGCCGGGGTTGAGGTTGGCTTCGCTGGGAACGTCGGCGGTCATGGCATCGGCCTTATTATGCCAATAAACACGGGCCTGTGCACGCGTTCCATCGCTGAGCACGAAGCCGACATCGCCGCGGTATTGCCTGCCGGGCGATGGATCGAGACCGAGCAGGGACAGCGGGACCGTCAACTGGTAGAAGCTGCCGTCGGCTGAGAGCGTGACGCGGTCGCTGACATCCTGGACATCATCGAAGACCACCTCGCCGACGGGAGAGGAGAAAGTGACGCGGTTGCCGGGCATGGCGGCCTTCTGGTGATAGAGCACAGCGAGCAGCTTACCATTGCGGCGCGTGACAAAGAGGCGCTCATCGCCGATGGTGGCATGGCGGTCGTCGCTGGGGCCGGTGGAGCGCAGCATCAGGTCGAGGCCGCCGCCCTGCGTGAACGCGAAAGGAAACTCTGCCGCGGAGTTGCGCAGCAGGTCGGGATGGCTGGTGCGATAGGCGACAATAAGATTTTTCCCGTCGGTGCCAAGCTGGAAAGAGGAGCTCTTATCGATCGCCGCCCAGTCATTTTCCGACCAGGCTTCGGAGGCGGCCGGGATTGCAGTGAACCGATGGACCTTGACCTCGTCCTTTCGTTTTTCGAGCGAGAGCGATTGCGCGCGAAGCGGCGCCGCCTGCGCGAGCTGCGACCTACTGACAGTGATGTTGCCGAGATCGACGCGCTGGATGGAGTCGAGGCCATCGAGCCGCACGATGGAGGTGTGCCACTTGCCGACGGAGAGGTAGACGTTGCCGTCGTCTTCGCTGAACATGAAGGGCCAGAACTGCTCGGCGTCGAAGCTGAGGTTGGTGATCTCCATGCCGAGCGTTTGCTTTGGATAGGGCCAGAAAGGCGCGAGGCGCGTGTCGCCGCCGAGCGTGGTGACCAGCAGGCCATCGACGGTGTAGACGTAGATCTGACCCATGTAGGAGTAGCGAGCGACAAGATAACCCGCCGCTCCGCGCGCCGGGCGCACAGGATAGCCGAGCATACGCTTCGGATCCTGAATGTCGCCCGGGCCGGCAGGTGGAACGGAGGAGGAGTGCGTGGCCATTGTCCAGCGCAGGTGACCATCCTTGTATCCACTCATGCCTGCGAGGAACCATCCGTCAGGGCTGAGTGCGACATCTCCTGTGGCAGGTGTATGCGAGACAAGAGTGAGCTTTTTCAGGTCGTAGGAAGGAACGCCCGCGGTATCGACCGAGGCCGTTGGCAGATGATATGGTCCGCCACTGATCACGGAGAGATCAGGCTGAAAGACAACTCCTGCAGAGCCAGGAACGGCAGGGCGGACAAACTCGACTTCATCAGGTTGCACCGCGTGATCGTGATTGCGATCAGTCCAGATGAAGAATGTCTGATCGGGATTGCCGGCAGGGATGCGTCGCTGGATCTCCGGCCGATCAAGCGCAGCCCAGTGATATGCACTTCCCTTCGCACCAACCCAGCCCGCGCTGGCGATGGGACGGCAGACGCCATCTTCGAGTATCCAGAGCGTGGTGACGGTGGTCTGGTTATACCAATAGGTGTTGTAGGAATCAGTGAAGTACTGATGACCGTTGCTATAGAAGGTTTGCGCGGGCGTGATACCACCGTGCGAGCCCGCGGGAATCATGTCGTTAGGAAAGAAGATGGGCTTAGTCGAATAGCCGCCGTAACTGATGAGGTCGTTGAGCGGATCGGGGAAGCGATAGCGCACAGCAGTGAGGCGCGAATTGCCAGTCGCAGGATCAACGCGAAACTCGAGCAACCCCATGCTGCCGGGGTTCCCAATCGAGGGATAGTACGCGCGATAGAGATCGTGCGGGTCGGCGAAACCTCCGCCGCCGTACTGCGTGGGACCATACCATGCGTTGAGGAAGCGGCCGGTCCTGGCATCCCAGCGGCTGATGCGTTTGGGAAGATAGTCCTCTTCTGCAACCCATAGAACTCCGTTCGAATCGATGGTCATGCCGAGTGGATGCGCCATGCGCTGCTCATCGTAGGCTCCGATCTGCGGACCGCCCGGATGCCCTATAACGCGTAACTCCTTACCGGTAGTCGCCGAGAAGACCTTGACCTGGTGGCAGGAACCCCAGTCAGTGACATAGATCTCGCTGTCGGATTCGATGATCTGTTTGGGGGCCTGAAGGGCCGAAGCAGGAATGACCACTTCAGGATTGGCGAGCGAGAGTGTGTGCCAGTTATTGACGACGGTGAACCGCGTGATGGCGCGTCCGGTTGCGACCAGCAGATGACCGTCCGGCTCGAAGGCGAGTGCTCCAACATGAGGGAGCTTAATCTTCGCGAAAGGATCCTGTGCGCCGCCGCGAACATCAAATGCGACGATTTCGTTGCCGGCAGGGCTCGAAAGCAGAAGCAGTCCGTTGTAGGCAGAAAGGCCGACGAGCTCGCGGAAAGCATCGTGCGTCTGAATACCGCTGACAACTTTCGCCATCGGTGTGAGACCAGTCTTCGTGATCGCGAAGACCTGAAGCGCACCGGGGTCGGTCTTGCCGAAGTCGCGGCTCGGATTGACGACATAGACGGTGTAGGCGATATGGTCAGGGTTGCCGTGATGACCAATGTCACGCGCAAGCGCAATGCCGCCATTCCAGCCGCGAATCTTAATTCCATCGAGCTTGCGGCCGTTTAGGTCGGTCCACATCAGAGCATGACCGGCCTCGGCGGCTTGAGCCCCAAGCAGAATCTGCGGCGCGGTCGAGTGCGTGGGCCATGGGCTGCCTTCAGGTAGGAAAAGTACGGAAGCTGGCGGGGTATGATCGGCGAGCCATGCGCCAGTGCCGTCGGCGGTGGGCCATGGAGGTGCGCCAGGAGAGTAGATGGAGTATTGGAGGCGCGGAACAATGCGCTGATGGAAAAGGCCGCGAACATGATAGCGACCAGGAGCGGCGACGCCCTTGAGGGAGCTTCCGTCCCAGGGGATGGTGTTATGTCCCTTGTGGACGGGATAATCGGCAACCAGATTCCTGATCCGGTTTCCATGCTGATCTTCAATCACCAGCGTGACCAGACCATCTCGCGTTGCTTCATATGGTATCGAGATGGCCTTGGCCGGGGAAGATGGCGGCGAGTCGATGCTGCAAGCCCGAAGAGCGGACGGAAAAGACAGAATACCAATGGTCACAAGGGTTGCCAGGATACGCCGCATACATCTCCAACGAATTTCTTCAGCCGACGTGACATTCTACGGTGCGCGCGGCACTTTCTTGGTGCGCAGGAATGACATTGGCATTCCTGCAGAGTTGTGTTGTCTTTGTTGTATCGCAACCGTCCCGAGGATTCAGATATCTTCGGACAGAGTTCCGGCGTCGCTCAGTCGCATCCGGCGGTACAAGGCGAACGCTCCGATCAAACCAGTCCCGAAGAGGAACAGACTTGCCGGTTCCGGGGACACCGCAGTGATAAAGTTGGCGCTACTCAGCACCGGGTCATCGCTGTCGGTAGAACCGCCCAGGATCTGAAACGATCCATCGTAGAGGCCGATGGATGAATCCGCAGGAACCATGACCGCGAACAAGTTACCCGTATAGCTTTGCCCTGGAGCCAGGTCCAGAGGAAAGTTTAATAGAAACGGCGAGTCATCGAGCATCAAAGCTCCAGCCAGCGAGTAGCTATCGCCATTCAAATAAACCAGTGCGGAATTTGTGCTGGGCGCCGTAACGGTGGCATCGTAGTAGAGCGTCCCTCCGGCCGTTCCTACCGATTGCGAAGGGTCATTGATGGTGAGGTTGATGGTGTCGGCATAAGCTGCTGGCATCGACAACGCTGCCGTGACCAGAGCGAGAGCAATTGCGAGGATGGACTTCTTCATGTGTTCTCCGTAAATTCTTGCGGTTAGTAAGTTCGAAGTCAGGGCAGCGTCGTGCGGCTGCTCCCACCGAAGGTTCCGCCTGTGTAAGTGCCAGTGACCTTCGCGATGGCAGCACTGCCGGGAGCGCCTGCACTGGCTGGAACGCTTACGACACTGGTGACGTGCGCGCCGGGAGCGATGTTGCCTAGTGACTGGGGCACCGGCGTGCCACTCGCACTGCCCACGGACACGCCCGTGAGCGCGACGTCCTGTGCGGCGATGCCTCCAGTGTTGCTTACCGTCACCGTCGCCTGATAGCTGCCGTCGTTTTGTAAGGTGAGCGCCGTGGTCGTCACGAGTTGAACATTCCCCGCTTCGTTCACCGTCAACGTTGCAGAAGCCGAGGCTGGTGCGTAATTGGTATCTCCCGCATACGTGACCGTGATGGTGCTCGTGCCAGCCGCGAGACTGGCCGTTGGGTAGTCGGCCGTGCACGTCTCCGTGTTACCGCTCACGGTACAAACACCCGCCATCTGGCTGCCACTGCCCACCTGGAGGATCAACGATCCGCTCGGAGGAGTGCTGCCGCTAAAGGCGGCGGTTGCCGTCAGCGTCGTGGTCGCGTTGCCGTAGGTTGTCGTCGCCGACTGAGGAGTGATCGTCAGAGACTGTTTCTCCGGTGTCGTGATAGACACATTATCGAATGTGCCTGTGGCCAACTCGGAGGCGGCCCGGCTGCTGACCACCAATCCGATGTAGGCATTACTCGCCATCGATATCGTGACTGTGCCTTGCTGGGTCCAGTTCACGCCATCCGGGGAGTAGTAACTGATGAAGGTGTTGCCGCTGCGCACGACGCGGACCCAATAGGGAGCCACAAATCCGGGGCTTCTGCTTCCGCCTGCGCCGGTGGTTGAGCGATAGACCCAGGTGACGCCGTTCGCAGGTGTGAGGTTGATGTCCGCCATCGTCGAACCTGCAGCGAGCGTCTCGCGGATCATCACGCCTGCCTGCGCGCCGCTGTTGGTATCGGTCAAGCTGACTACCCGGGCCGTGATCGTGTAGTCCGTGCTCGCGACCGCCTGATACGCGTAGTTGAACTGATCGGCTGTGCCGCCGATGCTGGTTCCGGCGCCGTTCACCGTGAACGTGCCGTTGCTGTAACTGGCGCTGCCGGCAAGGATCACGCCCCCAACATCCAGATCCGTCCAGCCCGTCGGCAGGCCGCCTGCATTTGCATTGACTACCAGAGTGGCAGTCGCCGAGTGCGACAGGCTGCCATCGGTGCCCAGAATCGTCAGCGTGTAGGCGCCTGTTGGCGTCCTCGTCGCTGTCGAAACCGTTAGCGTCGAGCTTCCGGAGGTGGAGACCGACGCAGGGGTGAAGCTTGCCGTCGCGCCGGTAGGCAAGCCGGTCACACTAAGGTTCACCGTGCCGGTGAAGCCGTTCAGTGCACCGATGGTTGTGGTGAAGGTCGCGCTGTTGCCTGGAGCCGCTGTCTGCGAACTCGGCGCAGCCGAGATGCTGAAGTCAGGCGTTGCCACAACCAGCGTAACGGTGGCGGAGTGCGACAACGTGCCGTCGGTGCCTGTGATCGTCAGCGTGTAGGTGCCTGTTGGCGTGGTCGATGCTGTCGAGACCGCCAGTGTTGAGTTTCCGGAAGCGGTGATCGACGCGGGGGTGAAACTTGCCGTCGCGCCGGCGGGCAACCCGCTCACGCTGAAGGCCACCGTGCCGGTGAAGCCGCTCAGAGGACTGATCGACGCAGTGTAGGTGGTGCTGTTGCCCTGCGTTACCGTCTGCGAACTCGGACTTGCCGAGGTGTTGAAGTCAGGCGGTCCAGGAACGACCAGCGTCACCGTCGCCGTGCGTGACAGAGTGCTGGTGGTGCCCGTGACCGTCAACGGATACGTGCCTGGAGGAGTGGTCGTCGCTGTCGAGACCGTCAGCGTCGAGCTTCCGGAGGTAGTGATGGACGCGGGGCTGAAGGCTGCTGTCGCGCCGGTAGGCAAGCCGGTCACACTGAGGTTCACGGTGTCGGTGAACCCGTTCAGCGCACCGATGGTTGTTGTGTAAGCTGCGCTATTGCCTGGCGCCGCCGTCTGCGAACTCGGAGAAGCCGAGACCTTGAAGTCAGGCGTCGGCACGACAGTCATCCTGTGAATGACGATCGAGTTCTCGTTGTAATTGTCCTTGCTGATCAGATAGTCGCCGTTGCTCGTCTGATACGCCCGAATGCCGTACATCGAGTCCACGTCATTGCCCACGGCAACGTTCGGATCGGCGCTGGTCATCGTGAGATCATCGGCGCCGGTCGTTAAGTTGTAGGCGTCGATATCGGGCACGGTGTGGACATACGAGATGAACAGATAATTGCCTGCAGCCGTCCGCCCCTTGGGGTTCTGCGCGGTCTTCAGGTTGATGACCAGGTCGGGATTGGTGGTGTGGCCCGCCTTCCAGCCGTGGTACACCTCGACCCGGCCGCCCAGTGAAGTCCAATCGGTGCCGTTCGCGTTCATCAGGACCATCGTGTCGGTGGATGGAATGTACTCGATGCCGCCCAGGGGGGCGATGGTCGAGGGCGTCGGAGTGGTCGTCGGCGGTCCCCAGATCGGCATGCCGTTGGCGTCGAATCCGGTCAGCGGGTAATGGGTGATCGCGTTGGTCTTGTCGAGCCCCACCCAGATGTCCCCGTTCGTGTCGAGGCAAAATCCGTTCCTGATACGGGCTGTCGTATTGAAGTAGTTGGCGTAGGTATAACCTGCCGGAGAAGTGGCCTGGCCCGGCAGAGAGCCAAAAGGAACCGATACGTACTGGTTGGTGGGAAAGTAGGAGAAGAGAAATGCATCGGAGTTCTGGCCCGCGGCCGCGAGGATGCGATGACCGTTGACGTCTGCCATCAGGCCGAAGTCGAACCCGCGGCTCTGGCTGGTTATATCCAGGCGTGGGTCTGTCGGATTGTCGAGCGCATCAACGCTGTTGCCGACGTATCCTGCCCCACCGGTACCGGTGTAGTTGTAAACGTCCTGACCGCTGTAGAGGTAAGCTCCATCCGTGCCGGGATCGAAGGCAGCATCGCCTTCGAAGTTCAGCGCCTGCAGCGTGTACTGCAGCACGCCGGAGCTGTTGTAGGCGTGAAGGTCGGTCTTGCCGTTACGTCCCAGATCCCATGTTCCTCCCCAAGGATTGTTGAGGACGTACAGGTTTCCGGAGGCGTCCTTCCCGATGCCGACGATACGCGTGAAGCGCTGGCTTCCTGTCTGTCCCTTACTACCCGTAGTCGAGTCCAGATATCCACCCTGCACGCCGAAGGTGCCCACCACGGACGGAGTGGTCGACAGATTTCCGTATATTTGAATGTTCATGTTCGGCCCCTGATCGCCGACCATCAACTGGTTATTGACGCTGTCGTAGTACATCGCGGAAGGCCGCGCGCTGGAACCCATACTGATGGTGCTCAGCATGGTTCCCGTCGGTGCGAACTCCTGGATCGTGCCCTCGCTCATCTGCGCGACCCAGATGTTCCCCGATCCGTCGACCGCGATCGCGCCGGGATCCGTGAGGCTCCAGTCCGATTGCCACACGCCAGCGGTCGTGTAGCAACGCACCAGGTTGTCCGGATGGTCGCTGACATAAACGAGCGTGCCAGTATCGGCAATCCCTGTGATGACGTCTGCGCGCCGCTCAGTCTTGTCCGAACTCGCCGACCATGTCAGGTCCCGTACACCGGTGCTCCGGTTGTATCGGGCGATGAAGCCGCTGCCGCCAAGAGTGGTATTGAATTGCAGCGCGGAGAAGAGATCGGTCGCATCGCCGCTGATCGCTCCGCCCTGTTCCTCGCCATGCGCGCCGATGGTGTTTATCTTATGGCCATTCTGGTAGACGTTAATGCTTCCCTGGCTCTCGTCCCACATGGACGCGGTGTAGATAACGCCCTCCGGCGCCACCCACATAGAGCGCATGGCGTTCCCCACGTAGGTGGGGATAGTCGAATACGTGTTGCCTACCCACGTCGTCGTGTAACTCACTTGAGCATGGCTGATCGTCGCGCTTATCAGCAGAATGAAAATCCAGGCGATCGTGAAGGATGCTAGCCGACTTCGTTTTGCAAGCACAGGGCTCTCCTAAGCGTTCAGCGTTCTGCTTTATCAATGGCCAGAAGGCTTAGCACGGTGGTTTTATAAATTCCACGACCCTTTTAATGTGCAGTACAAAGGCGCGTCAATATAGCTGACGCGCCTAATTTCTCCCATAAGATGCGTTTCATTTTTTACATTGTTCTTTGGGAGTGCCCGCTAAATTTAAATTGGAACAATTCTCAGCAAAAACAGGATTTTATTGAGCCGCGCTACTCTTAGACGTGCGCCGGTTACTCCTGAACAAGCACTCTAGGTGCGCACTAGAGGGCGCAAGCTTGTTTCGTAAGGTAAAACTCTCAGGAGCGAATTGGCACCTTCCAAATCGGTTCATACTTGGATCTCTACCCCAGCCACTGTGCCGAGTACCTGGGATATTGAATTCCGGGAAGACTGAAACCGTCGGTCCAGCTTCCTAACTTTTCAGGGACGCCAGGGGTGGACATTTAGATTGCGTGACAACATCAACTTAAGTGTCCACTTATCTGAAGCCCCAGTCACGCCATGTCCGACACCGGCTTCAACCGATAGACCTAGAAACTTGCTACCGGAGTAGTCCATGGTTGCCCAGACTTCATGAAATTGCTTTGAAACTGGCAAGAATCCATGCAGTGGGCCAAATCCGTCATACTCTTCCGCGGCAACGGCCCATCTATCGTTGAAATTGTAAGCCACCCGACCCGAGGGGTTGTACTGCAGGTTTCCAAGCCCTCCCGTATAGTCCGTGTCCACAATCGGGTTATAGATGAAATCCCACGGGTGCAGGTGCAGCCCAACGATCGGCCGGATCTCGGAGGTAATAGTTCTCGACTCCCAGTAGCTGTGATTGACGCTGAACTCGAAATTGGCAGCGTAGAAGAAGATGTGATCATGAGCTTCTGGCCGCGTGAATAGTTCGCGAATCTTGAAGCCGTTGATCGTCGAGCCATAGTTCGAAGAATAGGGAGATGTTACGGGCATATAAAGTCCCTGCTCGAACCATGGCGTAACACCATACGCCCATTCGGCAGTGACTTGATAGGAATGGTTAGCGATGATCGCTCCGGGATAGTCGGGAACTGTCCGCCCTTTGGGCGTGAAGTTGTTGTGAATCATGAGATTGAATATCCCCGGCGGGGCGATCTCTCCGTCGTAGACCTGGATCTCATCGGTTTGCGCAAACATCAGCACCGGCATAGCAGTGAGACAAATAATGATCAATGCAAGTGCACGTTTATTCATCCTTATCAGGACTCTCGCCAGAAAGATTGTAATATCCGAAGTCCCATCATCGACGAAATCCTTCCAAGTTGCAGCCTTGAACTCTCCGTACAGAACCACATATTTCTCTCATTAAGTAGACTAGCCGGCCTGCGCGGTAAGTTCTGCCCAGCGCTCTACGAGGCTGTCGACGGTCGCCTTTGCTTGTTCCAGTTCGGCAAGGGCCTTGGTGAGCGCAGCAGCGTCACTTGCGATTGCCGGATCCTCGACTCTAGAACGCGCGGCCGCAAGTTGCAGTTCAGCCTCTTCGATCCGATCTTCGATGGTCGCGAACTCGCGGGCCTCCAGATAGGAGAGCTTCTTCTTTGCTGGTTGCGAAGCTTCTGCCTGAGACTTCGTCTCGGATTGCGGCTTGGCTTCGGACTGCGCAGTAGCTCGGTTCGCGGTCTCCTGCTCCTCCATCCTGCGCTCCCACTGCGTGTAATCTGCGAAGCGCTCAGTGTGACCGCGGCCATCAAGCCCCAACACTACGGTTGAGACGCGATCCAGCATAAATCGGTCATGGGTGACCAGCACCAGTGCACCCGGGTACTCGAGCAGACTGTCTTCAAGTATCTCGAGTGTTGCGATATCGAGATCATTCGTAGGCTCATCGAGCAGCAGCAGGTCGGCCGGCTCAAGCATCAGACGCGCGATCAGCACGCGAGCGCGCTCGCCGCCGCTGAGCCGGTCCACTGGCTGGTTCAGTTGCTCGCTCGTGAAGAGGAACTTGCTTGCGTAGCTGGCGACATGGACAACACCTCCCTGGTAAATAACCGAATCGGAGTCAGGTGCGAGTGCTCGACGAAGCGTTACGCCTTCGGGGAGTTCCCGCATCTGCGAAAAGTAAACGATGCGAAGGGCTGCAGCCTGCGAGATCGAGCCTGAGGTTGGAGCAAGCTCTCCTGTGAGCAATCGCAGGATGGTGGTCTTCCCACTGCCGTTCGGACCGACGAGTCCGACGCGCGTACCGTTCGTGACCAGAAACGTGAGGTCCTCTACGATCGTTTTTTCACTGAAGCTGAGCGAGACATTCTCAAGCTCGACCAGGCGCTTCGTCTTTCGATCTGTGGCAGCGAACTCGATGCCTGCCGTGGACGTCTGAGATCGTGATTCGACATTCTGCAACTGCGCAATCAGTTCGTGAGCGTTGTCGATGCGCGCCTTCGCTTTGGTGGCTCGTGCTTTCGGCCCGCGGCGCAGCCACTCCAACTCCACTCGGACGCGGTTTCGAAGCGATTCCTGCAGCCGCGACTGCGCGTCCAGGTACGCAGCTCGGCCCTCAAGAAACTTCGAATAGCTTCCCTTCACTCGCAGCAGGCCTTCGGCGTAGACGCGGTTGAGCTCGACGATTTCGGTGGCGACATTCTCCAGAAAATATCGATCGTGGCTGACCATCACGCATGCAAAATCCGACTGGTTCAGAAGCTCCTCTAACCATTGAATACCTGCCAGATCCAGGTGGTTGGTCGGTTCATCGAGCAGCAGGACGTCAGGGTGGCTCACGATGGCTTCAGCGATCGCGAGTCGTTTGCGCCAGCCGCCGGAGAGGGTTGCCGCTTCAGTGGCAAGGTCGGGAAAGCCGGTCCGGCCGGCGGTCTCCCGCAGTTGGCCTTCGCGATCCCTCTCGGCGACTCCGGCCCGAGCGAGAGCGCTCTCCAGAACGTCGCGTACCCTCAGCCCGGACGCGAAGGTCGACTCCTGCTTCACGTAAGCTATGCTGGCTCGCTTGCGGACCGCGACCTCGCCAGAGTCAGACTCCTGCTCGCCGGCAAGAATCGCTAAGAGGGTTGATTTGCCTGCGCCGTTCGGGCCAATGAGGCCGATGCGATCACCGTCAGAGACTGTGAAGTTGATGTCCTGAAATAGGGGCACAGCGCCGAAACGCTTTGAAGCGCCCTGTGCGTTAAGAATCGGGGGCATACAGGGATTGTAATTTGACATCAGTCAGCAATTCTCGCCGAGCGCAGCACAGACAGGTCATGCTCAAAGGCGACCCTGCCATGCCACTACGATATAAAACACGGAAGGATCTGCAACCGCAACACTAGAGGCTGTAAAGCGCGACTCGTGCCTGCCAAAAGAGTGGATCGATCTGAAGAACATGGGTGAAGTAATTGCGGGCAAGGGATATATTGTCGCTGTAATATTCAGCGATTCCTGCAAGATAGTAGGCGTTAGCAGACACGTCTGGTTTCGTCGCGGCCTGTAT
This sequence comes from Edaphobacter acidisoli, assembly GCF_014642855.1. Classification (NCBI taxonomy): domain Bacteria; kingdom Pseudomonadati; phylum Acidobacteriota; class Terriglobia; order Terriglobales; family Acidobacteriaceae; genus Edaphobacter; species Edaphobacter acidisoli. The sequence continues at coordinate 146,891 of NZ_BMJB01000001.1, read as the reverse complement.
GCAGCGCGAAAGAACCTGCTGCGCCTGTGAGGCATGACCGAGCTTTTTCTCAGCGAGTGCCGCGAAGACCACCGATACATCTATTTTTCCAGTTCCCTGCGCCGCAGCTTTTTGCCAAACTGACATAGTTTCTTCAATCTTCCCTTGCTTTTGCAAAGCGATCCCGAGCCAATAGAGTTGCTCTGCGGTCTCTGGCTCTGCAGGCTCCCCTGTACCGAAACTCTCTGGATATTGCATGGCTGCACGGAAGGACCGCTCCGCCTCTGCAAATTGGCCATTTGCCAACTCCTGCTTGCCTCTATCTACATTCGCGGCCACAAATATGTTGTGGATGATGACGCCGCCCTCCCACGGCTTGAAGATGTGATTGGAAAGCTGCGCGAGTGCTTCATCCGGTCTTGAAGTTTCAAGGTAGAGGAGTGCGTGGCGAGCGCGCACAGTATCCTGCGCAAGAACCTGTGTCGGGGTATTGCGAAATAGCCCCGTCCTGGCCGCATTGTTTCCCTGCTCTTCGTAAATTTCGTCGAGATCTGTGTAGAGTCTGTAGTCGTTCGGGCTTAGATGGATGGCGCGCACGTAGTACGCAGCAGCATCGGCAAGGTTCTGCTTTACACGCCACTGATACACACCAAGATTGCAAAGTAGGACGGGGTCGTTGAATCCCTCATTCAGCGCATCGGCCCAAAGTGTTGCCGCTTCATCATAACGAGCATGAGCAAACAAGAAGTTGCCCAGCGCGTACCTGGCATGTGCATCACCAGGGTATTGCCTGATGACATCTGCGAGGACAGCAACATCGGTAAGGCGATTGGGAAAGGTCTGCGCAATCGGCAGAGACGCTGCCTTCAGGGAATATGCTTTTGCCTGCGATAGATTGCCAAGCCTCTTGGCGTTGGCAGCAAGGTAATAGTATGCCATCGCCTCGATGTTCAGAGCAGAGTTACCTGCTAGCCCAGCATGTAGAACAGCCTCCGATGACTTCCACACACCCATCCGGTGATACCAGGAGGCAATTGCAATGTAATTCTGTGGATCGTTGTCGATGGTACTGTTCCACCTTTTGACCACAGACGAACTAGAGGTACCTGCTTTGTTTTGTGCCTGCATATCCTGCCAATGTTCGGCCAGCGCATACGGCAACAGAGGCATTATTTGAAGAGCTCGCTCTGAGATCGTAGCAGCTGTTTTAGGATCGCCATTCAAACGCTGCGCTACGGCAAGGTCCGCCAATGCGAATGCATCGTCCGGGTTGTAATCAATGGCCTTCTTGAAGAACTCCAAAGCCCGCGCATTATTTCCTTGCAGCGTTTCGATTTCGCCGAGTTCGACAAAAGCAGCGGCCGAAAAATTGCCCGGCGCCAGAGCCGTACCGTAATGGATGGATGTCCAGAATGCGTCTTCTGCGAGCGATATCTGTCTGCTCGCCCGATAAATGAGACCAGAAGCATAGGCCGCTAACGGATTCTCCTCGTCCTGCTGGCGCGCTCGCGCAATCATCTGCCGGGCTGTTTTGAAGTCAGCCGCGCGGTAATAGTAAAGAGCCTCATGCACGAGCGCAGGTACAAAGTTCGGATCCCTGCTCAGAGCTTGCTCGTAGAGCTTAAGCGCAGCATCCATCTCTCCCGATTTCTCAAGGAACAGGCCGTTCATGTAAAGCTCTTCCACTGATGTCGTTGCCGTCGTGACCGGTTTGCTGCGAAGCGCGTTTCCTACTGACGGCACAAGGTCGGGATTGCCGTCGATGGGCGCGCTTGCGCTCCAATGCATGAGAGGCTTGCCCTGCTGGGAGTCAATCTCAACTTCCAGATCCTTTCGAACATCGTCGAGGTTTTCAACCGGAACGGTGTAGGAAATGGGCTGCAAAGGAAGAAGTGTGTCAGGATGGAATGTCCTGAGAACCTTCGCTCCCTGCTTGAAGAGCACCGTAGCGCCTGAGACCTCAGCCACTGGACTGATAGTAAGCTTTACCTGAGGCTTGCCCTGCTCGGCGAGATATGACACATTCACAGCCATTTGGCTGGTCGCTTCCACAAAGCCGCCGTCGAGACCGCGAACGGGATACCAGTACTCGGTCCACCGCTCCACACTACGCGGATTCATAAATTCCCTATAGCCCTGCGTGTAGAAGCGCCCGCTCTGAATCTCATTGTAGGAGCCGTCGTTGTCACTGAGGATGTGGTCCCAGATTTTTCCACTAGGAGCGGTTCCCCAGCTCCACAGCTTCTTTCCAGGATCCTGGCGGAAGTCCGCTACGTGCACCACTCCGTAGTCAGATTTCTTGTAGTAGACACCGAAGAAATTCCGCTGAACGTCTCGCGCAAAGATCGCAATTGCGCTGGGGTTGTTCTTATACCAGCTTTGGTCTACCCCATTCCATACCGGCCAGTTCTGCACAATGGCAAAAGGATCGTCGGAGATGGTTTCACGCATCGGATAGACGTATTGCATGTCATCTGTGGCCTTGACCGCGGTGTTCGTCCAGAACAAATACAAATGGTTTAGAGGAGTCGCGTTGAAGAGTGTTACACCTTGCTCTAGTCGTGACGTATTGGGCCGCAGAGTTATAGCTATCTGCCAATACATATTGGAAACCCAATCCACCGCACCGACGAATGCAGTGGCACTCCCATCAGGATTGCGTTGCAACGCCGACTCAACGGCGGAAACCGTGTCTGTAGTGTGTGCGAATGGAAAGCTGAATTCCATGCCTCCCGAGATCCATGCGCCTCGTGGCCCAACAAGTCCATACTTGATCACATGGTTGCGATAGAGAACCTCACGATGGTCCACCTTGTCGTATACCGAGTACACGTGTCCACCCAACTGCGGAAGAATGGTGATCTTGAGGTATTTGTTTTCAAGGTATAGCGCGCGGTATGTCTTGGCCTCGCGCTGGTCTGTAAGATCATCCAGCATGGTATAGGGATACACTGGGTGCGAATTGACCAAGGGGAACGGGGGATTCGGGTCCGCAGGCCCGAGCTTGTAGGTCGGGATCACAATTGTGCTCTCCCACGCGCGAACCGATTGCCCTTGCGCTGGGGTCGCTGACTGCATGAGAAAGACGGTCAGACCTGCAATCAGCACACAATGGGCAACTTTCATTACGCAACTCTCCCAGGGCGGCTCCAATGCTTTTCCGGTTCGTTTAGCTGCAACAAGCTTATTACGAATTATTATCTATATCAATTTTTTATTTCTAAACCTAAAACAGCCCTTAGCATGATTGCGAAGCTCTATTTCCAGCAACGCACCAGGGCAGAGGCACTTCAAACTATTGTTAGAACGCAAACAACTGATCGGGAGCACAGATGCCGAAAGTATCCGCAATCCTCTTTTTAGGGCTCACACTTTGGAGCCAGACAAACCGAGCGAGCGCAGCAACCTTCAAAAGCATTCGAGCGCCAAAAGATGTCCCGTTGGAAACAAGCCCGCAATCGGCATTCTGGCGCGGAGCAGAACCAGTCTATTTTGAAGCTGATAATTTCGGCCATCCAGTGCCTTCTCTATGGACAGAGGTCCGATCGCGATGGACGAATGACAATCTGTATTTGCTCTTCAGGTGCTCCTACAGCCAGCTCTATCTGAAGCCATTCCCTCATACAGCTACGGAAACTAACCTGCTCTGGAACTGGGACGTGGCCGAAACATTCATCGGATATGACTTTAGACATATTCACCACTACAAAGAATTTGAAGTGTCACCGCAGGGTGAGCGGGTTGATCTCGATATCAACTCGCAAGACCCGCAAAAGCCAGGTGTGTGGACATGGAATTCGGGCTTTCAGGTTGCAGCCCGCATCGACTCTAAAAACAAAGTATGGTATGGAGCCATGCGTATTCCATTCGGGGCAATTGATCCTGAGCCACCGCATATTGGAACCATGCTCCGCATCAATCTCTTCCGGTGTCAAGGACCGCCACCTGATCGAAAGCTTCTTGCATGGCAAACTCCCATGAGCAAAACGTTCCATGTTCCGGAGAAATTCGGACTACTCATGCTTGTTGACCAGCCTTAGCTCCATTCGCACATGGCTGGCAGCTTTACAGGGCCAAGATTTATGCAGTGCTCTCTGAAATGATCAAAAGCAGACCTCGTCCGAACGGTATTGGAATTTCATCACCAGCGTGGAAGGTGGCCGCATCCTGAAAGTTCTCAATTGCGGGCGCTGTAATGATAGCCTTTGCCGGATTAATGCCAAACAGATGGTAGTCAATTTGTAAGCGAATGTTTTCCGTGGCGGGCGCCCAACTTCCAATCGCAATCATCGCAGCGCCTTGCTTTACATAGCTTGTCGCCAACACATCCTCGCGGCCTGTTGTTACCGGCGAACGCGGATCCCAATATCCAATCATTCGACTGCCTTCGATGCCGAAACCATCCCAGGCTTTCCATAGAGAACGCGGGTCACCAGAATGACCCAGCCTCGCTGTCATGCCATATACCATGCCGCGCCAGGGATTGCCGCCTCCTTGTAGCATCTCGCCCATCAACCCGAATGGAATACCGGAAATTTCAATCAGATAATAATCAGGCGGAGAGTCGTAGTTGAAATATTCGCCGAACCACAGCCGGTCAATATACGGCAGTTCGCCCATGTACAGGTTTGCGCTGCTTGCGAATCCATCACGCAAATCATATTGATTGGCCGAATGCAGATCGATCAGCGCATCCGGGCGGTTCTTGCTAAGTACCCTGCGGACGCGCTGCATAATAACTCGATCGAATGCAAGGTCATCAAGATAGATGCCATCGATACCAACATTCTGTGCCAACCAATTGATCCCCTCTACGTAATAGTTGTGCCACCGCGAGGCGCCGCTATTGATGACCGTGGCATCATGTTTGTCGGGGACACACCAGCCTGCAATGTAGTCATCGCCGAGATGTTCCTGCAGCCAGTTGTATCCCCCACCAGGGCCTCCTACAAAGATCTCATCACCAAAGCTGCGTAACGCGAATATCTCAGGAGCATGAATGGAAAGCTCGCGGACGGTGTAGTAGATTTTCACCTTCATGTCGAGCGCATGCGCCTTCTCGATGTATTCCTTCATCTGTGCAGCACGCAAAAACGGATAGTTCAGATATGGGTTGATGTCGGTTGCATGATGAATGTTGATGACATTCGCGCCCGTCGCCTTGACCTTAGCAGGCGGAGGAGCACCATTGTGATAGTAGCGATTGTTCCAGTGCTCGCATGTATTCACCGGCTTAAACGGAGTCAGCAGCAACCGGAAGTTGTAATGCAGCGCTTCGCCAGCACGTAGTGTGCGCGGACCGCTGTAGCAGCGAAGCATGGTTGTTGACTTGTTGTGATCAACAAGATCGCATCCACCTTGTCCATTATTCGACCACGACGCTGGCATTACGAGAGGCTTGAGTCGGTAAAAATTAGTATTGAGTGGCCGTGAATAATGGTCGTCATAGAGTTGCACCTGCATGCCGGCGTTCACATCACCGATCCATATGGAGTCTTGGTTATTTTCGATATTCCATTGCCAACGGAAGGAGGATGGACGATAGCCACCTTTTTGCCCCATGCCCATCATGTAGACGGCGGCCTCGCGCAGATACGGTACTTCAAGGTGTATGTCTTGAACCGCAATCTCTTGTGCGCTGGAAACCTCAACTGTGAACTCCACGACCCCATCAAATTCCATACGCGCATGCGTAAGCATTGTCAGAGGGCCCGATACATTTTTCACCTTCCAGCTCACTCTTCCCGGCAGATGGTTTTCAAACTGCAGATCGTGAGATTCCCACCGCACAGGCGCATCCGCAACTATAACGGTCAACGAGATCGGGGCCGCCAGAATCTCTCGAGCCTTCTCTGCAATGTCGGTATTGTCAGGAGTGTAATAACTGCAGATTTGCTCAGGGAAGCCGTTAGGGCCAACCGTGAGACTTCGACCCAGGATGTTGATGATATTCCCGTCTCGATTGATAGGAATAAAGGGTGGAACAATCGAGTCATCCTCGGCCAACCTCGAATCCAACCATCGCAGGCGCGAGAGATTGTAGGGATCATTGTCGCCGTGGTTGGGGATAGACTCGCCACTGACGGTAAGCCTGACATCGACCGATGACGATGCGCCATCGGCATCTGTGACCTTAATCGTCCCGAGATAGCTCTCGGTTTCGGAGTTTTCCGGGATCGGAAGTCCGATCCAAAGCGGCTGGATGTCTCCCTTTACAACGGAAACTTTCTTCGTCAACGGCTCGCCATTCCATTGCATCCCAGCAGTATTGAAGCAGGTCCACGCAAATCTCGGAATGCTCGCTCCAGATCTGGAGCGTAGATCAGAGAAACTAACGCTGAGATCTTTTATGCTCTTGCGAGCTGCGTACACACCTAACTGCATCACGTAGAATTCGCCACGATGAGCATTGCCGACAAACCTAGTGTTTGCTCCGCGCTCTATCCAGCGATACGGCAAATCGTGTGGCATTCTGATCGATTGATTCCCCTTCTCCGGGAATAAAAGAAATACTGCGGATGGATTCTGCGCGAGGAGCCTGTCCCTTTCCTGCTCTGTGGCAATAACTTCCATTGGGTAAGAGAAGTTAAAGGCATCCACAGCCTGAAACTCGACCACTCTTGCACGTGGAAGCCTGCGCCACACCGCCTGCCTCGCGGAACTCGGATCGCCTAAATGGTTCCGCTCCACCCACTCCAGATCTGCCGTATCGACTGGAGGAGGATAAATGACTGTGGGATAGTTCAATGAGCGTCCTGGTCCATCAAAGGGCATGTAGTAAATGAAGTAAACGCCAGGTCCGTTTTGGGGCTGAAAAACGAGGTCCCCGAACTCGCGATTAATATTTATGCGGATAAGGTTCTTAATCTGTGTTTTCCCGTCTGCTCCGGTTAACAGGACATTTTTCTTTTCGGGGTCTGAATCGCGCCTCCTCCAAGGGATGCGCACCATAACCGCATCTGAGTTTTTTCCTACCCGAACTACTGCGCGATGACTTCCACGGGGATCGAAGGCCAGGTTGGACCAATTACCGATCCCATAAGGAACCACGTCAACAGCGTCTCCTTGTGTCTTCACAGCCGATTGAGCGGGTAATAGAGTGTCAATTCCGGCGAGCGCACCAAACGAAACTGCTCCCTTTAGAATGTCGCGCCGTGGAAATGTGATGTGAGACATAAGACTCCCTTCCGAGCACACTGTGTGTTTACAGCAAACCCGACAACACAAAAAGAATCAAAAAGACTATCTTTTTTTATTTTATATTGACATATTTATTAAATTTGGCGTACCTTTTCCCAATCAATCATATTGAGAGGGCCTCGCTTTTATTGGACCTCGACGCAGACTAGCGCAATTCCAGCATTAACCATCATTTTGGGGGCAAGCATGCTAAAGCATCTTTTTACCATTGTTTTAGTTCTAATGATATCGGTTACATATGTTTCGGCTCAGCAGGGATCTTCCGGAGCACTGAACGGCACTGTGGCTGACACAACTGGTGCGGTGGTTCCGGGAGCCCAGGTCGTCGCTACCGACGTGGCCACCGGCGTGAAGTCCAACACCGTGACCACAGGAGCAGGTGTTTACACCTTCCCCTCGCTACCGCCCGGAACTTATAACGTCACGGCTACAGCAAAGGGCTTTACCCCTGCGACAATCACCGGCGTCCCGCTCCATGTGGCACAGTTGCTCACTGTCAACTTGAAGCTCCCAGTCGGCGGAGGAACCGAAACGGTGACTGTTTCAAGCGATGCGCAACTATTGGAGACCAGCACGGCGCAGATCAGCCACTATATCAGTGCAAAAGAGATGACAACCTGGCCGATCCTGGTTGACCACGATGGCGAGCGCCAGTTGCAGGCATTTATCTTTAATAGCCTTCCAGGTACAACCGGCAATACCTTCACCGGTTCGATTGAGGGCGGGCAGTACTTCTCGAACGAGATCTACCTGGATGGAGTTTCGATGGGAACGTTTGATACGGCAGAGACGCCTACAAGTGTCGATGCCGTAACTGATTTCAACATGCAGATTGGCGCCATGGGCGCGCAGTACAACGGCGGCGGAACTGCCGTGTCGAACTATGGCATCAAGTCCGGGACCAACCACCTGCACGGCTCGATCTACGAGTTCTTCCAGAACGAAGCACTGGACGCAAACACCTTTGCAGCCAAACAGACCGGTACGCCGCGCGCTAAACAACGTCTAAATAACTTTGGAGGAACAGTCGGCGGGCCAATTTTTATTCCAAAGATTTATGACGGCAGAAACAAGTCGTTCTTCTTCGTCTCGGACGAGAAAACCAAGATTACCAATTACACGATCTCATCAACACCAACGACGATGCCAACCCAAGCGATGCTTGGAGGCGACTTCTCCGGATTTCTCAACCCGGCATTGACGCTGAACAGCCAATCCGGCCAGCAGGCAACGGTCGATGCCCTGGGACGGCCAGTCATCTATGGTCAGATCTATGATCCCACCTCGACGCGTCTGCTAACAGCTGGACAGGTGGATCCTGTGACCGGACAGGTGGCACTGAGCACTGGTCTGGTACGTGACCCGTTCCCTGGAAACAAGATACCCACCAACCGCTTCGATCCGGTTGCTGCTAACTATCTCAAGTTGAAATTTCCCACGAATTACCTTAACAGCAACGTGGTCGGCAATATTCCAGCGTTTGCTGCCGGTCAGCCGACATTCTCTCAGAACATCCTCACCATTAAGCTCGACCAGACGCTAACGCAAGCGCAACGAGTCGAATTCATGTATAGCACGGTCGGCAGAAACAGGAGCAACTCCGGCAGCGGTACATGGGCCATCCCCGGAACCAGTCCGCTGGACACGTGGCACTTCCAGGACAACCCAGGCAAAGTCATACGCGCGAACGACTATTGGGAGATCACCTCCCACATCATGAACCACTTTGGCATCGGGTATAACCGCTTCACCAATATCTACACCACCCCTTTTTCGAGCCAGAACTGGGGAACGACGCTCGGCCTTAAGAACATCGCTCCAGTTGCGTTCCCGACAATCACGTTTGGCGGCGGCCAGAAGGCACTTGGCGATAACAATGACACGTTTGGTGACGGCTCCAACGGTAGCGGAAACATTACGTCGAGCATTATTGGCATCGATCAGGTCTTCATCAGCCATGGCGCGCATCAGTTACAGGCTGGAGTTGAGTATCGTCTGTATCGCGAAAACGACCTTAACATCTCTACACCCGCTAGCTTTGCATTCTCCAATGTCGAGACCGACGATGGACAGAGCACATCGAAGTACGCCGGCAACGCAGTTGCCAGCTTCATGCTGGGTCAAGTGGACAGCACGGGCAGCACCGTCAATCATGGAAACTATGAGTTCAACAGGCATGAGATCGGGACTTATATCCAGGACGACTGGAAGGTCTCGCCTAAACTGTCTCTGAATCTCGGCCTTCGCTGGGAGATCATGGGAGGCATCACAGAAGCTCATGGTCAGATGACGACTATGAACCCCTTGCTGCCGAACTCTGCCGCGGGAAATCTTCCCGGTGCGCTTCAGTTCGCCAGCCAGCTTAACAAGAAAGGATTTGAGCGGACCGATTGGGGCTTGATTCTGCCTCGCTTCGGCATCACCTATGCTGCGACTCCACAGCTTGTCCTTCGGGCAGGATTCGGCGTCAACACGCAATCTCCTGAAGCAGGACCGGCGTTCCAATTCAACGGCCCTCCGTCCTCACTCGGATATACAGGCAGAATCGTAGTCAACCATACAACTAACCCCACGCCATATCGCGACATGGCAATTGCCACCCTCAGTAATCCGTATCCTTCGTTCTCGGGAGCGCTGCCCAATTACGACCCCACGCAAGCAAATACACAATCGCCTCCAGCCTATATCCGCCCAGATGGATCGAGGGTTACTTATGTGGAGAACTACAACCTCGGGCTCCAGTACGCCGTTGGCAACAAGACCATCGCCGAACTTAACTATGTCGGAAACAGAGGCAGGCGCATCTACGCGTATGGACTCGACCAATTGAACCAGCTGCCAGTCGCTAATCTTGCCAAGTATGGTGATGCGCTGCTGGATCCACTCTCACAGCATCCTGAGGTTCCCATGCCGTATGTGGGCTTCGACCCAAGCAACACTGTTCAGCAGGCTCTGGCGCCATTCCCACAGTATCAGGGTGGTGGCATAACCCAGTACGACTACAACATTGGCTGGTCGCGCTATGACTCGCTGCAAGCCACGATTACTCGCAAGGTCTCGAAGGGCTTCAATGTTCTAGTCGCTTACACATGGTCGAAGACTTTGACTGACACCAATAGCAACTGCAACAGCGGTCAGTGCTCACTGGTGCAGGATGTACACAATTTGAAAGCAGAGAAAGCAATCGCTGAGGGCATAGATGTTCCGCAGCAGTTAAAGTTCACTGCCTTCTATGATCTTCCTTTTGGCAAAGGGCGGCAGTTTAATCTGCATGGGCCGCTGAACTGGATCGCCGGTGGATGGACACTCAGCGGGAACGCAATCTACCAATCAGGGAGCACTCTCGCAATAGTTGATAGCTTCCCGAGCAACGGTATCTTCGCCACCACCAGGCCGAACTTCACAGGTGCAAAGGTGGAATTGAACCACTCGGGGCCGATCAATATTTCCCAACCTTCAGGTCCTGCCTATTTGAATTCTGCTGCATTTGCACATGTTCCCACATCAGCAAACAACGTCGTGGCGCTCACCACCGGCAATGTGCCTTCGGTGCTCAACAACGTGGTTGGGCCAGGCCAGGCATCGGAGAATGCCAGCCTGCAGAAGAGCTTCGACTTCGGCGAGGAGCGAAGCTTCCAACTCCGTGCCGACGGCATCAACCTGTTCAACCGCGCAGGCCGCGCAAACCCGGTGACGGACATCAACGACCCGAACTTCGGGTTGGTTCTTGGCTCCGCATATGCACCTCGCATCGTGCAGCTGAACGCGCGCTTCAGCTTCTAGCCCCGGTATACTCAAGGCGGCCCGTATCTCTTCGGGCCGCCTGTTTCCTTTAACCCATGCGCTATGCGCCCGTCACGCGCAGAAAGATCTCAGAGCATCCCGTTCATGCAGACGCACTCTAGCCCGCTATGGATGAGAACGTTGATCGGCGCTCTGCTCGTCACAGCGATACCTTCTTTCTCCCAATCGCTGCCTCAGGCACCTTTACCAGGGCAACAAATTGCAGCTCCATCTTCCTCTGATCCGGCAACGTACCTCTGCACAACCCAGCTCCAGCGAGCCCAAAACGCCATCCACAAACAGGACTTCCCTGCCGGAATCGACGCAGCAAAAACTGGACTCGCCGCTTGCCCGGAACAGCGGGACCTCCTGCTGGCGCTTGCAGACGGACAGATGTTGTCTCACCAGTTCGATGCTGCGAGTGAAACTCTTCATACGCTACTTACAAAGACACCCGATGATGTTTCCGCGCTGCTGCTGCTAGGCCAGACGCAGTATCTGAATGCACACGATACGGATGCAGCACTCTCATTTCAGCGAGCCATCGCTGCAGCACCGAATAACCCCGAGCCTCACTACTGGCTGGGACGGCTTGACTATCAGGACGGCAACGTTCCGAAGGCGATGGCAGAGTTCCAGAAGGCTATCCAACTGGACGCAACCTTCTATCGCGCCTACGACAATCTCGGTCTGTGCTACGAGGCCTTGGGTGAGAACGGTCATGCGATGGAGAATTACGTCCACGCGCTCAAGTTGGTTTACAAAAACCATCCAGATTATGACGATGTATATCTCAACATGTCCGGCCTGATGCTGAAGCTCGGCAACAGCCAGAAGGCTTTCGACTTGGCAGCAGAAGCCTCATCGCGAAACCCAGGAAATCCCAGAAGCTTCTTCCTTGCTGGAAAAGCGCTGGAGCAAGCCGGCCAGTCCGATGCAAGCCTGAAATGGCTCAAACATGCGGTCGAGATGGACCCTACTTATCCAGACCCACATTACTTATTAGCGCGCGTCTACAGAAGACAGGGCAAATCTCAAGAATCCAAAGAAGAGGCCGCAAAGTTCAAACAGCTCTCCGACAAAGCACCGAAAATCATGCGGTGATCGCGGCCAGTGGATTTCATTGCCATTATCCCGGCGGGTTGTTGCGTTTTGCACCCGATGAGCCTGTTTGGAAGGATTGATCGAATTCGACCTATATCGTCACTCTTCGTACGAAGCAGCGCGCGACCGAGACCTTCCCTTTCCACGTAACAGCAACTGGTTTTTCCTTTCCTTGCGGTTACTCAAGAGAAATTTGTTCGGTCGTACATGGTTTCGTCACAAGTTGTTCATAGTAGATGACTACACCTTTGTTGACGGCCCGGATGGGCCTTCTCAAACAAAAGGAGACGTCATGCAGAAACTGGTTGCACGTTCTTTGGCAACACTGCTGATTGCCGGGCAGGTTGCGGCTCCGGCCATTGTTAGTGCGCAAGCTGAGTCCAAAACCACCGCTACGCCGATTAAACATCTAGTTGTGATCTTTCAGGAGAACGTTTCGTTTGACCACTACTTTGGCACTTATCCAGTTGCGCTGAATCCTCCAGGCGAGCCGCGCTTCAGAGCTGCGGAAGACACACCATCCGTAAATGGTTTTACGGATGCTCTGCTTTATAACAATCCGAATTTTCTGAATAAGACATTGAATGGCAATGCAGCAGTTAATCCGTTCCGTCTAGATCGGTCTGAGGCAGCAACCGCAGACCAGGACCACGATTATGGCCCGGAGCAGCAGGCATTTCATGGTGGGTTGATGGATGGGTTCCCGAAGTACACCGGAACACCCGGGCCGCCGCCGAACGGCCAGACGACCAACGGGCTCGTGATGGGCTACTACGATGGCAATACCGTCACGGCTTTGTGGAACTATGCGCAGCGCTTCGCGATGAATGACAACTCGTACGGCACTACGTTCGGCCCTTCGACACCGGGCGCTATCAACCTCGTCTCAGGTCAGACAAATGGGGTGGACGATGCAGTGAGCGTGGGCGATGCAGTGGTTTCGGATGGTAACGGCGGCCAGACTTTGGTAAGTGATGCGGATCCTATAGGGGATGTCTGCTCCAGCCCCAGCGCCGTGCATTTTAGTGGGCAAAACATCGGCGATCTCCTAAACAGTCGCGGCGTGACCTGGGGCTTCTTTGAAGGTGGGTTCGACCTCGCGACAGTCAACTCGAATGGTTCGACAGGTTGCAACCGAAGCACGACTTCTGCAATCACGATGACCAAGAAAGCAGACTACATTCCCCATCACCAACCGTTCCAGTACTACACGTCGACGGCAAACCCGAAGCACACGCGGCCTTCGTCAGTGAAGTCGATCGGCTATGACGGCGATGCGGGAAACCACGAGTATGATTTGAACGACTTCTACGCCGCAGTTTCAGCCGGCAACTTCCCTTCTGTCAGCTTCCTGAAGGCTTCGGGATATCAGGATGGCCATGCTGGCTACTCCGATCCGCTGGACGAGCAGGCCTTCATCGTACACGTGATCAACTTCCTTCAGCAGCAAAAGGAGTGGAAGAACACTGCCGTCGTGATCGCCTATGACGACTCCGACGGTTGGTACGATCATCAGATGGCTCCCATTGTGAATCAGTCCTCGACCGCGCAGGATGCCTTGCTGGGTCCAGGTTCCTGTGGCGACGGCACAACAGCGCTGCCGGGTGTCAACGCAGCCCACGCCCAAGGGCGCTGCGGCTACGGGCCCCGTCTCCCGTTGATGGTTATCTCACCATACGCTAAGCGGAACTTCGTGGACCACACGTTGACTGATCAGTCGTCTATCCTGCGGTTCATTGAAGACAACTGGCTGGGTAGTGAGCGCATTGCCGGCTCATTTGATAGCCGGGCCGGCGTTTTGAACAATATGTTCGATTTCAAGAACGCCCGCATCGAGCCCATCGTACTCAATGAGTCTACGGGCGAAGTGATCCAAGGCGGCTGGGATCGCTAAGACTGTCGTTCTGATACAAACGCTGTAACAAACGCAGGGTGCTGGAGCTTTGCTCCGGCGCCCTCGTTGCTTGTCCGGCACAAGAAGAATGAAGGAGCGGGATTGATTTCACGAAGACGATTTTTACGGCGTGCAGGAGTTTTAACGGCAGGATTGTCACTAGAGAAAGCTGCCGCCGCGGCTGGGATGGTGCAGTCTTCGACTGCGCTCGACCCGAATAAGCTGACGCCGTATGTAGACGCGTTGCCTATCCCCCCAATAGTGAAAAACAGCGAGATGAGGCCAGACCCTGACGACGCGCATAAGATGCTGTCGCTTTACCGCGTAACTATCGAGGAGATTCAGCAGAAGGTGCATCGCGATCTGCCTCCAACACGCATGTGGGGATTTGATGGCAGTTCACCTGGACCGACATTCGAGACACGAAGCGGACAAGGACTGATCGTGGAATGGGTCAACAAGCTGCCACTGAAGCATTTCTTACCCGTCGACCACACCTTGCATGGAGCCGAACCGGACAAACCTGAAGTGCGATGCGTCATCCATCTGCACGGCGGACGCACGCCGCCGGGCAGTGACGGTTATCCCGAAGATTGGGTAGTTCCAGGAAAGTCGCTGACTTACCACTATCCTAACCGTCAGGATGCCGCGATGCTTTTTTACCACGACCACACGATGGGAATTAATCGACTGAATGTCTACGCTGGATTGCAGGGGATGTTCCTTGTGCGCGATGAGATGGAAGACAAGCTGAACCTGCCGAAGGGCAAGTATGAGGTACCACTCTTGCTCTGCGACCGGTTTCTCCGCTCGGACGGACAGCTCGAGTATCCGGTGTCAGGCAATCCTCGATCACCCTGGGTGCCGGAAGTCTACAGCAATGTCATGCTGGCCAATGGAAAACTCTCACCCTATCTGGATGTGGAACCTCGCAAGTATCGATTCCGCGTAATGAATGGATCGAACGCACGCTTCTTCCGTCTCTCGTTTGGGAACCTGCTCGAGATGGACGTGATAGGCAGCGATCAAGGACTGCTTGCTTCTCCGGTGAAGGCCAACCGCGTTCTGCTTGCTCCTGCGGAGCGCACAGACATCGTGTTCGACTTCAGAGCATATGCGGGCGAGAAGATTCTGCTTCGAAGTGATAGCTTCGACATTATGCAGTTTCGTGTCGCATCCAAGAGTGTGGCTGACAACAGCACCGTACCTGCTCCGTTGCGATCAATCGAACGGATTCCGCAGAGCCACGCCATACGCACTCGCCGACTGACACTTGATGAAAGCATGAATAAGGTACAGCAATCCATGGGGATGCTGCTCAACAACACTCCATGGCATATGCCGGTGACAGAAAAACCGCGTCTTAACACAGCCGAGATATGGGAGCTGGTAAATCTTACCGAAGATACGCATCCAATCCACTTGCATCTGGTGAAGTTCCAGTTGCTCGGCCGGCGTAGCTTCAACGTATTTCATTTTCAAGATAAGGGAGAACTCATCTATACCGGGACTGCGATAGCTCCCACCCCAGAAGAAGCGGGATGGAAAGATACCGTGCGCTGCGAGACTGGTCAGGTGACACGTATCATTGTTCCATTCGAGGGTTATCCCGGCAGATACGTGTGGCATTGCCACATTCTGGAACATGAAGACAATGAGATGATGCGCCCGTACGAAGTGTTACCTGGTGATAAAGAAGGCGCAATATTGGCCGTTTCTCATTGGCCACTACAGACTGAGCTGCAGCGTTCGTTGATGTTAGTTGACAATCAGCCTGCTAGGAATTTGTTGGTTGATCTTGTCTAGTTGCTTCCAAGGGTCATCTACTAATCGGCTTTGCCATTGAATGAATTCTGTAACCCGAAATATTGGCATTGCTCCAAACTCCAGCTCTTTCCAATGCAATGGCATTGAAACCGGGACGCCTGGGCGGGCTCGCGGCGAATATGTGGCTACAGCAGTGGCCTCTCGCTCATTGCGCAGGTAGTCGATGTATATCTTTCCTTTACGTGCTGCCTTGGTCATCTTCGTTAGATAAAGCTTCGGATTTGCCTTTTCCATATCCAGCGCAAAGCGGCGAGTGAAGTCTTTGACTGCGGGCCACTCGAACTTCGGGAGAATTGGCACGACGATATGCAGGCCCTTACCACCGGATGTTTTCAAGAAGCTTTCCAGTCCTATCTTCTTGAGCCGCATACGGACATCAATTGCGGCACTGGCAAGGATTGGCCACGCCAATGTCTCGTCTGGATCGAGGTCGAAGATCATCCGATTGGGCCGCTCCAGGTCGTCATTTTGTGAATTCCATGGATGCACTTCCACCACTCCCAACTGAGCCAATCCCGCCAGCCCCTCTGCCGAAGCCACGGTCATGTAGGCTTCAGGAGCGCCTGTCTTGTGCGAGATCTCCACAGTATTCACCCCACGTGGAAGCGAGCCGATGACATGCTTCTGAAAGAAGCATGGGCGTGCCGATCCGTCGGGGCAACGCAACAAACTTAACGGACGGCCAGCAATATAAGGCAGCATCCTCTCTGCTATCGTCCAGTAATAATCTGCCAACACTTGCTTCGTCATTCCGGATGAAGTGTCGAGCACTTTGGCCGGATGCGTCAGGCGGACCGGCGCGTGCTTCAAGCCGGGTCCGGCTGCCGCTGCCGGAGTTTGTGGAGGTGCAGGTTCTTCCTCACGCATGACATCCTTCGCCGCCTTGTCCTCGCGTAGCCCAAGAAACACCGCTTGTCGCACGAGATTGTCGGCTGTCCATGCGGTAAAGCGAACCTGTGCGACTAATTCAGGCTTCACCCAGATTGCTCCGCGCCGGGCTTCAGCGTCCACACTTGCAAATGAAGTGGAACTTCGCTTCAGCGCTTCGAGCTTCTCGCGTAGAAGCTTGCGCATCTTCTCGTTGAAGCCAGTCCCGGTGCGTCCCGCATAGCTCAACTTGCCGCCACTGTAATAGCCAAGCAACAGCGCACCCACGCCAGGAGTTCCATTCGACAGCAATACGTAGCCACCAATAACGAATTCCTGTTCGAGAAGACACTTCACCTTCAACCACTCCCCGTTCTGTCCCGGCAAATAGTGCGCGTTGGCTCTCTTCGAAACGATCCCTTCCGCATGCAGTTCGCATGCCTTGTGAAACACTTTGAGCCCATCGGCTTCAACATGGCCACTTACCTGCAGCAGATCGCTGTCGGCCGTTTCCATCAGATCTGATAGCAGCTCCTTTCGTTCAGTCAATGGCGTGTCTCGGACATTGCGTCCATCGACATGTAGAACATCAAAGCAAAAATATGTTTGCTGATGCTTTGATCCTGGCTGGAACGAGGCCTGTAGATCACCAAAACTGGTGCTCCCATCGGGAGCTAACACAACGACCTCGCCGTCGAGCGTAATCTTCCCAACACCCAGCGCTGCCACTTCATTTGCAATCGCGCTGAAACGGTCTGTCCAGTCCAGTCCGGTCCGTGTAAACATCTGCACTCGACTGCCATCTTTGCGGGCTTGAATCCTGTAGCCATCGAGTTTCAGTTCATGCAGCCAGCCGCTTCCAGATGGAGGTTTTGCTGCCGGTGCGGCTAACTGTGGCTTCACGAATCTGGGCTGCTTCTCCGCTGGCATCTTCTTAAGTCTTGCTGTCCAGCTCTTCAGAGCATTTGTGCCTGATGGCTCATCGCTGGCATTCTTCCGAAACCACGCTTTTTCTTGGCCTGTGTCGCGCGAGTTCCAAACATGGTCTTCGCTTCGCGCAATCTGTTCAATGGAACGGCCTGTTACAACACTGTCTGGCTCGGTTTCAGTTATTGGCGAATCATCTTTACCGCGCTCAAATGCATCATGCTCTTTGATCAGCAGCCAGTTCGGTTTCTTTTCCTGAGCCGCCTTACCTTTCATGCGGATCAGCGCCCATTTGCCTTGTAACTTTGTTCCATGCAGAACAAACTTCAGGCTGCCATCCCGCAGCCCGGCGTCAACATCAGTATGTCCAGGCTGCGGCTCCCAGGTTCCCTGGTCCCAGATCATGACCGTGCCGCCACCATACTGACCGGCTGGAATGATTCCTTCAAACCCTCCGTACTCCATGGGATGATCTTCTACCTGGACGGCCAGCCGCTTATCTCCGGGGAAATAGCTGGGACCTTTGGCACACGCCCAGCTTTTGAGCACTCCGTTCCAACCAAGGCGAAAGTCGTAGTGAAGATGCGAAGCAGCGTGCTTTTGAACACAGAACGGAAGCCCTTGCCCAGATGACTTCGAAGGTGCTCTACCTTTTGGCTCGGCTGTGATCTGAAAATCGCGCATCGCGCGGTAGCGCGCCAACTGCTCGTCTACTGCATCGGCCGCAACAGCATGCGACGAAGCCCTCTTCGGAGCAGAAGTCTTCCCTGCAGATCGCCCGGTCACAGCCATCTTCAACTCCCAAAGAGTTTATGCGGACTTTCTCTTGCCAGTCCCCTTGGCGGGCTTCACAAGTGAGAGGCTCTTCCTCGCTTCCCCTTTCACGCTGGCCACCGGCTTCTTCTTTCCTGCCACTGCTTCATCGCTGGACAGGCTCTTTCGTAGCGCGTCCATCAGATTGACCACGTTGGCGCGCCGCGGCGAAGCGACTTCCTCCTGCGGGACTGGAGCATGCTTGATCTTTGCCTCCACCAGCTCGCGCACTGCCGCTTCGTAGCCATCCGTAAACTTGCCGGGATCGAACTTGGCCGCTTTCTTCTTGATGAGGTCCATAGCCAATGCGAGCGAGTCAGCGTTGACAGCTACTTTCTTAATGTCCTTGAAGTATTCGGCCGGGCTGCGTAGCTCCTCCTGATAGCGCATCGTGTACGCCATCATCCCTCCCAGTTTGTCGTCATCATCGGCGGTGATGGCAATCACGTGCTCTCTTCCGCCAAATGCAATCTTCCCTATCGCAGCCTTTTTTGCCTTTTGAAGGGCTTTGCGTACGACGGCGAATGCTTCAGCCTGAACGTCATCTTCCGGGACGACGAAGTAGGGCTTTTCCATATACTCGGGAGACAACTCATCCAGGCCGACAAACTGTGTCACTGAAATCGCATGCTTGGACGGGACACGCAGCGCCGCCAATTCGCTTGGTTCGACGATAACGTATTGGCCTTTGCTGTATTCGTACCCTTTGACGATCTCGTCCTTTTCGACTGGAGCGGCTGCCTCGTCTGGAGCGTCTTCAAGTGCGCTGGCAAGCACTTTTTGGTGACGCACACGCTCGCCTGTCGAACGGCTTATCTGATGAAAACGGATTTCACTCTTTGCCTCGGTGGCGACAAACAGCTTTACGCCAAAGGAGACAAGCGATATCTGGATCTGCCCAGACCAATAGGGACGTGCCACGGAAAACCTCGCGAGACGGACAACTCCGTACAAGCATAAGATTCTACGTCGGCGAGATGGAGATGCTCACGAAATTTCTACAACTTTTTTCCATTTACAGACTGGATATTAATTGCTCAATCAACGGGACTTGTCCGCTCGAATTGTTCTGCTAGCTACATAGATCACTGCATCATCTATTGATAACGAGGGAGGTATCATCCTGCATGTTCACGCGAAGCTGGCTCGAAGCTGCGCCGCTACTGATGCTGGCTTTCTCCTGACGCACCTGCCGTATAGTGCATTTGAAGTTGACGAAGGAGGCGTCATATGTGCGACGGTCAACTCATACTCAAGCCACTGGAGTTCATTCGCAGCTTCGGCAATTTAAAGGCCCTGTTTGAGGCCATCGGACGTGAGCAGGCGCGCTATGTGGAAACCTTTGATTCACAAAATATTTGTCGACAATGCTGATACCAAGCGAGCGCAATCCGATGCCCTGCATTTGCTGCATCAATATACACTAAACCACTCATAATCATTCATATAGACGCGATTGCATTGGCTCTGCCAGACTCGTCTAAGGAGCAGCTTAGATGAGTACGCACTCAGTCCATCCCGCCACTACGCATCCTGCAATAGCCGGCTTCGGGGCAGAAGCCAATCCGGTCCGGCCAACTTACCTGATGTGTGCGCCACAGCTCTACGATGTGAGCTATGTCATCAATCCCTGGATGGCAGGCAATGTTCACGCTTCTTCACGCACTCGCGCGATGGAGCAATGGGCTCGTCTCTACGAAGCCCTCAGCAGCATCGCCGATGTTGTGTTGATTGACCCTGAGCCGGGCTCTCCCGATATGGTCTTTACCGCGAATGCAGGGCTGGAGCGCAATGGCATTGTTGCGCTCAGCAGTTTCTTTCACCCGGAGCGCCAGGGTGAAGAGCCACACTTCCGGCGGTGGCTTACATCTGCCGGATATACCGTCGTCGATATCCCACGCTCTACTCCATTCGAGGGCGAAGGCGATGCGCTTTTCGCTAACGATGCAAGCTGCCTGTGGGCAGGGTATGGCCCTCGCACGGCTGTCTCTAGCCACCGCATTCTACGAAGCATCTGGAACCTTGAAGTCATCTCGCTACATCTGGTAGACCCGCGCTTCTATCATCTCGATACCTGTTTTGCCCCGCTCGAAGGCGGCTATGCGATGTACTATCCGAAGGCATTCGACCAAGCTTCACTTGAAAAGATCGAGAGATTCTATGCTAAAGATAAGCGGATCATAGTCAGCGAACAGAATGCTGTACGCTTTGCCTGCAATGCAATCAATGTTGGTAGAACTGTCATCATGAATGAGATCAGCGCAGAATTGGAAAGCTGTCTTAGATCGCGAGGCTTTGATGTTGTGCAGGTCCAACTCAGCGAATTTCTGAAAGCGGGCGGCGCAGCTAAATGCCTTGTCATGCGTTTGAGCAAGCTGGCCCGAACGCTCCACAACTAACTAGCATGGCCAGGCAAGATGCGGCTCAATACTTCCCTGTTTCATTGTTGTTAGCGCTCATCTTTGACTCTCTTTCAAGCCGACGGGCGGTGTACAGCATCAGTAAACCGGTCATCAGATAAACAACTGCGGTCGTGCTGATTGAAGCGCTCATGCCATAGTGAGCCGCGCCGAGCGCAATGATGACAGGAGCAAAACCTCCTCCAAGCCATCCCAACGAGTTCAGGATGCCGGCGGAGGCGCCGCGGCGCTCGATAGGAACAACGTCATAAAGACTGGCAAAGATATTGGCATCGTATAAACCTTTGAAGTAGCCGAAGCCTATCATGGCTGTAATCAGCAACACTAGCGATCTACTCCATCCAGTAAGAAAGAGAAATGGCACACCACAAAACAGGCCTAACGACTGAGCAAGCATGCGTCCGCCTCGGAATCTTCGCTGCCACGAGTCTGCAAGTGCTCCGCCGGTCAGGACTCCGAGCACCGAGGCTATTTGAATATAGACTGTGCTGTTGAGCCCTGATAGTGAGAGGCTCATGTGAAATTTCTGATGGAGGAACGTGGGCATCCATGTGAGAAATACCGCCGCGACGAAGTTTGCTCCGATGAATGCGAGAACCAGAAACATTGCCGTCCGGTTGGAGAATATCTCGCGAATGTCTTCAATAGGTCTCCATGGCTCTCTGACGGCGGTTTCCATCGAACGGATATCGGCAGCACCTCGAGCAGGCTCTTCCAGAAAAACCAGCAGTAGCAAACCGAGTACCATGCCGGCAGCGCCAAAAAAGAGAAAGCTCGACCTCCAGCCATAGTATTGGCCGAGAAATCCGGAGATTGCTCCTCCAGCGATACTACCTGCATAGACGCTGGATTGATGTACCGACATAGCGCGAGAACGTGTGGCTGGCCCATGATAATCGCTCATCATGGACATAGCGGCGGGAAAATAGAACGCTTCGCCGAGTCCACCCAAAGCCCGTATCAACGTTAGCGATGCAAACGTATGGGCTAGCGCCGTTGCCGCGGTCATAAGCGACCAAAAGACGAGAGCACCCAGGATAAGTGACCTGCGCGAAAAGTGGTCAGAGAGCCATCCAGCCATCGGCCCACATACGGCATACATCCACATGAATGAGCCGCCAATAACGCCCAGCTGGACGCTAGTGAGGTGCAGCTTTGTTCCGAGTAGCGGAAAGATAGAGAAGATTGCTTGACGATCCGCATAGTTCAAAAAACAGACGAACCAAAGCATGGCTACAACTAGCCATGAGTACGCGCGGCCTGATTTTGCAGTCAAAATGTGCGCACCGGTGAGTATGAGTATGCGAGAGCCGCGGATGACGCTGTGAACATGACAACGAAATCCTATAGCGACCAGGCAGGTGTCTGTCTATATCCTATGGAACGAGGATCAAACACACTGATGCAAAGCAAGCAGTTCTCAGGCGTCCATGCGGCACTTCTCACTCCGCGGTCACGTGATGAGGTAGTGGATGCCAATGCCTTGACGGCGCTAGTCCGCTTTTTGTTGTCCAAGGGCATTACATCCTTCGGCGTGAATGGGGCTACAGGGGAGTTCTGTCTGACGACCGTGACGGAGCTTCGAGTTGTTCTTCAAACGGTTAAAGCTGCCGGCGCGCCACGGATGCTTTGTGGGGTAGGGTCATCAAGCACCAAAGGAGCAATGGAGCTTTGCGCGGTTGCATCGGATGAAGGAGCCGATGGCCTGCTCTTACCGATGCCTTATTTTTTCCGTTATGCCCAGGAAGATCTGGATATCTATTGCCGAACCGTTGCTAGCTGTACCCGGCTTCCAGTGCTTCTATACAACCTGCCCCAGTTCAGCTCCGGTCTGGAAAAGCCGACCGTTCGCCAATTAATCGCCGAAACCGAAAATATCGTGGGAATTAAGGACTCGAGTGGATCGCTAGAGATTTTGCGCGACTTGAAGGACCACGGGATTGATGCCTGCAGAATTGTTGGCAACGACTCGGTACTCGCCAAAGCGCTCTCTGAAGGCGTTTGTGATGGTGTCGTCTCCGGTGTCGCCTGCGCTCTGCCGGAATTGATTTTAGATATATTTCAACAAACGGTCGCATCGAAGGAGTTTCATCGGAGCACACATTTGCTGGCTGAACTGATCAAGCAACTTGATCAGTTCCCCGTTCCGTGGGCACTAAAGTGGGCTGTGGAAACACGCGGAATCGCGCCAGCCACATTCGCGCAGCCCATTACGAATGAGCGTGCTAGCCAAGCGAACGAATTTTCTTCGTGGCTCAAGAATTGGCTTCCCTTCGCCATCAAGCAGGCAATGCCGAGTGTGAGGACTCGTTGAAGCGGCGCTTGCGCGCCAATATGAAGAGAATGACTGTACCGAGAAGAGGCATCATCGCTGCAAGTGCAAAGACAGGCTTGTACGAGATGCGGTCCACGAGAAAGCCCGTCAAGAGAGGAAACAGAAGGCCACTCAACCCGCTTGCTACGCCTGTCAATCCGGTAGCGCGGCCAACCGCGCTTTCCGGGAAGAGGTCTGTGATACAGCCATACATGTTCGCAGAAAGAAAATTGTGCGCAAAGATCACCAGACTAATCGCGGCGAAGGCGACCAGCGTGCCAACAAATGGCACCGCGAGACTGGCCAGGCAAAGCGCCGCACTCGAATACATCGTCACTGTTCGAACACGGTAGTTGCTTGCCCCCGATTTATGAAGTGACGCAGCAGCCCATCCGCCTGCAACTCCGCCGATGCCACCGAGAAAGTACGGTATCCACGAGAGCGCGCCTATCTGCAACATCGACATATGGCGAGCGCTGTAGAGATAGCTCGGCAGCCAGTACCAGTAAAACTGTACGACCGGGCCAACAAAGAAGCGGCAAAGCATGATCGCCCATGCGTGCGCCTGGCTCAGCAGAGTGCTCAGCGGCACCTCAGAGGAGCTCTGCTCAATTGCGGGAGCAGGTAACGTGCGATAGGTAAACCACCAGGCGATCGCCCACACAACGCCAAGCGACGCCGGAAAGAGAAATGCCGCACGGAAACCATACCGGTGAGCCAGAAATACCACTAGAGGCGGAGCGAGTACGGCCCCTACAATGCTGCCGCTATTGAAAATACCTACAGCCAGCGTGCGCTCTTTAACCGGAAAGAACTGAGAGACTACCTTCATCCCTCCCGAGTAGTTTCCGCACTCGCTTGTGCCCATCCAGAAGCGGCTAAGACCGAGCTGGGTTCCCGAACGGACAAATGCCTGCGCTCCAGTCGCCGCTGACCACCAGCAGACAGCAAGCGTGAGTCCCAATCGGCATCCCCACCTGTCCATTACCCAGCCCATTGGGAGTTCGCCGCTCATCATTCCAAATTGAAAGGCGGCGACTACATTGCCATAAGCTTCATTTGAAAGATGGAAGAACTGTCTAATAATAGGTGCGAGCACCGAGACAGTCTGGCGATCGATGAAATTAATCACCGTGATGGCCAGTAAGAAGCTAAGGATCAGCCATCTCCGCGAAGACCACGCAGGGGATGGCTGAGCTGCTGAATTTTCGCCAGGGGCATGGTTCACGGTAGAGGATTTCCCATTCACAACATCATGATGCTTGACGATGCTTCGCAAAACTATAAGTTTGCGAGAGAGAACCTGTCAATCTTTTGCAATCAATCAAAATGACCTCAGGGTTCAATCGCCCCAATTTCGAAGCAATCGATTGAAATAGATTGACAATTCACTGAGGGCCGTATATCCCTTGAACAGGGAAACAAGGAGGCATGCAACCAAGATGACGCTCACATCGGGGAAACTGGCTGGACTCAAGGCCATCTCTAATTCGCAGGGAGTAGTCGCAGCGTTGGCGCTGGACCAGCGCGGAATCGTCAGCAAGGCCATCGCTCGGGAAAAGGCAGTGGAAGACGTACCCGCATCGGTCGTTATCGAGTTCAAGGAGATCGTAACCGAGGTTTTAGCGAAACATGCCTCGGCCATACTTCTTGATCCCGAGTACGGCCTTCCAGCGGCGAAACTACGCGGCACCGCCGGGTTGATGATTGCTTATGAGCGTTCTGCCTACTACGCTGCGCCGCCCCGCCTTCCGGATCTATATGATGTCTGGTCGGTGCGCCGGTTGAAAGAGGCAGGAGCCGACTGCATTAAAATCCTGCTGCATTACGTTCCCGATGAAGCACCCGCCATCCATGAACATAAGTGTGCCTGGATAGAGCGCATCGGCGACGAATGCCGCGCAAACGACATCCCGTTCGTTCTCGAGCTGCTCGGTTACGATGTTGCCGGCGGAGACGGCAAGGATCTCCGTTACGCAAAGGGCAAGCCTCAAATCGTCATCGAGTCGATGCGCGAGTTCGGGAAGGATCGCTACGGCGTCGACCTGCTTAAAGTAGAGCTTCCTGTCCTGATGAAGTATGTGCCCGAAACAAGCGCTTGCAAAGGCGAGCACGCCTACACTCTTGCTGAAGCGCAACAGTATCTTCGCGACGCGTCTGCCGCAACGAGCAAGCCTTTCGTGTATCTCTCAGCAGGCGTCAGCAATGCGGAGTTCATCGAGACGCTCAGGTTTATAACCGACAGCCGGGCAACCTACAACGGCGTACTATGCGGACGGGCCACATGGCAGGATGGCATGGCCATCTATGCCAGGCAGGGCGCGAAGGCTCTCGAACAATGGCTCTCAACCGAAGGCGTAGAAAACATTGCTCGCGTCAATGTGGCCCTCAAGACAGCAGAGCCCTTGCATGAAAGAGTTGCGATGGCTACACCGATCGGTAGCTAGGGTATCGCAATCGCATCGTAAGAGCTACGCGCGGAGGACATAGCGGAAACGCATGTCCTCGCCATACCACATGATGTAGTTTGTCCCCCAGGCGTTGTTAAAGAGGTTCGAGTGGACGCCGTCGGACAAGTCCGGCTGCGATCTTGAAAAATTCAGTGGTGACTTCTCCCCAAGCGCAACGAGAGGTGCGTCGAGCGTCTCGACCGTAAAGCTATCCTTATGCTGGAAACCTTTCGTCACCGCATGCATGTGGCGATTGCCAGTTGCAACGACATCGAATGGCGACACCGCCTCGCCCGACTTGTCGAACATCCAGCCGTGCTGATCCGCGACGATGGGGTTGAAGGTGAGCCAGAGCGACTCTGGCATGCGCGTCGCGGGCTTATGCAAGCAATAGAAGTTGAGGTGAAGGGCAGGCTCGGCCTTCGGAAATATTAGCTCCAGGTACATTTCCTGCGGAAAAGCAGCGGCCCCGGATTGGATGGCGGCGGCATCATGAATCTCCAGCCGCGCGAGAAGACGATGCGCCTGCTCGTCCTCTGAAGTTTGAGTCTCTGCAAGTTCAGGGAGCCAGATGCGACTCTGCGCTCCGAAGCGCTCGATGTTTGGCTTGCCAAAGTCCTTCTTCGCCCAATCCGCTGTGCTGGTTACATAGTTCGAGAAGAACTTTGTGTAGTCCTGCTGCGAAAGAGTCTGATAGGAGAAGAGCGCAAGCGGATGCTCCCGGGAAGCCCACTCTCGTTTGGCCTGTTTGTTGTACAGGCGATGAATGGCGCCGGTTTTAGAGTCGAGCGCTACGATGAAGTGTTCTGTTTCGATGCTCTTCCCTGCCCTCACCGAAGTTGCATTTGCCAACTGCGGTTCCTTCACGTCGAGACCGTGAACTGCCGCGTACGCTTCATCACGCAGTGCAGCAGGCAACGTATCTAACCCATCGAAGAGGTCTTTGCGCTTTTCCTCCCAACTGAACTCCACTACCTTGTAGTTTTTCGTGTCGAGCATCGGGGCAAGATCGCCGGGAGTGTAATGATCGAAGTCAAGCCACGTCTTGGTGTCGGTGCCCCACGTGTGCTCAGCTTCCAGCAGCACGCTGCGCAGCAGTGCCAAGTCTGTTGCATCACCGGAGCGAAGCTTCCCCTGCGCAATCCATGCCTGTCGCAATCGTGCCACTTCACGATAACGCGCTACCTTCAGGGGATCGCTGGAGCAACCATAGATCCACGTGTCGCCAATCTCCTGCGTGACGACGGGAAGGTTCTTCCGATACGGACTCACGGCATTTGCTATCTCCGTAAGACTGGTTGGAACCACCTGCGCGTCAGGAAACCGAGCGTTCAATTCAGAGTAGGTCTTTGCAATCTCTGATGGAGTATGCGGACCGCTGTTGTCGCCGCGCACGACAATCGCAATAGCAAGGTCCGAGCCTGGCACCACGGCAACTCCACCATATCCGTGGTGATACATCACGGTAAGCAAAGAACCGCCAGAGTCCTTCCAGTTGAAGAGAGCCGGAACCTCAGCTGGAGTGCTTGCATCGTTGACGCCAATATCAAGAAACTTCACGCCGTGCGCGGCCATCGGAGCAACCAGTCCGCGAGTGTGCCCGGGAACGTCCGTCATCTTGGCACCGGTGGTCGTGCGCCCGAAGCGGCTGTCGAGGGCATGCGAGAGCGCGAAGCTGCCCTCGATCATCGAGCGGTCAAGCATCTCCGTCTGCCAATTGAAGGGCAGCGCATGCCATGCGATGTCTCCGCGAGCAATCGCCTGCTCCATACGGCGACGGTCTTCGGCAGAGGCCTGCTCGAGGTATTCGTAGAGCAGCCATGATCCAGTGGTCCAGACATACCGCTCCGTGCCCGAGTTGCGAAGCTGCTCGGCAACCTGAATGGCGTGAGGGAAATATTCGGTGAAGTACTTGTTTACGACTGCTGCCTGTGTATTGATAAAGCCCGCATCAAAGTGGCACTTGAACATGACAAGAACCCGTTTGATCTTTGGATCGACTTGTGGCTGGTCTTCGGAAGCAGACAATGCAAAAGATGGAACCTGGTGGCAGGCAAAAGCTCCGCCAACAACAAGAGCCGATCTCATAAACTCACGCCGACGCATAACACTCCTCAGGTTGGGTCATTGAGAACAGATCCTCGCTTGTTCCCGAACGTTAAAGATACACATCAGCAAACCGGCTATACAATCGGTGATAATCTATTGAGCGTTCCCTCCGATATTTCCAGAAGTGCCCAGGAGCTTTGAGTGATCGATAGAGTGGACTGGAAACCTCAGCCGAGCGTCCTGCAAGCGGAAGCAGCAGCCAAGCGCGCGCAGATTCTTGCTCTGCTTCAGGAACGAGGCTTCGATGCGGTCCTCATCTCCAGGCACGAGAACATTGCCTGGGCAACAGCGGGCATGGTTGATGTGCGAGTCCCCATGCTCCGAGAGACTGGCGTCGGCAGTCTGCTGATAACGAAACACGGCGAAGCGTTCTACCTTACGACCAATAACGAAGCTCCCCGCCTCGCCGACGAGGAATTCTGTCAACTCGATTACAAGCCACTCGTCGAGCCGTGGTATGCAAACGACATTGAGGGAGCGGTACACAGGACCGTCGGCAATGGAAGGATTGCTTCAGATACGCCGACATCGTTTGCCACGGTCGTGTCTCTGCAACCGCTGCGGCTCGAACTCTTGGAGAGCGAAGTACAGCGTTATCGCTGGCTTGGACACCACGTAGCTAATTCTGCCTCCACGCTCTTGCAGGAGCTGAAACCGGGTATGGGCGAGATGATGATAGAAGGGATGCTCGCCGAGCGGCTATTCTCGCGACATATCATACCCAGCGTCTATCTTACCGCCGTAGATAATCGAGTGCGCAGCTATCGCCATGCCGTACCAAGAAACGGCGTATTAGATAGGTTTGGCATGCTGAACTTCTGCGCCCGCCGCTGGGGCCTCTCGGTCTCCATCACACGCCTTGTGCACTTCGGAGCTATGCCTGCCGAACTTGATGAGAAGTTCCACGCCGTAGCGAGCGTAAATGCCAAGCTACTTGCCGCCACACGTGCGGGAGCAAGTAGTGATGCTCTGTTTCAAGTAGCAGCCGATGCATATGCTGCCGCCGGGTTCACGGGCGAGGAGCGGATGCACCATCAGGGAGGGGCCACAGGCTATCTGGAGCGCGAATGGGTCGCGCGGCCTGGAGGTGCAGAGCATGTAAGCAAATCGCAGGCATTCGCGTGGAATCCCAGTCTGCAGGGAGCGAAGATTGAGGATACCGTTCTTTTGCTAGATGGGTCTATTGAACGACTGACTGGCACTCCTGATTTGCCTGAAGTTACAACAACGATCAGCGGAATCCCGTATCAATCTGCCGGAGTACTGATACGGTAAAAATTTTTACCGCTGATTCACCTTGACAATCTTTTACAATCGATTGTATGTTTTGTGAGTCGCGCTAGTGTTTGTGTTGCACCCACTATAAGAAGAAAATGCGAACCAAAAGCCTCATGATCGTGCAGGGCGGCGGGCCAACGGCTGTTCTCAATGCCAGTTTGGCCGGCGCAATCAGTGAAAGTCTCGCGCACGGTAACAATCGTATTTTCGGCGCGCACTTCGGAATGGATGGTCTCGCTAAGGACAATATCATTGACCTGAGTGGGATGACTGTTCGCGAGCTGGAGCTTCTGCGCAACACACCGGGAGCTGCCCTCGGTTCATCACGTTTTAAGCCCACAGAGAATGATCTTCATCGTGTCGTGGAGCATCTGCGTCGTCATGATATACAGCAGATGATTTTTATGGGCGGTAACGGAACGATGCATGGCGCCGATCGAGTGAGCACTTTCTGCCGTGAAGCGGGCTTTGAAATACAAATCGTCGGTATCCCCAAAACCGTCGACAACGATATCGCTTCCACAGACCGCTGCCCTGGCTATGCAAGTGCCGCACGGTTTATTGCGCAGTCCACCCGCGACCTTGGCTTGGACCTCCGCTCGCTGCCACAACCAGTGACGATCCTGGAGACGATGGGCAGAAGCGTGGGATGGCTCGCCGCGGCATCAACCCTGGCCGCCGTCGATGCCGACGACGCGCCGCACCTAGTCTACATTCCGGAGATTGCGTTTCATCAAGAGCGTTTTCTCGCAGACCTCGATAAAGTCGTGGCACGTCATGGCTGGGCGGTTGTAGTTGTATCTGAAGGCATACGTGATGCGGATGGAGATCCTGTCTACCAGGTGCGCGACGCATCTCAGCTTGACCCACTCAAGCGGCCGATGACTGGTGGTGTTGGGCAATTCCTCGCAGGTGTTGTCTCGGAAAATCTCAAAATCCGGTGCCGCTCCGAGAAGCCTGGCCTGCTTGGCCGCGCTTCCAGGGCGCTGGTCTCCGCGCAGGACCAGAAGGATGCCGAGCTCGTCGGCCGCGCGGCAATTGCCGCTCTCGCAGCCGGCGAAACTGAAAAGATGGTAGCTCTGCGCCCCATCCAGGATCCTGGCTCCAATGGCTACAAACTTGTGCCACTCAAAACTGCTGCGGGGATAGAGCGCACGATTCCGCCAGAATGGTTAACCGCAGGGCCGCTGGCAGTGACTGCGGAATTTCGGAAATACTTACAGCCGCTGGTTGGAGAACTTTTCTCATATTCATCATCCTTGCCAATGGGCCTTCAAACAACGGGAGCTTCTTAAAGAGATGTCAACGGCAATCACAAACGATGCGACCAGGAACATCGGAGTCCTCATCTTCGGGCGCAAGCGTCCTGGGTTCGACCAGGAGTGGAACAAGACCATTCGCGAGCGCGTGCTCGCCACGCTGAAGGAGCTCGGCTTCTCCTGCCACGGTGCAGCCGCGCCTGTACTGGATGACGAGTCGATCCACACAGCGATGGACGAGATCGAAAACACCAAATGCCAGGCGCTGATCGTCATTCAACCGTCACTGACCGATGGCCAATTTGCGCTTACTATCAGCCAGCGTTGGTCGGGCCCAGTCATCCTGTGGGCTACGCCAGAGCGCCCAGGCGACGGCAAGGTGAGCTCTTGCTCACTCGTGGGACAGCATCTTTGGGCATCACTCTACCGCCAGGCTCACCAGCCATTTGAGTTTGTCTACGGCGATCCTGATACCGTACACAGCGACCTGCTGCGAGCAATCGCTCTTGTCAGTACCGTTAAGCGGCTGCAACGAGCTAAACTCGGCGTCGTGGGCACGCATGTTCCTGGATTTATCGACCTCGCGGCCGACACCTTTCTCATCCGCCAGGCTTTCGGCATGCAGATGCAGTCGCTGAGCCTCCCGCAGTTCATCGAGCGCGTCAACAATGTGCCGGCAGAAGCCATCGAACGCGATCTCGCCGAAGTTCACAAGATGCATCTGGTGGATACTACCTCGAAGAAGCCTGCCGCCGATTCCCTGCTCGGCGTCAACTCACGCTTCTATGTCTCGATGAAGGAGCTGATGAACGAGACAGGGCTCGACGCGCTCTCGCTCCAGTGCTGGCCCGAGCTGCCCAACATGGTTGGACAGTGGCCATACTTCGCGGTCTCGCGCCTGGGTGCGGAAGGCGCTGCCGTCTCGATCGAAGGTGACGTCGATGGGGCCATCTCGAGTCTCATCGGAAAGTTCCTCGGCATCGGCCCAGGCTTTCTCACCGACTGGCTCGAGCACGATGCTTCCACCATCTTCTTCTGGCATCCCGGCATGGCGCCGCTCGATATGTGCAATGCCATCGGAAGTGAAGATGGCCCCACGCTGGGCGAACACTTCAACATCGCCAAACCCATGGTGGTGGATGGCAGCCTGCAAAAGGACCAGCCTGTGACCATCTCGCGGCTTTGGCGTTGCGACAACCGCTACCACATGACTGCGTTCGAAGGCCGCGCAATTCCGTCAAAGCGCAGCGTTTCAGGCAACACCCTATTGGTCGAAGTCGACGGCGGGCATGTGCCCCAGCGGTTTGATCGGCTGATTCACGCCGGCCTGCCGCATCATGTTCTTCTGCACTATGGACGGCATGCAGAGACCCTGCGCCGGTTAGCCCGGTTACTCAGTCTGGATTGGCATTTGTAAGTTGCTGTTATTGTTTGAATTGGTCGAGTCGTGCGTCTTGCCTGATAGGTTGCAATCTTTTATCTTTAGCGAGTAGAGCAGGTTCCAATGAAGTTAGTGCTCAACATTTCAATCCAAGAGGCACATATGGTGAAGACTCGCGTAGCACGACATGATGTACGGGAAGAGATTCAACGAAGGATTCTCTCCGGCGAAAGTAAACCCGGAGAACGCCTGAGTCAACAGAGCCTGGCTCGCGAGCTTGGCGTAGCGCAAGGTACAGTCCGTGAATCGTTGCTCGAATTGCAATGGCTGGGTCTCGTCGAATCCATCGACCATCTTGGCGTGTTTGTTGACAACCTGGACGCACCGCGCATCTGCGAAGCCTACCTCGTTCGCGAGGTCATGGAAGGACTTGCCGCACGTCTTGCCTGTCGCCACGCAGGCCGATCCGACATCGCGGAGCTGCGCACGATGGCTGACAAAATCTACAAGCTTTCCCAGGAAAAGAAGGACACCGAAACAGCATCGCTTGACCGCAATTTCCATCTGCACATCACGGAGCTTTCGCAAAACGGCACGCTGATTCGCCTCTCACAGACATACCGTGTTCTTGGCATGGCCGTACGCGCCTACCGCGACCCCTCCGTCATTCATGCGGAGCACCTGCGCATCATCGAGGCCATCGAACACAACTTTGCGGACGAGGCTGAACGGCAGGCGCGCCACCATGTCATCGGAGCAAGAGAGATGATCGAAAACCAGGCGGCGCATGGCAAGTTCGTTCCCAAGTGGGTTGGATAGTTTACGCAAAGAGTTTGCACAGAGGACAACGTGGAAGATCGCCCAGTGAAATCGTACGGCTCTTACCTTGACGGCAAATGGGTAAGTACGGAAGACACCTTCGAAGTTGTCAACCCAGCAACCGCCGAGGCCTTTGCGCGTGTCTCCAGAATCAACAATGGCCAGTTGAAGGGCGCCTTGAACGCCGCCGAAGCCGCGCTGCCGGCCTGGCGTGCAATGACAGCCAAAGACCGCGGAGCTCTTCTGCACCGTGTTGCCGATGAGTTGCTCCGCCGTAAGAGCGAGATCGCCCGCACAATCACCCTCGAAAACGGCAAGCCACTGGCCCAAAGCGAAGGCGAAGTGGCGATGTCGATTGATCATCTTCAATGGTTCGCCGAAGAAGCCCGCCGCGTCTATGGCCGAACCATCCCACATCAGGTGAACGGCAAGCGCCATCTCGTGGTGAAGACCCCCATCGGCACCGTCGGAGCAATTGCTCCGTGGAACTTCCCTCTTGTCCTATCTGTTCGCAAGGTTGCTCCTGCTCTGGCGGCAGGCTGCACTGTCATTCTCAAACCGGCGACGCAGACACCCTTGTGTGCTGTGGCGTTGGCAGAGTGCATGGAGGCTGCTGGAGTTCCCGCCGGAGTCTTTCAGCTTGCCATCGGCAATGCAGCAATGATCTCGCGGGAGTTTCTTACCAATCCCATCTGCAGGAAGATCAGCTTCACCGGTTCCACCCAGGTTGGCCAGGAGCTGATACGCGGAGCAGCCGCAGCCATCAAGCCTCTCTCGCTCGAACTCGGCGGGCTCGCTCCTGTCCTCGTCTTCGACGACTGCGATCTCGACCGCGCAATCGAGCAGACCATCATCGCCAAGTTCCGCAACACCGGCCAGTCCTGCATCGCGGCAAATCGCATCTACGTCCAGAAGACCATCCACAAAGAATTTGTCGACCGGTTCGTCGCAGCTACTAACCGCTTGAAGACCGGACCAGGATTGGAGCCCGGCATGGACGTCGGCCCGGTCGTCAACCAGTCCGCGCTCGACATGGCCCTGGGCCAGATCGAAGATGCAGTACAGAAAGGTGCGCGTGTGGTTACGGGCGGGCATCGCCTCAAAGATTCTTCAGGGTTCTTTCTTGCGCCCACTGTGCTCAACGGCGTTACCGACGACGCAGAGTGCATGTCGGAAGAAACCTTCGCTCCCATCGCTCCTATCGCCAGTTTTGACACGGAAGAAGAGGCCATCCGTCGCGCAAACGATAGCTGCTACGGCCTGAGTGCTTATGCGATGACGCGCGACATTGGCCGCATCTTCCGCCTCAGCGAACAGATCGAAGCCGGAACACTCGGCATCAATGACGGCGCTCCTTCCACCAGTCAGAGCCCCTTCGGTGGCGTGAAGCAAAGCGGCTGGGGGCGCGAGCTCGGGTCCGAGGGCCTCGAAGCATTTTTGGAAACGAAACATGTATCCATCGGCGGTGTCTGATGTTTGCCGTCAGCGCCGCACACAACAAGGAGAACACACAGATGATTCACTTTCTAACCCATGACTCGGCGGACAACGTCGGCGTGGCCGTCGTGGACATTACCGCAGGCGCAGACTGCACCGGCAGAAACCTGGCCAACAACGAGCCTCTGAAGGCACACGTGGCGGAAAACATTCCGCTGGGCCACAAGCTTGCGCTCAAGGATTTCGCCATCGGCGACACCGTGACCAAATACGGCTGTGACATCGGCAAGGTCGTCCAGCCAATCAAAGCCGGGCAGCACGTTCACACACACAATCTCAAGACGAAGAGGTGGGCATAGACATGGCGAAGCGAAAAGTTCTTGGCTACAGACGCGAAAACGGGCGAGTCGGCGTGCGCAATCACGTCGTCATCCTTCCTGTCGACGATATCTCCAACGCGGCCTGCGAGGCGGTTGCCAACAACATCAAGGGAACGCTTGCACTGCCTCACTCTTACGGCAGACTGCAGTTCGGCGAAGACCTGGATCTGCACTTCCGCACGATGATCGGCACCGGAAGCAACCCGAACGTCGCCGCGGTTGTCGTCATCGGCATCGAGCACGGTTGGACGCAGCGTATCGTTGACGGCATTGCCAAGACGGGAAAGCCCGTCACGGGGTTCTCGATCGAAGGAAAAGGCGACATCCGCACCATCGCCGAAGCCTCGTATAAGGCAAAGGAGTACGTTCAATGGGCGAGCGAACTGCAACGCGCCGAGTGCGACTTGAATGAGCTATATATCAGTGTGAAGTGTGGCGAATCCGACACCACCACTGGCCTTGCAAGCTGCCCAACCGTCGGAAACGTCATCGACAAGCACTGCGCTGACGGCGGGACAGCTTCATTCGGCGAAACCAGCGAGCTGACAGGCGCAGAACACATCGTCGCCAGTAAAGCCGCCGATGAGCAGGTCCGCAAAGATTTCTTCGCAGCCTTCAACGACTACACCAAACTCGTCTTTGACCAGAAGACAAACGACCTCTCCGAATCGCAGCCGACCAAAGGCAACATCGCCGGTGGCCTGACGACCATCGAGGAGAAGGCGCTCGGCAATGTCGAGAAGCTTGGCAAGCACACCAAGTTTGTTGGCTGCCTGCTCCCCGCCGTTGCTCCCACCAAACCCGGCCTTTGGTTTATGGACACGTCCAGCGCCGCGGCCGAGGCAGTCACACTCTGGGCTGCATCTGGAGCGGTCGTTCATCTCTTCCCCACTGGTCAGGGTAACGTCATCGGCAACCCCATCGAGCCGGTCATCAAGCTCTCCGGCAACCCCAAGACGGTCGCAACGATGAAGGAGCACATCGATCTCGATGTCTCTCCTATCCTGCAAGGCGAGATGACCCTCGACCAGGCAGGTGATGCGCTGCTCGACATGATCGTGCGCACTGCCAACGGCCGCCTTACCGCAGCAGAGGCGCTTGGACATCGCGAGTTCGTGATGACCAAGCTTTACAGAAGCGCCTGAAAACGGCGTAAACACAACCTTCGAGGCAATCAGTCCCATGAAGAAGTTTCAGCCACAACAGATGCGAAGCCTGGCCGCAAGACTCGCCACGGCAGTCGGCGTACCTTCAGGCGACGCGGAGATATTGGCCGACGCGCTTGTCGATGCCGATCTGCAAGGCACCTCAACCCACGGCATATCGCGGCTGAATATCTACCTTCAAAGAATGACGAAGGGGCTGATTGCACCGAAGGCAACGCTAAGCATCGAGCGCGACAGCGGTAGCGTCCTCGCGCTCGACGCAGGCAACGGCCTGGGGCAGGTGCAGGCCGTCAAAGCGCTTGGCCTGCTGCTGCCGCTTGCGCGCGCAAATGGAGTCGCCGCCGCAACCATCCGCAACTCGCAACACTTCGGCGCACTCTCGTACTACTGCAACCGAGCTGCAAATGAAGGCATGGTCCTGCTTGCAATGACCAATTGCGAGCCGGCCATGTCTCCCGAGGGTGGCTATCAGGCCTTCTTCGGCACAAATCCAATCGCAGCCTCCTTCCCCACAGGCAAAGGCTTCCACATCAAAATCGACCTTGCAACGTCCATCATTGCGCGCGGAAACATCATCGCGGCGCAGAAAAAAAAGCAGGCCATTCCCGAAGGCTGGGCGCTCGACCGTCACGGCAATCCCACGACCGACGCGCAGGAAGCGTTGCTCGGCACTGTGCTCACCATGGCAGGCCACAAGGGCTACGCACTCGCCTTGATGGTTGAAATCTTCAGCAGCGTTCTCTCAGGCGCAGCCATTGGGGCCGACATTGGCTCGATGTACAAAAACATGGACCGTAAGCAGGACGTCGGACACTTCTTCTGCCTGCTGAATATCGCTGCGTTTCTCGACCCTGATGAGTTCTGCAGCCGCATCGACGACATGATCGACCGCATCAAAGCAAGCGCAAAGCGCCCCGGCGTTGACGAGATACTTGTTCCCGGCGAACGCTCCGCGCGAAATGCGCTCGTGAACGAGATCCAGGGGATTAGCGTCTCTCAAGAAACGCTCGCTGAGCTTCAACAATGGTGCTCACGTTTGAATGTTCCACTCGATTGCATTGAGGTGAACGCCTAACCATGCCAGACATCCTGATTACCGAAAACATACGTGGCGCCGCCGTGGATGCGCTGTGTTCACGTTTCGACACAACAATCCTGCCCGACGTATGGAAGGACTCTGAAGGCTTGTACAAGCTCGTCCCGGACTTCCGCGCACTCATCGTCCGCAACCAGACTCAGGTGACGGCTGATCTTCTCGCCGCAGCTAAAAAGCTTGTTGTTGTTGGTCGTGCCGGAGCCGGTCTCGACAACGTGGACATAGCCGCCGCGACAAAGGCTGGCATCCTGATTGCGTCCACCCCCGATCAGAATGCCATCAGCGTTGCGGAGATCGCCCTTGGCCTCATGCTCTCGCTCGCGCGCATGATTCCTGCCGCGAATCAGGATACAAAGGCCGGCAACTGGAATCGCCACCGCTACCTTGGCTACGAACTCTACGGCAAAACCATCGGCATCATCGGGGCGGGAAAGATTGGCTACCTGACGGCACGGCGGGCTCAGGCATTCGGCATGAAGGTTCTTGCGCACGATCCATTCATCAGCCGGGACAACATTCTGCTCAGCGAGTTAAACGCTGAATTAGTTCCGCTCGACGACCTGCTCGCGCGCGCCGATATAGTCTCCTGCCATCTTCCAGCCACTCCCCAGACATTTGGCCTGCTCAACGCACAGTGCTTCGCCAAAATGAAGCCAACCGCTACCTTCATCAACACCTCTCGCGGTGAAGTGGTCGCTGAAGACGATCTTCTCTGTGCACTCAAATCCGGAAAAATCGCAGGAGCAGCACTAGACGTGCGAACAAAAGAGCCGCCAAAGCTCAGCGAGTTGGAACAGCTTCCTAATCTGATCCTGACGCCGCACATCGCTGCGTTTACGCATGAGGCACAGGACAGGGTGACGAAGGCGATCTGCGAGGATGTCGCACGTGTGCTTGACGGGAAGCCCGCGCAGAACGCTGTCAACAAGGTCTAGTTCGCACGGGATTCCAAGCTGGAATTCTGTAGCTGAAGTGTTGCCGCTCACTATTTCGGCCGAAGGACACGTCCATGACAATTCGCGTTAGCGCAGCTTTAGCCGTTCTTTCCATCTGCTCAGTTGTGACTGCAGCTGCGGCACAGTCGCCGAAAGCCGACAAACCACGCGCCAAACACGCGAACAGCCAGGCGGAGATTTCGGCAATCGAGACACAGGTGCGCGAGATGCGTAACGACCTGCAAAGTCAGATCGACGACCTGAAGGCGCAGCTCGCGGCAAAGGACGCCGAGATCGCCGCCCTGCAAAGGGCGAGCCACGAAACTGAGGACAAGACTACAGCGACGATGCAGCGTGTGAATGGCGACGTGCATCAGAACGATTCCATGGTGAAGGCGCTCGTGGCGTCAGTCACTGACCTGCAAGCCAGCAACGCGGTCGTAGCCACCAGCATCCGCCAGACTCAGAAGGCGCAGGAGAAGCTCGAACGCAGCGTCGAGAATCCCGTCGCGCTCCGCTACAAGGGCGTCACGATTGTGCCCGGCGGCTTCCTTGCGGGCGAGAGCGTCTGGCGGCAGCGCGCGATGAATGCGGACATCTACACCAACTTCAATGCGACTCCGTACATGGGATCGGGCGAGGCGCACATCAGTGAGTGGGTCCCGACGGCGCGGCAGTCGCGCTTCTCGACGTATTTCAGCGGGAAGGTCCCGTTCGGTTCGGTGAATGCGATGCTCGAAGGGGACTTCCTCTCGGCGGGTACGACCTCGAACAACCTCCAGAGCAACAGCTACACGCTGCGCATCCGGCAGGCCTGGGGGCAGGCGGCGTTCGGGCGGGTGAAGGTGACGGCGGGGCAGATGTGGACGCTGCTCACGGAGAACAGGCACTCGACCGATCCGGGGACGGAGGTGGCCCCGCTCTTCTTCGACGCGAACCTGCACGTGGGAGATAGCTACATCCGGCAGACTGGGTTTCGGGTGCAGGATGCTGTGACGCCGCGGCTCACGCTGGCGGCGGCGCTTGAGAACTCCCAGTACCAGTTCAGCGCGTCGAACGCTCCGTCGAACTTCTTCTTTGGGAGTGCGGGCGCCGGTGGCGGGTTGAACAACCCGACGGCGAACTACACCGACCAGGCCTCGCCGGACGTGCTGGTGAAGGCGGCGTTCGATCCGGGGTACGGACACTACGAGCTGGGCGGCGTCGTGCGGTTCTTCCGCGACCGGTACTACCCGGGAGGCGGGGCGGCGGCGGCGAACGATACGCGGGTTGGAGGAGGGTTCGTGGCGAATGCCCGGTTCCCGGTCGCCAGCCGGTTGAGCGTGGGGCTCCACCTGGTGGGCGGGGATGGGACGGGGCGATACGGGGCGTCGCTGCTGCCGGACGTTACCGTGCGGCCGGACGGGACGCTCGCTCCGCTGCGGAATGCCCAGGGGTTGCTCTCGGTGGAGTTCAACGCGACGAAGAAGCTGGAGTTCTTTGGGTATGGGGGGACGGAGTACGTGCAGCGGACGGTCTACCGGAATGGGGCTGGGGTGCTGGTGGGGTACGCTCCGCCGACGGGGAATAATACCGGGTGCGAGGTTGAGCCGCCGCCGACTTCGGGGTCGGGTTACGCTCCGGGGAGCGGGACCTGCCTGGGGGCGACGCGGGACATCGCTCAGGGGTCGGTGGGTTGGGTGTATCGGGCGTACAGCGGGCCGGCGGGACGGCTTCAGTACGGGCTGGCTTACAGCTACCTGACGCGGACCGGGTGGACTGGGCTCGGGGGCGCTCCGACGGCGACGAATAATATGGTGTACACCAGCTTCCGGTACTACATTCCGTGACCCCCTCCCCCTGACTTTTTTGCGCAAAGTCTTCCATCCATTTAGCTTAGGTCTGGACTTCGATTTTGCGAGCATTCATTGGATTGACCTCATGGGAAAAGCCCTGGCTTGTGCCAGGGCTTTTCTGATGCTGTTTTTATTTTAAGCTGCGGGGCAAAACTAAACCGCCAAGTTGGCGAAGGAAATATTGCGTTTCGTTTGTGAGGGTTGTGGGGTTTTCCTCAGAGGTAGGGGGTTGACAGCAATTGAGGGAAGCATATCCCAGGGGCTAAAGCCCGCAGAACGATAGCGGGCAGAGGACCCAGGGCTGAAGCCCTGGGCTATCTGATGGGGCCCTTGGTCAATTCAGGAGTTTGTGACGCGGGGGAATTGGGTCGTTTCGCCCTGCGGGCTTCACTCCGGCCCTTCGACTTTGCTCAGGGCAGAGTGGAATGCGCTTCGCGCGGTTTCTTTATGGCACGGCTGAAGCCGTGCCCTTCCACCTTCGCGACGGATAAAACCGCCGGGATGATGGGCACCCGGCTTCCTCGATGATGGCTATAAATCGGGCTTTCAGCGCAAACCTGGGGCTCACGCCCCAGGCTGGTATGAGTCGGGCCTTTGGCCCTCTGAGTTTGGTGTGCGTCCGGTATTTTGCCGCGATGGAACCCGGCGCCACGATGTGCAGCGAACGGCAGATGTAGATTCCTGCTGGATGCTCCATCGGCATCCTGCAAACTCCACCTTAGCGACGATGAAGCCGTCGCGAGGATGGGGCCCGGCTTCCTCGATGGTCGGTGAAGCCATTCAGGAAGCGACACGTGCGTGGAAAGACAAAATACAGGGTCTCTCCACTCCGCCGCACGATGAAGCCGCGCGGCTCCGGTCGAGATGACGTGGATTTATGGCGCGTTGCTGCAAGGGTTATTCAGGTGCGCCGAAAGCCAGTCGATTAGGGTTTTTCTTCGATTTCGTGGGCTTTGGCGGAACTGGTCGAGATGACGTGGATTTATGGCGCGCTGCTGCGAGGGTTATTCGGGGGCGCCGAAGGCTAGGTCGATGAGGGTTTTTTCTTCGATCTCGTGGGCTTTGGCGGAGCCGGTGGCTGGGGTGGCGTTGGCGCTGCGTTTGACGCTGAGGACGGCGCGGTCGCCTGCTACGCGGCGGAGCAGTGGCATGACGTAGGTGTGGGCGCCCATGTTGGCTGGCTCTTCCTGCACCCAGACGATCTCTTCGGCGGTTGGGTGCTGGTCGAGCGCGGCTTCGAGCTCTGCTTCCGGCCATGGATAGAGTTGCTCGACGAAGATGATCGCTACGTCGTTCGCCTTGCGCTTCGCGCGTTCGACGCGGAGGTTGTGGCCGATCTTGCCGGTGCAGACCAGAATGCGGCGTGCGTTCTCAACTGAGGTATCGGCCAGAACGTTCTGAAATTGCGGCAGCGCGAAGTCTGCTACGGACGAGGATGCGTCGGGGTGGCGCAACATGCTCTTCGGCGTGAAGACGATGAGCGGCTTGCGCCAGCGGCGGAGCGCCTGACGGCGGAGCAGATGGAAGTACTGCGCTGCTGTGGAGGGCTGGCAGATCTGCATGTTGTCGCTGGCGGCGAGCTGCAGATAGCGTTCGATGCGCGCGCTTGAGTGCTCAGGGCCTTGCCCCTCGAAGCCGTGCGGCAGCAGCATGACGAGGCCGGAGAGCAGGTTCCACTTGGCTTCGCTGGCGGCGATGAACTGGTCGATGATGATCTGCGCACCGTTGGCGAAGTCGCCGAACTGCGCCTCCCACAGGACGAGCGCTTCGGGATAGTCGCGCGAGAAGCCGTACTCGAAGCCGAGGACGCCGGCTTCGGAGAGGAGTGAGTTGTAGACCCTGTAGCGCCCTTGCGTGGCCGAGAGGTTTTGCAGCGGGATGAACTTCTCTTCGGTCTCGGTGTCGATCATGACGGAGTGGCGCTGGTTGAAGGTGCCGCGCTGCGAGTCCTGTCCGGTGAGGCGGATGGGGATGCCTGCCTCGAGCAGTGATGCGAAGGCGATTTGTTCTGCCGTGCCGTAGTCGAAGGGGCGCTTGCCTGTGCCCATTTCGAGCCGCTGCTCGAGGAGTTTTTTCACCTTCGGGTGAATGTGGAAGGTCTCAGGATAGCTGGTGATGCCGACGGCGAGTTCGTGGATGTCTCCGGCGGAAAGACCTGTCGTGATGTTCTCGTCGGCGGGCTTGAGTTCGCCGCCGTAGTAGTTGTCCCAGTAGGAGGGGAGTTGCGCGAGGCGTGTCTTTTTGCCGGCCTTTGTCGCGGCCTTCTGGTCGCTGAAGAGTTCCTGCTGGACCTGCTCGACTTCGGCTGCGGGATCGACGCCGATGCGCTTTGCATAGATCTGATAGAGCGGCGGGTGGTCTTTGATGACGGCGTAGCGGCGGGGCTGCGTGACGGTGGGGTCGTCGACTTCGCTGTGGCCGTGGCGGCGATAGCCGATGAGATCGACGACGATGTCGGACTGGAAGCGCTGGCGATACTCGGCGGCGATGGCGGCGACGCGCACGACGGCGTCGGGGTCTTCGGCGTTGACGTGGAAGATGGGGATGGGCAGGCGCTTCGCGATGTCGGTGGAGAAGCGCGTGGAGTTGGACTCTTCGGGCAGCGCGGTGAAGCCGAGCAGGTTGTTGGTGATGACGTGCACGGTTCCGCCGACGTTGTAGCCGTGGAGTGTGGCCATGTTGAGTGTTTCGGCTACGATGCCCTGCCCTGCGAATGCCGCGTCGCCGTGGATGATGAGCGGAAGGATGGCGCGTTTGCCTTCGGCACCGATGCGAATCTGGCGGGCACGGGTGCGGCCGAGGATGACGGGGTCGATGGCTTCGAGGTGGCTTGGGTTGGAGGCGAGGTGGAGCGAGAGGAGCTTGCCCGAGGGCGAGTGGTACTCGCCGGTTGCGCCGACGTGGTATTTGACGTCGCCGCCGCCCATGGTGCTGCGCGGGTCGACGTCTTCGAAGCGCGTGAAGATCTCGGACGGCTTGCGGCCGATGGTATTGACCATGACGTTGAGGCGTCCGCGATGGGCCATGGCGATCATGGCGCGCTCGACGCCGAGGTCGCCCGCGACGGCGAAGACGCGGTCAAGGAATGGAATGAGGACGGTGAGGCCTTCGAGCGAGAAGCGCTTGGTGCCGAGGTAGCGCGACTGGATGACCTGTTCGAAGAGGTCGGCGTGGATGAGCTGGGTGAGGATGCGGGCCTGGTCCTGGGCGGGCGGGCGTTGCTCCATTTGTTGCTGGATCCACTCGCGCTGCTCGCGGTTGAGCAGGTGCATGAACTCGACGGCGATGGTGCCGCAGTAGTAGCTGCGGGCTTCGCGGGAGTCGTCGTTGTCGGGGACCTCGAGCGGGAATGCGACGGGCGGAAGATACTGGCCGAGCGGGTCGAGCGATGCCTGGAGAAAGCCCCAGCGGCGGAAGGTGTTGAAGGTCATCTCGCGCGGTGATTGGGTGAGCACGTTGGTCGTTGGTTCCGCAGCCGTGGTGGCCATCAGGGTCCTCGCTTCGGGTCGATTCGCGCTTGGTTTTGCGCGCACGTATTTATGCTAGACCTTTTGACGGGATGGGCGCACGTAGTGGGCGATTAGCGTTGCGTGGCTATAATGCGGCGGCATGAAGGGGTGACGTGAATTGGCAATCGGGATTTTCGCTTCCGCGAAAATGAAACCCACCTTAGCGACGATGAAGCCATCGCGAAGATGGGGCACCCGGTTTGTGGGTTGGGCTACAGCGTTGCGCTTTGCAGCCAGGGTTGGAACTCTTCTTCGCCGAAGCCGTGGACTTCGCTGCGCGTTGGTTTTCCGGAGGCGACGGCGAGCATTTCGGTGAAGATGCGCTCGCCTGTCTGCTCGACGGTTTCGTCGCCGTCGATGATGGCGCCGCAGTTGATGTCCATGTCGTCCATCATGCGATTGAAGAGGAGGGTGTTCGAGGCGAGTTTGATGGAGGGCGTTGGCTTGCAGCCGAAGACGGAGCCTCGTCCGGTGGTG
Source organism: Edaphobacter acidisoli (assembly GCF_014642855.1). Classification (NCBI taxonomy): domain Bacteria; kingdom Pseudomonadati; phylum Acidobacteriota; class Terriglobia; order Terriglobales; family Acidobacteriaceae; genus Edaphobacter; species Edaphobacter acidisoli. Next base: position 103,632 of record NZ_BMJB01000001.1, on the reverse strand, counting down.
AAGCAGAGAAGGTTTGCGCCGCTGGCGACCTGGCCGGTTGCAGAGACGGGATCGAAGCCGGGCGAGTCCATGAAGATGAGGCCCTTCGCGGTGATGGGCTCGGCGTAGAGAACGACGCCGTTGAGGTTAGTCGTGCCGCCCTTCGAGATTGCGCCGAGTGATTTTTCGTAGATGGTCGTCAGGCCGCCGGTCTTGTTGCCGGGCTGCGGGTTGTTGTCGATTGCGCCTTTGTGGCGGGCGGTGTACTCCTCCCACCAGCGGATGCGTTCGATGAGGCGCTCGGCGACTTCGGGGCGCGCGGCGCGGCGGGTGAGGAGATGCTCGGCACCGTAGATTTCGGGGGTCTCGGAGAGGATGGCTGTGCCGCCGTTGCGGATGAGGATGTCGACGGCGGTGCCGAGCGCGGGGTTGGCGCTGATGCCGGAGTAGGCGTCGGAGCCTCCGCACTGGAGGCCGACGATGAGGTTTGATGCGGAGACGGGCGTGCGCGTGATGCGGTTGGCCTGGTCGAGCATCTCGGCGACGGTGAGGATGCCTTTGCGGATGGCGGCTGCGGTGCCACCGTCTTCCTGAATGGTGGCGGCGCGGAGGGTATTGGATGGACCGGTGAGGGCGACGAGCTGGTCGATCTGGTTGGTCTCGCAGCCGAGGCCGAGCAGGAGGACAGCGCCGAAGTTGGGATGCGTCGCGTAGCCGGCGAAGACGCGGCGGAGGATGTCGGCGGGCTCGCCGTGCTCGGCCATGCCGCAGCCGGTGCCGTGGGTGATGGCGACGACGCCGTCGACGTTGGGGAAGTCCTGGAGGACGTCGGGGGTAAAGTGCGCGGCGATGCGGCGGGCGACGGTCGCGGAGCAGTTGACCGTGGTGAGGATGCCGACGTAGTTGCGCGTGCCAATGCGTCCGTTGGGACGGATGATGCCTTCGAAGGTGGCTGATCTTTCCGGCGCGATGGGTTCGGTGGGGCGGGTTTCGGAGCCGATGGCGTAGTCGCGGTCGAAGTTGTGGGCGGCGAGGTTGTGAGTGTGGACGTGGTCTCCGGGCGCGATGGGCTGGGAGGCAAAGCCGATGATCTGGTTGAATTTGCGGACGGGCGCGTCGAGGGCGACGGCGCGCACGGCGACCTTGTGGCCGGCGGGGATTTCGTCGCGCACGGTGAGGCCGAGGCCGGGTTGCGTGTAGCCGGGAGGGACGGTCTGGAGCGCGATGGCTACGTCGTCGGAGGCGCCGAGTTTGAGGATCTTTGGAATCAACTGGGAAATCAACTGTTTTTGCTGTTCCCGGCGGGTTTGGGGCTGGGACAGATTAGTGGTACAACCACTGTACTCTATAGCTGTATCGCCTGGCTTGCAAGTGAGAGGCATAACTTTTTGGGGTCCAGCGGGTAGTCCAGTGGGTGAAGTCGGGTGAGCTGATCGGGCAGGTCAGATCGTTATTTTTTCCATTGCGGCGATGGCCTGTTTCATGACGGCTTGTGCGCCGATTTTGAGAGCGGCGATGTCGTTGGTGCAGAAGAGCAGGTCGACTCCCTGCGAGACGTAGAACTCGAAGTCCTGTGGGGCAGAGCCGACGGCTACGAGCTTGTCGTGCTCTTTGGCGATGCCGATGGCTTTGCTGGCGGCTTCGTAGACTTTGCTGTGGCCGGTCTGGCCGGGGACGTCGAGGCTGGCGGATAGGTCGGCGGGGCCGATGAAGATGTCGACGCCGGGGACGGCGCAGATCTCGCGGGCGTTGTCGAGGGCTTCGACGGTTTCGATCTGGGCCATGAGGCAGAGGTCGTCGTTGAGTTGCTGCTGCGCTTCGGAGACGTTGACGTCGATGCCGTAGTCGAGGGCGCGGGAGACCGAGAAGAAGCCGCGCTCGCCAAGCGGACGGAAGCGCGCGTAACGGATGAGCTCTTCGAGGTCGCGGGCGGAGTTGGCCATGGGGATGTCGATGATGTCGGGGCCGCACTCGGCGGCTTTGAGGACGTTCTCTCGGCGTGCGTCGGGAATGCGGATCATCGTAACCATGCCGAGGCCGGAGGCGATGCGGCAGAGATCGGCTGCCTCGGCGAAGGTGATGAAGCCGTGCTCCATCTCGATCCATGCGGCGCGGTAGCCGACTTTGGCGGCAACCTCGATGAAGATGGGGTCGTAGAAGTAGGCCGCGGCCCCGAGGATGGGACCTTGTGTTTGAGCTTTCACTGCCTTCAATAAGCGATTCATAACATCCTTCCAGTCAAAACTTCAGTTGCAAAATCTGCGCGTCACGTCTGTGAGACAAAGGTGTTTCCGGCGGCGATGGCTGTCGTCCGCCGATGTGCGAGCCAGCCCCAGAGGGTGAGTTCGCGTGGGCCGGGTGTGCCATCGGAGAAGATGAGGCTTGCGATGTAGCCTGCGGCAAAGAGAACGATGTGGCCGATGACGCCGATCATGTAGTTGTCGAGCGGGTAGTTCCAGCGGCCGAGGTTGATGACGCTACCGTGGTCGAGCGTGAGTGTTGCCCATGCAGTGACAATGAGGCTGAGCACGATGCCGACTGTGACTCCCCTGGTGTTTGCGCGCGGGCAGAGGAATGCCAGCAGGAAGAGACCTGCGAGGCCTCCGGCGACGATGCTGGTGATGGTGAAGTAGAGCGAGAGCGCGGTGCCTTTGGAACCTGCAAGCTCTGCCGCGAAGATCATGGTGAGGACGCCGAAGACTGCGACCATGATTTTTGCGGCGCGGAGTGCTTTTCGGTCGGTTGCTCGCGGGCGTATGCGGCGGTAGAAGTCTTCGACGCCGACTACGGCGATGCAGTTCAGGTCGGAAGCCATGGAGGACATCGCTGCGCCGAATAATGCGGCCAGAAACAACCCTGTAAATACCGGCGAGATGTGTGTGCTCAGAAAGTAGGGGAATATCTCGTCGGCTTTCTTGATGCCGGCGGGGAGGGTTTCGCCGGACAGTTTATAGAAGCTCCACAGCAAGGTGCCTATCAGCATGAACAGTGCCCAGACCGGCACACAGAGCAGTGCGCCGAGGCCTACTCCACGGATGGCTTCTCTGTCGGTTCGCGCGATGAGATAGCGCTGCACTAAGGTCTGGTCTGCGGTGTACTTCTGGAGGTAGAAGAAGAAGCCGTAGAGGCACAGCACCAGCAGCGTGGGCTTCGACAACGAGAGTGAGGAGCTGCCCAGGCTGAATTTGTGGTTGGCCGCGGCAAGCGCGATGGCCGCGTGCGCGCCGCCGGGCGTGAGAACCCAGAGATAGCCGAGCACGATGAAGATGCCGAGCCAGAGGATGATTCCCTGCACCACGTCTGTCCAGACGACGGCCTGCATTCCTCCGATGAGCGTGTAGAGCACGGTTGCCGCGCCTACTGCGTAGACGATGACGTAGACGTTCCACGCGGTCATGCTGCTGACGGTGAGGGCGAGCAGGTAGAGCACGACTCCCATCTTCGAGAAGTGCCCGGCGGCGAAGGCGAGCGAGGAGTAGACGCGGACTCCTGTGCCGAAGCGTTTGCCGAAGTACTCGTACGCGCTCATGCCGACGGCGTGACGGAAGAATGGAATGATGACGACACCGACGAGGGCAAGGACGCCGAGGACCATGAATCCCGGCACGAGCAGCGACCAGTTGCCTGCATACGACGCGCCAGGATATGCGATGACCGTGACCGCCGTGATGATGGTGGCGAACATCGACATGCCCATGGCCCAGCCGGGCACGGAGCGGCGCGCGACGAAGTAGGCGTCCGTCGTGGTCTGGCGACGCGCGAACGACGCACCGATGCCGACCAGCACGGCAACGTATGCCGCGACGATGGCCAGCTCGATGGCGAGCGCGTGATTCATTCGCTTGCTCCCTGCCGCGATGCGATGCGGCCTTCGGCCATGGAGATCGCTTTGGTGAGCGCTGATTCCATGTTGCGCGCGTCGGCTTTGTTCTGGCCGGCGATGTCGAATGCGGTGCCGTGATCGACTGAGGTGCGGATGATGGGGATGCCGAGCGAGATGTTGACGGTGCGCTCGAAGTCGATGAGCTTCATGGGAATGTGGCCCTGGTCGTGATACATGGCGACGATGAGGTCGTATTTGCCGCGGACGCCTTCGAGGAAGGTTGTGTCGGGCGGCGTGGGGCCGGTGCAGGTGATGCCTTTTGCGCGCGCGGCTTCGATGGCCGGGCGAATTGTGTCTTCGTCTTCGGCGCCGAAGAGGCCGTGCTCGCCGGCGTGCGGATTGAGGCCGCAGACAGCGATGCGTGGCTGGCGATGCCCCATCCACTGCATGGCCTGGTTGCCGAGCTCGATGGTGCGGAGGATGCGTTCGGCGTTGAGATAGGTGGCGCGGCGCAGCGAGATGTGCGTGCTGACGTGCACGACGGAGAGCTTCTCGTTCGAGAGCAACATGCAGGAGTCGGGCGCGCCGCAGAGCTCGGCGATGTATTCGGTGTGGCCGCTGAAGTGGCGTCCGGTGAGGCTGACGGCTTCTTTGTTGAGCGGGGCTGTGACCATGGCGTCGGCCTCGCCCTGCAGACACATCTGTGTTGCGATGCGGACGTACTCGACTGCGGCGGCGCCGCACTCTTTCGAGAGACGGCCGGGTATGACGGCGACTCCGTTGATCGGGCTGGAATTGGGGCCGGGGTCTACGACTTCCACGCGCGCGAGCACGGATTCGAGTCCGCAACGCTTTGCTTCGTCGCCGAGCAACGCGGCGTCGCCGATGATCTTCCATTGGGCGCGCGCAAAGAGCGCTGGGTCGCGGAGGCCTTTGAGGCTGATCTCAGGGCCGACGCCGGCGGGGTCTCCGATGGTGATTGCGATCGTGGGCTTTGTGCTCACTGCCTGGTTCCTTCCTCCACTACTCTGCCTGAAGGCGAGAGAAATTCGATGCACTGAAGCAAGGTATCCGATGGGCCGAATGCGCCGGACTTGGTGATGACGGGCGTGCCGTCGGCGAGGCCTCCGCGCATGATGGAGACGGGGATGCCGGGCATCGCTTCGGCTCGCACGTGGAGCGTGTGTGCGCCGATTGCCTTCAGGAAGGTAGACGCGGTATCTCCGCCGGTGAGGACAATGCCCCCGAAGCTGGAGATGGGAGCGGCCTCGGCGAAGGCATGAATCTTCGCCGCGTCAATTCCGCATGGCGGAAGATGCAGCAGCACGTTGCGGCCGGCGCCGATTGCCTTTCGGACCTCGATGGGGCGAACGGCTTCGAGCTCGCATTCGAGGGGGTGTGCGACCGTGCGCAGCTTCGATAGTTGCGCGAGAGTCGCGTTGTGATCGGAGCCGACGCCGAACAGAACCGGGCCTTCGATTGTGGGAGCTTCTTCCGGCTCCGCTGTTGCTGAAGGCGCGATGGATCGGGCGAGCGCTGCTGCGAGTCCGGCGGAGCCGACCCAGAGAATGCGCTGGCCGGAGGTGTGCCCGAGATCGACGATGCGGTCGAGGTCCTGGTCGCTGCTTGCGTCGAAGCAGATGAGCTTCGTGCCGCGCGCCTGCGCTTGCTGGATGGAGCTGAATGCCTTGTGCGGATGCGTGAGTTCGCCGGTTGAGATTGCCGCGAAGGACAGCGGAACCAGCGCCGCTGCGATGTCGATCGCTTCGCCCGAAGGCAGGCGCACGCGGCCTTCGGTGACTCTGCGGCCCAGCGCGGGCAAGGCTGGTGCAATGAAGACGAGGTCCGCGTGCGAGGCTTCGGCGGCAGCGGCGATCTCGGCGGAGATGTGTCCGCGTAGGGAGGAGTCGATCTTTTTGAAGAGCGCGGCTTGCTGGCCGCGGGCCATCTGGATTGCGGCTTTGACGCGGTTGGCTGCGACGTCCTTGCCGATGCGGCGCGAGTCGGTGTTCACTGCAACTGCATGCGCTGACGGCAACGGGGCATCTGTTCCGAGGATTGGCACGGCCACCGTCATTCCATTGCGCGCAAAATGCACCGCGGCGTCGCAGCTTCCTGTGAGATCGTCGGCGATGATGAGGCAGCGAAGAGCGTGGATTTCGGGTGCGGACGGCTGCGGCATATTCAGTGGCGATGCTCTTCTAATTATTGAAAATTGTCAAATACAATTTTCTATATTTTGAGGAAATTTAACCTGGATAAAGCAAGCCGCTTCTGCCAAATGTACTACTGATTCTGAAGAAGATGCGTGGGCAGAGCCATTTTCCGCAAGTTGGCAATCATTACGATTATTGAAAACTACTTCCATCGCAGATAGAATGGCTTCGCTGGGCGTAGCTGCATCAGGATTGCCGGATGGCAGGGTTGTGGCAACCGCAAGCGTTTTCAATCTCAGGCACGGTCTGAGATGAAGTGCCGGAGAAACGAAAATTATGCCACCCACCACTGCACGCCGCCGCCGTCCTAAAGCCAAGAATGCCGAATCGTCGCAATCGTCTTCGGACCAGTATCTGTCGCGCGCGGTTGGTCGTGCGCTGAATGTGCTGGAGTGCTTCCCCGACGCCTTCTCCTCGTACTCGCTCAAGGAGATCTCGCAGCGGACCGATATGCCGGAGTCGTCGCTGTTCCGGCTGCTGGTGACGCTGGAGTCGCGCGGCTATCTGCAGCAGAATACGGACGGGTCGTACAGGCTTGCGCCCAAGGTGCTGCATGGGCAACTGCGACAGCGGGCCAACATCGTCCGCGATCTTGTGCATCCGCACCTGGTGGAGCTGGCGCGGCAGTTCAACGAGACGACCAGCCTCTCGTTTCTGTTTGAGGACCACATTGCCGTGCTCGATAGCATTGAGAGCTTTCACGATATACGGGCGATCAACAAGGTTGGACGCATTCTTCCGCCGTACGCCAGCTCGATGGGCAAGGCGATTACGGCGTTTCAGGAACGCACGGTGATCGACCGGCTGGTGGAGGTCTATGGGTTGTTTCGCCGCACGGAAAAGACCATTACGGACCACGGATCGATCTTCACGGAGTTCGACCAGGTACGGCAGACCGGGTATGCGTTCGACCGCGGCGAGGCCACCGAGGGCGGCATCTGCGTTGGCGCACCGATCTTCTCGCGCGGGTCGCGCGTCGAAGCCGCGGTGAGTATCTCGGTGCCGCTGATTCGCATGGATGAGACGCGACAGAGGAAGATCATCGCTGAGTTGCTGGGTGCGACCAAAAAGATGTCCGGCGCATTACAGGAAAACGCTTAGGCGTCCACGCTGGGCCACCTGTATCTTTTGCGCTTGAACAACGCCCCTTCTACCACTTCAGGGATTTATGGAATATCGCACGCTTCAAGGCACCGACCTCAACGTTTCGCGGCTTTGTTTTGGCACGATGACCTTCGGCGCACAGGCTGATGCTAGCGCTGCGCGCGACATGGTGGCGCGATCGATTGAGGCAGGCATCAACTTCTTCGACACTGCGAATATCTACCAGGCGGGCGCGGCAGAGACGATGCTGGGCGATGCGCTGAAGAGGCGTCGGCAGAGCGTTGTTGTGGCAACGAAGGTTTGGGGCAAGATGGGTGATGCTCCAGAGCAGAGCGGTCTTTCTAAAAAGGCCATCGTTCGCGCGATTGAAGAGAGTTTGCGGCGACTGCAGACGGACTACGTCGACCTCTACTACTTTCACCAGCCTGACTATGATGTGCCTGTAGAAGAGAGCCTGGAGGCGATGGACGCGCTGGTTGAACAGGGCAAAGTGCGCTTTCCGGCAACGTCGAACTACTCAAGCTGGCAGGTGGCACAGATGCTCTCTCTTGCCGAGAAGCACCGCTATCGTCCGGTCAGCGTAGCGCAGCATATGTACAACCTGCTGGCGCGCGGCATCGAGCAGGAGTTTCTTCCGATGGCGAAGGAGATGGGTGTCTCGGTGATTGCGTATAACCCGCTCGCTGCAGGCCTGCTGACAGGCAAGCACACGCGTGATGCGGTTGCAGCGGGAACGCGCTTTGACGGGAACAAGATGTATCAGGACCGCTACTGGCACGCGGAGGACTTCGACGCAGTCGATCAACTGAAGCAGGTGGGGCAGAGCGAGCGGCGTTCGCTCCTGAGCGTTGCGCTTGGTTGGATGCTGCATCACACACCGATCGACAGTATCATCCTGGGCGCTTCGCGGCTGGAACAGCTTGATCAGAACATTGCCACGGCCGGGGATGGTCCGCTCTCAAGCGATGCGGTCGAACGCTGCAATGAGGCCTGGCGCACGCTTCGCGGGCCGACGCCGCAATACAATCGCTGAGGCTCGCGCCGCGGACTTTAAGTCCCGCCTGAGATACAGTACAATGATGAGAGCGCCACAAGCGTGTCCACGCCTCTAGCGGAGAGGTGGCAGAGCCCGGTTGAATGCACCTGACTCGAAATCAGACATAGTCGCAAGGCTATCGGGGGTTCGAATCCCTCCCTCTCCGCCATTACACCTTCCAAAGACATCCTGGCGAGTCTCACTCAAAGCAAAGATCACTACGAGCGCTGTCGGCTAATTCGCCGAAGGCTGGTTCACGCTCTCAATCACCATCACCTTCGCTGGTGCCTTTACCGCATCCAGCTTCAGTCCAATCTGCTCCTGGATCGCTGTAAATAACGGGGGCGGCGCGTCCGCATTCGCTGCGTTATCTCCGCTGTTCTGCGGCGGAACCCTTCCTCCATACTGCGAGTCGTCCGGCGTCCATCGCATGGTGAGGTCGTACCGGTCCTTCAGCTCCGTCTGGTCTAACACCGGACGGTCGAGTATCCCCTGCATCACCTGCGCAAACTCAGCCATGGTCCCATTGCGCATCATCATTCTGCCCGGCGGCCCGCCCATCCCTGGAGGGCTATTCGGATCGGATGCGCTCTTCGTCAGCTTCGGTCCTGACTTCGCCACCGACAGCACATACACCGGGAGCACTTTGGTGTCGTCATGAAACTTCAGCGCAAACCGGTCTGCAAGGAGCTTTCGGACGATCCCCCTTGCCTGCTCGAGACTCGGCAAGCCTTCATGGTCCGGCAACACGTCCATGTCGAAGTGATCTTTCTTAATCCAATCCGGCCCCCCCATCACCTGTGTCGAGTGGAGGTTATACGCGAGCGTAATCAGACCTTCCACGGTGAAGTTTCTCGCCACGAGATGCCGCCCCTGCAGCGTGAATCCTCTTCCCTGCTCGTCGGGCCTGCTTGGCTTGATGGTTGCCACCTCGTACCCCGGCGTAAGCTTCGGATCCATCAGGCTCAGGGCCGGCGTTGCCTTTGGAATCTCCCACGCGGCATCGGCGCTCACATGCTCCAGCACCAGCGGAGTTTCACGCCCTCCCTGCTTCCACGTGCCGGTTGCCGATTTTCCGTCCGGACTCAGCTTGCCCTCATAGCTCATGTCCATGCCGGTAATTGCGAACTTCAGCACGCCGCCGTCTATCGACATCGTGGTCGTGGTCATTCCGCCCGGTCCCTGGTCAATGCTGAATATCTTTCCCTTCAGCGCCCCATCCACCTTCGTGACCTGTAGCACAAGGCGAAGGTCTCGTCCCGCATGCAATGTCCCTTGCCACGTCTCCGGCGCAGTTTGCGCCTGCGCTCCCATGCCTAGCAGCGCTGCCAACATACCGATCAAGATCAGGAGTTTCTTCACAACCACCACCCTCTCAGAACGTCGTCCAATTCTAATCCGCCTCAGGTCGTGGGCATCTCCGTGAGCGCGCTTTTTTTGTCATGAAAAGCGCCTTGATGCAGATGCAGAGTGTCACCCTCGGTGGCTGCATTGGGTTCGAAATGCGGAATATTCTCACGGTCACCGTCATTTCTTAAGGCGCATCCGGGCGATAGTGTTATAGTCGAGTTGCAATATAGCGCAGCTATGCATATATATGCATTGGAGAATTCCATGCAGGAAACAACCTTCAAGGAACGCCTGAATCAGAGGCCGGATACAGCTTTGCTTCAGCGCGAAGCGAATCGAATCCGGCTGAGCGCGATGACGATGACGCATCACTCCGGCGTCGGACATACAGGCGGCGACCTGTCTTCGGCGGACATCCTCGCCACGCTTTATCTCGGCGGAGTTCTGAATGTAGATACTGCCCGGCCCGCATGGCCTCAGCGGGACCGCTTCATGATGTCAAAGGGCCACTGTGCGGGAGCATTTTATTCGACGCTGGCGGCGCGCGGATTTTTTCCACGCGCGTGGCTTGGCCGATTCATGGACCCTCTTTCGCCTCTGAATGGACACCCTGATCGCAACAAACTTCCGGGGATTGAAGCGAACACGGGCCCTCTGGGGCACGGGCTGCCGATTGCAACAGGCGCCGCGCTGGCAGCGCGGATGCGCGGCGAAACCTGGCGCGTCTTCGTGCTGACGGGTGATGGTGAATTGCAGGAGGGTTCCAACTGGGAGGCCGCAATGACGGCCCATCACTACGAATTGGACAACCTGACGGTGATCGTCGACCGCAATCGCATTCAGCAAGGCGACTTTACGGAGAAGACGATTCGTATGGACCCGCTCGCCGCCAAATGGCTCGCGTTTGGGTTTTCCGTCCTTGAAATCGATGGGCACAACCATGAAGCTTTGCTCGATGCCTTTTCGCGGCTGCCTTTCGAGAAAGGTAAGCCGAGTTGCATCATTGCCAACACTATTAAAGGGAAGGGCGTGTCCTTCGCCGAGAACCAGCCAGCGTGGCACCATGGTGTGCCGACGGTCGCACAGTTGGAAGCGGCCGCAGCCGAATTGAATGTGGAGTTACCCCTGTGAGCACTGTACATACTTCGCCAGCCCATACCGGAAAGGCCCAGCGTTTCGATTGCCGCATCGCGTGGTCGGAGACGCTGGAGCAACTCGCAGCGGCGGACTCCCGCGTCTGCGCAGTTGTTAACGACTCTGTTTCTTCCACACGACTGAGCGGCTTTCGATCGAAGTTTCCAAACCGCTTTGTGAATGTCGGGATCGCTGAACAGAACATGATCGGCGTAGGGTGCGGGCTGGCCAATGGCGGGATGGTTCCCTACGTCAGCGGCGCTTCGTGCTTTCTGACTGCGCGCGCGATGGAACAGGTGAAAGTGGACATGGCTTATTCCAACTCCAACGTGAAGCTCTGTGGGATGTCGTCGGGCATGGCGTATGGCGAGCTGGGGCCGACGCACCACTCCATTGAAGACCTGGCCTGGACGCGGATTCTGCCGAACCTGTCGGTGGTTGTTCCCGCTGATCCACGTGAGACGGCCGCTGTGGTGCGCGCTTCGCTTCAGCATGTTGGACCACAGTTTCTTCGCATCAGCAGAGTTCCCGTGCCTCAGGTGAACACTGAAGACTATGAATTCACTCTTGGCAAAGCGGTACGGCTGCGTGACGGCGATGATGTAACGATTGTCGCCAATGGCCTGATGGTCAGCCGCGCTTTGGATGCTGCACAATCACTGGAGGCGCGTGGAGTGAGCGCGCGTGTGCTGAATATGAGCAGCATGAAACCTTTTGATAGCGACGCTATTATCGATGCGGCACGCACGACTCGCGGCATCGTTACGGCGGAGGAGGCACTGGCCGCCGGCGGGCTTGGTGGCGCGGTTGCTGAAGTGCTGTGCGTGCACCATCCGGCGAGGATGCGCATCCTCGGGGTTCCTGGGGTGTTTGCGCCGACAGGTTCTGCGGAGTTTCTGCTGGAACACTTCGGCCTGACGGCTACGGGAATTGAACAAGCCGCGCTCGATCTGCTGGGAGTGAGGGGCTGAGATGGCGGGACTCCTCCTTGCGCTCGATCAAGGGACAACGAACACGAAGGCCCTGCTTGTCGGACGCAATGGTGAGCCTGTGTTTCGTAAGAGCACGAGCGTGGAGTTACTGCAGCCACGCCCCGGATTGCTTGAGCAAGACCCTTTGGCGCTGTGGGAGTCTGTCCGCGAAGTAGCAACAGCTTGTGCAGAGTGGGCGCGCGCGCAACATGCAACGATTGATGGAATCGCACTCTCTAACCAGCGCGAGACTGCGTTGGCGTGGTGGCGCGACGGCAAGCCTGCGGTGAATGCTGTTTCATGGCAATGCCAACGCTCCATCTCCGTTTGCGAACGCGTTGCTCCTTATGCCGAAACGATTCGCGAGCGCTCGGGATTGCCGCTCGGGACGCTGTTGACTGCGGGCAAGTGGGCGTGGATGCTGGAACATCAGCCGCGCATGCGTGAGGCCGCCGAATCCGGCGATATCTGCCTGGGCACAGTCGATAGCTGGCTGATGTGGAATCTCACCGGCGGCAAAGAACATGTGACCGACGCATCGAATGCTTCGCGCACAGGGCTCGTCCATCTCGCAACAGTTACATGGGATGACGAGCTTCTGCGCATCTTCGACATTCCGAAGCGGGCACTGCCCCGCATCTGCGAGTCGAGCGGGTGTGCAGGAACGTGTACGACTATTCCTGAATTGGCTGGCGTGCCGATTGTCTCCCTTATTGGAGATTCACACGCCGCACTGGCCGGTCATGGACGCTTCGATGCCGGCAGTATCAAGGCAACGTACGGCACGGGATCATCTTTAATGATGCTCACCGAGGGGCGCGTCGGCACCGATGTTTTGGCGCGCACGATTGCATGGTCCGCAAACGGCGAGGTGCAGTATGCGCTTGAAGGCAACATCCCGATGACCGGATCAGCTGTGCAGTGGGTGGGCGAATTTCTCGGGCTTGCCGATCCTGCGCGCGATGTGGCTGCGTTGGCCGAGACCGTCGATGACAGCGCAGGTATCGTGCTGGTTCCTGCGATGGTAGGACTGGGAGCGCCGTGGTGGGACAGCGAGGCGCGCGGCCTGATTGCCAATCTAGGGCGTTTTCACAAAGCTGCGCATCTGGCGCGGGCAGCAATCAACTCGATTGCATTTCAAGTGGCAGACGTCTTCGCGGCGATGGAGGCCGCGTGCAAAATCAATTTGCCCGGGCTTGCCACCGACGGCGGCGCTACACGCAACAAGATGCTGATGCAGTTGCAGAGCGATCTGCTGCAACGCCCGGTGCATCGCTCCGCCTGCGAGGATTTGTCTGCGCTGGGGACGGCTTTTCTGGGCGGGCTGGCGTTGGGATGGTGGGAGTCATTCTCCGATCTTGCTGCACTACCACGCGAATCGCAGACGTTTTCTCCAACCATGCCTGCAACTCGACGGGATGAGATGTACAGCGCGTGGATCGATGCGGTTTCACGCGCGCGCTTGCGCACGGATGCAAAGAGGAGACAGATATGACCTCTGCGTCGTCCGATCTGCTGCTGGAAGCTCGCGGCATCGTCAAGCGTTATGGCGGCAATGTTGCGCTCGATCAGGTGACCTACCGCATTCGGCGCAATCAGGTGAATGTGCTGATCGGCGAGAACGGAGCGGGCAAGAGCACGCTGATGCGCATTCTGGCCGGTGCTGAGATCGCCGATAAAGGAGAGCTTCTACTCGATGGAGAACCGATCTCGATTCGCTCTCCGCGCGAGGCCGCAGCACACGGCATCTCCATCGTGCATCAGGAACTCGCCGTGCTTCCAAACCTTGATGTCAGTGAGAACATCTTTGCGGGCCGGGAGCTGACGCGTGCTTCATCCATCATTGATCGCGCCACGCAGGATCGCCGTTCGGCAGCAGCGATGGAGAAGCTTCGCAAGCCGGTTCCTGTTCGCTCTGAAGCCGCGCATCTTTCGCTTGGTTGCAGACAGTTGCTCGAGATTGCACGCTCACTGGTCTTCGGCGCGAAGTTGCTCATTCTCGATGAACCAACATCAGCTCTCTCCACCAGCGAGACGGAGTCGCTCTTTGAAGTGCTCGCGGAGCTGCGGCAATCGGGTGTGACCATCATCTACATCTCGCATCGGCTCCATGAGCTGCTCTATCTGGGAGACTGGTTTACCGTGCTGCGCTCGGGCCGTGTCGTAGGTGAGGCTCCGCGCAACGAAGTCTCGCGCGAATGGATCGTCGAGCGTATGTCCGGACGCCCTGCGGCGCCCGAAACCGAGCACTCGCGAGCAGAGCGCACGAATGCCGCTCCGCTTCTTAGAGCCGAAGGGCTTACCCTCGAAAGCAGTGGTGGCGACCAGGAAGCACAGGCCCCACTTCACTCGGTGAGCTTCGCGCTTGCGCCGGGCGAGGTGTTGGGCATCTATGGTCTGCTTGGCGCCGGGCGTACTGAGCTTGTCGAAGCGCTCGCTGGTCATCGCCGCATGGCCGCTGGCCGAGTTTATCTTCGCGACACCATAGTCGAATTGCGCAACGTCACCGATACGGTGGCGGCTGGCATCGTGCTTGTTCCTGAAGATCGGCAACGAGACGGGCTTTTCTCTGAACTCTCCGTGCGCGAAAACATCGCGATCGCGGCAACCAAAGGCATCTTTCTCTCTCGCACGCAGGAGACCGCGCGGGTGCAAGAGATTGCTCGCGAATTGAACATTGTTCCGACAGACTGCGAGTTGCCCGTCTCGCTGCTCTCGGGCGGCAATCAGCAGAAGGTGCTACTGGCTCGATGCCTGATGCGGTCGCCGTCTGTGCTGCTGCTCGACGAACCTACGCGCGGCGTGGACGTGGGCGCGCGCCAGGAGATCTATCGCACGCTGCGCCGGTTGGCCGCGAACGGACTCAGCATTCTGTTTACCTCGTCGGAGATTGAAGAGACACGTTTGCTGGCTGACCGTGTACTGGTCCTCTGCCAGGGACGCATCTCTGCACGATTTCTTCGCAATGAAATTACCGACGAAGCACTCTTCGCAGCAGCCAGCCCATCCGTCTCGCGCCCAGAGCGCGGCAATGCGCTGGCGCATACACCTTCATGGAGTCAGGGATGAATTCAGCCGCCACCGCCGTTTCCCGGCCGCAACGAACTTTGGCCGTCTCAGCACGCATAGCGCTTCTGCTGCTGAAGGCGCGGGCCATTCTCGTCCTGTTGCTGCTGCTTATTCTCTTCTCTGCTTTGGCGCCAGCGTTTCTCACGCTCAATAACTTCTCCATCCTGACCAAGCACGTCTCCATCTCTGCACTACTGGCGGTGGGAATGACATTCTCCATTCTCACTGGAGGCATTGATCTGTCCGTTGGCTCGCTCGCAGGATTAAGCGGCATGGTTGCGGGCTATGTGCTCACACAGGGATTTCACCTTGGCGGTAGCCAGTATTTCCCTCCGGCCATTGTTGCGATTCTCTGCGCCATTGCAGCTTGCCTGCTCGTAGGACTGCTGAACGGATGGCTGGTCGCGAAGGCCAACGTTGCGCCATTTATTGCCACACTTGGAACGCTCTACATCGCGCGTGGCGCGGCGCTGTTGATCTCGAACGGCAAGACCTTCCCCGATCTGGCAGGAATACCCGCGCGCCACAACACAGGATTTCCAGCCATTGGCGAAAGCGCCTTTCTTGGCCTTCCGACTCCGGTTTGGATTATGCTGGCGGTCTTTGCAGTGACATGGCTCATTGCGGTCAAGACTCCGCTTGGCCGCCATATCTATGCGATCGGCGGGAATGAGCGCGCGTCGGTTCTTGCGGGCATTCGTGTCAATCGCGTGAAGGTGTTCACGTATGTCTTCTCAGCGTTCACGGCCGCGCTGGTGGGTTTGATTATTGCCGGACAACTGGAGGCCGCGCATCCTGCGACTGGTGAGAGCTTTGAGCTGACCGCGATTGCAGCCGTAGTGTTGGGCGGAACTTCGCTGATGGGGGGACGCGGCACCATCACCGGATCGCTCATCGGCGCCTTCGTCATCGGCGTGCTCGAAGACGGACTGATCATGCTGGGCGTCTCGCAGTTCTGGCAGATGGTGATTACGGGCCTGGTGATTGTGATGGCCGTTGCGATTGATCAGCTTCAAAGCCGCATTCAAGCTCGTCTGCTGCCTTATATGCTTACCTCGACGGAAGGATCGCGGTGATACGACGCCGTCTTTGCACATCGATCACTTTGCTGGCGATCTCGGCACTTTGCCTTACAGGGTGCCATCGAGCAGACCTGCACAAAAAATTGATCGCTATCATCGTCCCGTCCGAGGACAACCCTTTCTTCAAGACAGAGGCCGATGCTGCAGCAGCGCACGCCGTAGCGCTGGGATATCGTGTACGTGTGAACTCGCACGATGATGATGCCTATCAGCAGGACAACCTGATCGATGCGGCGATTGCATCGAATGCAGCAGCGATCATCCTCGACAACGCAGGCACGGATGCCTCCATCTCGGCAGTGCGGCGCGCGACCAAAGCCGGTATTCCCGTATTCCTTATCGACCGCGAGATTGCTGTGAGTGGTTTGGCTAAAGCGCAGATTGTCTCCGATAACGATCAGGGTGCGCGGCTTGTCGCCGGTGAGTTCGCGCGCATTCTCGGCGGCAAAGGCAACTACGCAGAGCTGCTTGGGCGCGAGTCCGATACAAACGCGCAAATTCGCACCAAGGGATTTCACGCAGTTCTCGACGCACACCCCGGCCTTCATCTCGTCGAATCACAGTCTGCAAACTGGTCTGCGGAAGAAGCATTTCAAAAGACCGAAACGATCTTGCAAGCCCATGCTGATCTTGATGGAATCATCGCGGGCAACGATACGATGGCGGTGGGCGCGGCGGCCGCCGTCAGATCTGCCGGACGTACAAAGATTAAGATCGTTGGATTCGACGGCAGCCCCGACGCTCTAAGCGCAATCAAAGAAGGCCGCATCGAAGCCACCGTGTTGCAGCCGGCCGTCTATATCTCCAACCTCGCGGTCGATGAAGCGGACCGCTATCTGCATACTGGCAGCACCGGTCAGCCTGAGCGGCAGAGCATCCCATGCGTGCTGGTCACGCGCACCAACGTTGACGACTTTCATAACTTTGAGAAGATCAGGTAACTCCCATGGCTAACTTCACACTTGGCGTCATTCTCGGCAATCGCGATTTCTTTCCAGACGTGCTGATTCAAGAGGCACGCCGCGACCTGGAGAAGTTATTCTCCGAACTTTCGATTACTCCCATCTGGCTAACGCCTGTGGAGACGCGCTTTGGGTCTGTAGAAACCTGGGCCGACGCGACGCGCTGCGGTGAACTCTTCGCGCAGCATCGCTCCTCCATCGACGGCATCCTCGTCTCTCTGCCTAACTTCGGTGATGAGAAGGGCGTGGCGGATTCGATTCGCCTTTCTGAACTGCGAGTTCCGATTCTGGTGCAGGCGAGCCCCGACGATCTCGATCAGTTCGGCCTCGAACGCCGCCGCGATGCCTTCTGCGGAAAAATCTCCGTCTGCAATAACCTCCGCCAGTATGGCTTCCATTACTCGCTCACGCGCGACCATACCGTTGCCATCAGCGATCCGCGTTTCCGCGAGGACCTGACTCAGTTCATGTCCGTTTGCCGGGTTGCGCGGGGGCTGCGCCGCGTCCGCGTGGGCGCCATCGGTGCGCGGCCCAATGCCTTCAACACAACACGCTTCAGTGAAAAACTCTTTGAGGCCTCGGGGATCTCCGTTAATACGATGGACCTCTCTGAGGTCTTCGGCGCTGCCGCCAAGATCAATGACTCCGATCTGCGCGTCAAAGAGCACATCGAACAGATTCGCGCCTATGCGGATTCTTCCGCAGCGCCGGCAGAATCCATGCTGCGGATTGCCAAACTCGCTATCGTCATTGATGACTGGATGCGCTCGCTTGGCCTTGCTGCTACGGCTATTCAGTGCTGGAGCTCGCTGCAAAAAAACTACGGGGTGAACGTCTGCACCGTCATGTCGATGATGAGCGAGCAGATGCTGCCATCGGCTTGCGAAGTCGATATCGCGGGCGTCGTCAGCATGTATGCGCTGCAACTCGCGAGCACACGGCCCAGCGCTCTCGTGGATTGGAACAACAACTATGGCAAAGATCCGGACAAGTGTGTCTTCTTTCACTGCGGCAACTGGGCACGCGACTTTCTACCCGACATCCGCATCGGAACTGCGCCGATCCTGGGCACCGTCCTCGGCGAGGAGAACACAGTCGGCGCGCTCTCGGGCCGCACGCCGGCCGGCCCCGTAACCTTTGGCCGCATCAGCACGGACGACCTTACTGGACGCATCCGCGCCTACGTCGGAGAAGGCATGTTTACCGATGATCCACTGGACACTTTCGGCACAAAGGCTGTTGTCCATGTCGAACGCCTGCCAAAGCTGATGCAATATATCTGCCGTAACGGATTTGAGCATCATGCGGCAATGAACGGAAGTCACTGTGCAGCCGCCGTAGCGGAGGCACTAGGAAATTATCTTGGGTGGGAGATATATCACCATGCCTCCGAGACGGAGTCCTGATACCCGCCGAGCAAAATGAGAAAGACGCGATAAACTTGCTGTTCTATGCATAAACCCCACCTCGTCTGGATGCCTCGATGACCACACCATCCAGACGATCTGTCCTTCAGGCAATTGCAGCCTCCGCAGTTGCGAGCCTCGCGCCCGCGTCAAGTCAGGCACAGGCGGATGCCGCGTTGGCAAGCACCAAATTCCGGCTCGGCGTGGACGAGCGCGCCAAAGCTGTTCAACGTCTCACACAATATTTCCACGAAAACGCAACGAAGCTCTTGCGGCCTGCACAGGGCCATCTGCGATATCCGAGCATCTCGCCCTCCCTGCCCCACAGCCAATACTCTACCGAGTTGTGGGACTGGGACACGCTGTGGACGACGCTTGGACTTCTCCAAACGTCCTCGAAAGCCGGGGATCAAGTGCTGCGCAGGCAGGTCATCGAACATGCGCGAGGAAGCCTGCTGAACTTCTTCGATCATCAGGACCACGATGGCCGCATTCCGATGCTTATCTCCGTTTCCAATCCTGACCCGTTGCATTGTCTTGGCGGAGCGGCCCCGCACAAGGAGAATCAAGCCAAGCCTGTGCTTGCACAACTTGCGCTGCTCGTCTCACACGAGATTGGGTACAACTGGCTGGTGCCTCACTTCGACAATCTTTTGCTTTTCTTCAGAAGTTGGGAAACGAACAACCGTTCGCATACCGGTCTACTCGTCTGGGGCGACGATGTCGCAATCGGCAATGACAATGATCCCACGACCTTCGGCCGTCCGTTCTTTTCGTCCGCGAATCTTCTGCTGAATACACTCTGGCATCAAGACCTGCAGGCAGCAGCGGAGCTGGCTGCACAACTAGGTCTGCACTCCCATGAGACAGAACTGCGAGAAAAGGCACACTCTGTTGCCGAAGCGACGCAACGCTGCTGCTGGGACCCGCGCGACCAGTTCTTTTATACGGCCGACGTGCAGTGTGTGGACCGGCGATCCGAACTCATTCCCGATGTTCCGCGGGGTATGGCGATGTCGTGGAGTTCCCTGCCGCTACGCATCCAGACCTTTACAGGATTTCTTCCCATGTGGTGCGGGATCGCGACCAGTGAGCAGGCACATGCACTCGCGATGCATCAGCGCAATACGAAGACATTTTGCGCGAACACTGGAGTCCGTTCGCTTTCGGCGCAGGAGAGCATGTACTCGCTGGCGAGCAGCACTAATCCAAGCAACTGGCTGGGACCGATTTGGATCATCGTCAATTATTTTGTGTGGAGCGGACTCAAGCGTTATGGAATGAATGATGACGCCGAGGTACTGGCCGACAAGACGATTCATCTGCTCGACCGCGACCTCGCCGCAACAGGCTCACTCAACGAGTATTACCATCCGGACACCGGCGAAGCGCTGAGTCATCGCGGCTTTATGGACTGGAATCTGTTGGTACTGGCGATGTCGTGAAGCGCCTGGTGCAGCTATCGATGTTCAGGCTGATTCGCTCACCTTTCCCGCTTATCATTTAGCAGACGCTGCACATCTGAAGTACTCAACACCGCTGGTGGAACTATAATCTCGAACGCAGATGAACACATCCATCGCACTGACGGTTCACCGTTGGTTCGCGCCCGAGAAGGGCGCGCCCGACTGTCAGATCGCGCGATGGATTTTCTTGCGAGCACTCGGCCTTATCTATTTCTCCGCGTTCTACTCACTCATCTTTCAGATTCGCGGACTGATTGGCCCGCAGGGCATCCTACCTGCAAGCGAATACCTCGAGTCGGCAGCAGAGCATCTTGGGCAACTGCGCTTCTGGTTCGCCCCTACTTTGCTGTGGTTTTCGACGAGCTCGCACATGCTGATGGCGCTCTGCTGGGTCGGCATCATCGCTTCGCTGCTTTCCATCGTGAACGTCTGGCCGCGTGCGATGTTGCTGATCTGCTTCGTCTGCTGTCTCTCCTTCGTCAGCGCGGCGGGCGATTTTTCCAGCTATCAGTCCGACGGCATGCTGCTCGAAGCCGGCTTCATCGCTCTGTTCTTTGCACCACGTGGTTTTTGGCCTGGCTGGGGAAAGACCTCGCTCGCCCCGCGCGCCAGTCTGTTCCTGTTGCAGTGGGAGTGGTTCCGCATTTACTTCGAGTCCGGCGTGGTCAAGCTCGCCAGCGGAGATCCGGAGTGGCGGCACCTCACAGCAATGGACCAGTACTACCAGAATGGCCCGCTGCCTACATGGATCGGCTGGTACGTCCAGCACATGCCGCATTGGTTTCACGCAGGAACGGTGCTGGCTACGTTTGCGCTCGAACTCATCATCGTGTGGATGCTGTTTCTGCCGCGACGCTGGCGCATCGCCTGTTTCCTCATCGCAACACCGTGGCAGATTGCGGTGATCCTCACAGCGAATTATGCGTTCCTGAACTACATCGTCCTCGCGCTGGGCTTTTTGCTACTCGACGATCGATTCCTGATGCACTTCGTCCCGCTGAGGTGGAGAGCGAATCTTGCCGTCGCAACCGAGTCTGCTCCTGAGATCATCCCTTCTGAAGATGT
This sequence comes from Edaphobacter acidisoli, assembly GCF_014642855.1. Lineage (NCBI taxonomy): Bacteria > Pseudomonadati > Acidobacteriota > Terriglobia > Terriglobales > Acidobacteriaceae > Edaphobacter > Edaphobacter acidisoli. The sequence continues at coordinate 82,969 of NZ_BMJB01000001.1, read as the reverse complement.
CCCAGTGGCACTTCCCACACGCATCAAACATCACTTGCGTTCGCTCCGTCTTGCCTTCATCACGGTCATGCTCACGTGGATCTTCTACGCAACAACGCTTCCCATGTTGCAGATGTTCTGGCGTGAGATTCCTTTGCCCGAACTGCCTGTCTCTGCGCTGGAGCCGTTCCGTATCGCCAACCAATACGGCCTCTTCGCCGTGATGACGCCTAACCGCTACGAGATCGAATTTCAAGGATCGAACGACGGCACAACCTGGCTTGCCTATCCTTACCGTTATAAGCCGCAGGATGTCCGCGTCCCTCCCAGCATCTATGCTCCGTATCAGCCGCGCTTCGACTGGAATCTCTGGTTCGCATCGCTCGGCACGTGGACCGAATACCCTATCGTTCCGCGCACAGAAGAACGTCTGCTGACCAACGACTCCGACGTGCTGGCACTCTTTGCCGGGAATCCATTTCCGAACAAGCCGCCGCAACTCATCCGCGCTGTCTTATGGCAGTACTGGTTCAGCACCATGCAAGAGAAGCGCACGCAAGGTATCTGGTGGCATCGCAAGTTATTAGGCGCTTATGCACCAACACTGGCAATGAATCCCGATGGCAAAGTTGGCATTGTGATCGAACGTCCACTGACTACGCCACAACCTTAGCGGCGCAAGAAGCATCCGGTAGATAGAGAGCAATCTGCGAGAGTTACGACATGAACCAGCTGCCTCAGAACCGCACGCATGAATCGCAGCAGGGAAAAGCCTGCGTTATCGGTGCTGGACCGAACGGCCTGGCGGCAGCCATTGCACTGGCGCAGTCCGGCTTTGAAGTCAGGGTCTTTGAAGCCGAGCCTCAGCCCGGCGGAGCGGCACGCACGCTCGACCTCACGCTTCCCGGTTTCCATCACGACTTCGGCTCCGCGGTTCATCCCATGGCGGCAGGCTCGCCATTCTTCCAGACATTGCCGCTAGCCGATCATGGCCTCGAATGGATTCACTCGCCCGCGCCGCTCGCTCATCCCCTGGATGACGGCACAGCCGTCATGCTGGAGCGCAGCTTTGATGACGCGCAAGCCGCACTTGGAGAAGACGGCGCAGCGTGGCGCAGCATGATGGAGCCGCTGGCATCTCACTGGAACAATTTCACGGAAGACATCCTTCGTCCCCCACTTTCCATACCGCGCCATCCCATGCTGCTCGCAAAGTTCGCGCAGGATGCGCTCGCCTCTGCGCGCTTTGTGGCCCGCCGTCATTTTCGCAACGAGCGGGCGCGAGCGCTCTTTGCAGGACTTGCGGCTCACTCTTTCCTCAGTCTCGATGCAGCGGCCAGTGCATCATTCGGACTGGTGTTAGGCGCCGCCGCTCATGCCGTCGGATGGCCCATTCCACGAGGTGGTTCGCAGTCGATTACAAACGCGCTGTGTCGCTATCTTGAAACGCTAGGCGGTGTCGTTCACACATCATCGCCCATCGAAACCTTCGAGCAATTGCCTCCATGCGAGCTGACGCTTTGCGATCTCACACCACGGCAGCTCATCAGCATCGCAGGCGAAAAACTCTCACCCGGCTATCGCAACCGTCTCCAACGCTATCGCTACGGCCCTGGCGTATTCAAGGTTGATTACGCGCTATCGAATCCCATCCCGTGGACGGCCCCCGAGTGTCTACGCGCTGCAACCGTGCATGTTGGAGGAAGCATGGACGAGATTGCTGCATCCGAGGCTGCTGTCGTGCATGGCAAAGTCGCGGACCGTCCATTCCTCATCGTCGTACAGCCAACACTGTTTGATCCAACACGCGCGCCGGAAGGCAAGCACATCGCCTGGGCCTACTGCCACGTCCCCAATGGCTGGAACGAAGACTGTCTGAACGCCATCGAAGATCAGATCGAGCGCTTCGCTCCTGGATTCCGCGACTCGGTCCTCGCGCGCCGCGTCTTCACACCGGCGGGCCTCGAAGGCATGGACGCAAACCTCGTTGGCGGTGACATCAGCGGAGGCGCGATGGACCTGCGCCAGCTTGTCTTTCGCCCCACAGGCCTGCTCTACCAAACCTCGGCCAGCGATCTTTATCTCTGCTCGTCCTCGACGCCCCCCGGCGGAGGCGTGCACGGCATGTGCGGATACAACGCCGCGCAAGTTGCGCTGCGGCGCATGAAGTAGCTAGGTGCGCGCGGCGTCGACAGCTCCCAGCGCAACATGCCGATACGTCGGCTCAAACCCAAGCTCTCGCGCGTAGCTGAGTATCCGCTCGAAGTCGAGGCTGATCGTTGCGCCTGCCTTCTGCGTCACCTCATCTTCAATCGGCAGATCGAAGTCATCCGCACCATAGTTCAATCCTTCGAGCGCCTTCTCATTCTGCGTCAGCACCGACGTGCGGATGCGTGGAATGTTGTCCAGATAAATCCGCGACAACGCAAGATGCCTCAGATACTCCTGTGTGCTGATTTCGATGCCGCCCAGTTGCGTGAAGTACGGTTTGAACGTCCAGCAGAGAAAGCTCGCCAATCCGCCCGTCTCGTCCTGAAACTGACGCGTGCGTTCCAGATGCTCCAGCCGTTCGTCGAGTGTCTCGTCGAAGCCAATCACCATCGTCGCTGTCGTCTTCAAACCTGCATCCAGGATGGCCCGTTGCGCTTCGAAGTACTCCCGAACGGTGTACTTGAACTTCGAGTGCCGCGCGCGAAACTCCTCCGTCAAAATCTCTGAGCCGCCGCCTGTAATCCACCGCACACCTGCGGCCTTCAGCCGCGCTGCAGCGTCGGCATAGCTCAGCTTCGCGTGATCGGCCAGATACATAAACTCCGCAATCGTCAGCGCGTAGAACTCCAGCCGCTCGCCATAGCGCGCGCGAATCCCCGCAAACAGGTCGCAGTAGTAGCTGAGCGGAAGATGCGGATTGAAGCCGCCGTTGAACGCAGCTAAATCTCCGCCAAGAACGAGCAACTCGTCGAGCTTGCGGAAGACCTCATCCTGGCTCAGCACGTAGCCGCCCTCCTGCCCCGGCAGCCGATAGAACGCGCAGTAGTCGCACTGGGCCACACACACATTGGTGTAGTTGATAATCCGCATCACCATGTACGTGCACGAGCCCGGCTGATGAAACCGCCCACGCACCACAGCGGCCAGCGAGCGCAACTCCTCGTCCGACGCATTCTGCCACAGCCAGCGCGCCTCTTCGCGTTCCACGCGCCTGCCGTCCGCGACCTTCGTCGCAATCTCTTGAAATGAACTGACCGAAGAAGTTGCCGTCCTGCTCATATCTTCAGTGTAGTTCGGCCCTTGCTATAACTCACCTTCGCACACGCCCATCAACGACACCTGCAAGAGCTTTGAAAAATTAAAGTTCCCATTTGGAAACTATTTCCCTACTGCATCGTCAACGGTGTATAAATCTCTCGCCAGCAAAAGGAGCTTTGTATCATGCCTAAACTCATGCGCTTTGCTGTGTCAGCGCTTGCGCTCGCTATTGCCCTGCCGCTTGCCGCACAAACGCCGCCCACCACCTGGGTCGATCAGGACACAGGCCACCGTGTCTGGCGCCTCTCCAACGAACCCAACTCCGGCGCCTTCTACTTCAACGTCAATGCCTACACGCCCGACGAGAAGCAGATGGTCTACACCGCGCCCGACGGCATCCACGTGCTCGATCTCGCAACCAGAAAGACGCGCCTGCTCGTGCCCAATCCGCCCAGACCAGCGAATGAAACCAACCATCGCGGCTTCTGGCTCGGCAACGTCCATGCGCTCGTCGTCGGCCACAAAACCAACAGCATCTTCTTCACCAAGACCGACCCCACCACCCGCGTCACTTCGGTCTACAAGGCCAACACGAACACCGGAGAAGTACGCAAACTCATCGACCTGCCTGCTCACATGAACATCGTCAGCGTCAACGCCGACGAGACACTTGCTGCTGGAACCTACATCGAGGGCGACCACCAGAACCAGGAATACGGCTCCAATCTTCCCAATGCGCGCAAGACCGACAACCGCGTAGCCAGCGCGAGCCAGGGTCCGCACTACCAGCCCCAGAGCAAAGGCGAGATGATGGAGCGCCGACTCGCTGCGCATCTTCCGCTCGTGCTCTTCACCATCCGGCTTGAGCCCGGTCCCAACGGCGAAAAACCCGGCGATGTGAAGATACTGCTTCACTCCACCGACTGGGTCAATCATCTGCTCTTCTCACCCACCGACCCCGACCTGCTGATGTATTGCCACGAAGGCCCCTGGCAGAAGGTCGATCGCATCTGGATGATCCACACCGATGGCACGCACAACACGCTCATCCACAAGCGCACCATGTACATGGAGATTGCAGGCCACGAGTTCTGGGGCCTCGACGGCAAGACCATCTGGTACGACTGGCAGTATCCCAAGGGCGAAGACTTCTTCCTCGCCGGCTATAACCTCGAAACAGGCCGCCGCACCGCGTACCACATGCAGCGCAACGAGTGGTCGATTCACTTCAACCTCACACGCGACCTCGACCTCTTCTGCGGCGATGGCGGCGATCCCGGCCAGGTCGCGAAGGCTCCGGACGGTGAGTGGCTCGAGCTCTTCCATCCACGCATGATTACAGGCCAGGGCGCGATCAACGATCCAGCCTTCTGGCAACCAGGCGTCTTCCAGGCCGAGCACCTCGTCAACATGTCGCATCACAACTACCGCGAAGAGCCCAACGTCCGCTTTACGCCCGACAAGAGCATGGTCATCTTTACCAGCAACATGTTCGGCCCCAGCTACGTCTTCGGCGTCGAGGTGAAAAAAGCAGTCAACCCACCGGCAGCCGACGTGCAGTCCACGCCGGAGCTTGCGACGAAATACAACCCAACCATGCCCACACCAACCGGAACTCCCAGGTAGCAAATCATGCGGGAGCCCAGGTCTCGCTTTTGAGACATGGGCTTCCGCAGCTCCACAAATCTCGTCGAGGGCAACAGGAGTCACATGCACCGCCGAATTCTTCTTCTCGCCACGGTTCTTCTCGCGACATCCGCCCTCGTTGCACAACACTCAACGCATCCACGCAACATCCAGTCATTTGACTCTGGCTGGCGCTTTCTCCAATCCGACGCATCGAACGCACAGCAGCCCACCTTCGACGACTCTTCGTGGCAGACCGTCACGCTCCCGCACGACTGGGCCATCGCCGGGCCCGTCGATCCCAGCAACACCACCGGCCAGGGCGGAGGCTTCTTTCCCGCGGGCATCGGCTGGTATCGCAAAACGTTCGAGTTCAACCCCGCGCCCGACCATCACACCTACATCGTCTTCGACGGCGTCATGGCCAACAGCGATGTCTACATCAACGGCGCACTGCTCGGCCACCATCCCTACGGCTACACCAGCTTCTACTACGACCTGACGCCACATCTCCACGCCGGCTCAAACACCATCGCCGTCCGCGTCGACGACTCCGAGCAGCCCGCCTCACGCTGGTATCCCGGAGCAGGCATCAACCGCCAGGTCCGCCTCATCACCGTCTCCAACACACACATCGCACAGTGGGGGACCTTCGTCACCACACCTGCGGTCTCAGCCGCACGCGCAACCATCCACGTCCGCGACACCATCATCAATCAGTCAGATCGCTCCGCAAAAATCTCGCTCTCCATCACGCTTGTTGCGCCCAATGGCCACGCGGTCAAAACCTTCACCTCACCTGCGCAGACGCTCGCACCCAACCAGACAGCCGACCTCACCGCCGAGACCAGCATTACCAACCCCAACCGCTGGGACCTCGGCCACGGCGCGCTCTACACCGCAAAGGCAACGCTCGTGCGCGACGGCAAAGCCATCGACAACGAAGACGTCCCCTTCGGCATTCGCGAGTTTCACTTCGACGCCGACAAAGGTTTCTTCCTGAACGGTGTCCATCACAAAATCTACGGCGCAGCTCTGCACACTGACGCAGGCGCACTCGGCACCGCGGTCCCGCTCGCCGCGTGGCAACGTCGCCTCACCGCTCTGCGCGCACTCGGGGTCAACGCCATCCGCACCGCGCACAACCCTCCCGCGCCGGAGTTCCTCGATCTCGCAGATCGCATGGGCTTTCTCGTCATGGACGAGTTCTTCGACTGCTGGACCGTCGGCAAAAACCGCTACGACTACCACCTCTACTTCCGCGACTGGTCCGAGCGCGACGAAGCGTCTGCCATCCAGCGCGACCGCAACCATCCCAGCATCATCCTCTGGTCCGTCGGCAACGAGATTCACGACACGCCGCATCCCGATATCGCCATCCCCATTCTCAAGCGCCTCGTCGCCACCGCGCACGCCAACGACCTCACGCGTCCCGTCACGCAAGCGCTCTTCCGGCCCAACGCCTCGCACGACTACACCGACGGCCTCGCCGACCTGCTCGACGTCATCGGCCAGAACTACCGCGAGCAGGAGATTCTCGCCGCACACGCGCAGAAGCCTACACGCAAGATCATCGGCACCGAGAACACGCACGACCGCAACCAGTGGGTTGCAATGCGTGATCATCCTGAGTACTCCGGACAGTTCCTCTGGACCGGCATCGACTATCTCGGCGAGGCCGGTCGCTGGCCGCGCATCGGTGCAGGCAGCGGACTGTTGCTCACCACCTCGTTCCCCCGCGCACGCGCATTCGAGCGCCAGTCCTGGTGGAGCACCGCCCCGATGGTCCGCATCGCCCGCCGCATCGTGCCCGCGCGCCGCTCGCCCACCGACCCCGGCTACGCTTCACCCACTTCCAACAGCCAGCAAGTCACGCCAAAGACACCACTCGACCCCACCACTCGCTTCGGCCCGTCGCTCCTGCTTGATTGGACACCGAAGGATCAGTCACCACACATCGAACACGTCGAGGTCTACACCAACGCCGATGAGGTCGAACTCTTCCTCAACGGCAAATCGCTCGGCGCGCAAAAACTGCACCCCGACGCCAGCCCCATCACGTACGATGTGCCCTACGCCTCCGGCACGCTCAAAGCCATCGCGCGCACCAACGGAAAGATCGTCGCCGAAGACGAACTCCGCACCGCAGGAGCACCCGCACGCCTCGCACTCTCAACCGGCCTCGCCGCCGCGCATCTCACCAACAAGCCAACGCGCGAAACCGCACCAACACTCACGCCAGACTGGAACGACGTTGCCTACCTCACCGCAACCCTCGAAGACGCAAACGGCACCGTCATCCCCGACAGCGAGACGCGCGTCCACTTCACCATCTCCGGCCCGGCAAAGATCATCGCCGTCGGCAACGGCAACCTCTACGACCACGATCCCTTCCACGCCACCGATCGCAAGCTCTACGATGGCAACGCCATCGCCATCGTCCGCGCCACCGCGCCTTCAGGAAAGATCGTTGTAACCGCCGCGGCTCCGGGCCTGCCACCGTCCACTATCACGCTGCAGGCCACGCCAGCTAAACTTACCAGCGTGCAGCGCAGTTTCTAGCCGCATCTTTGGCCACTGTTTGCAGGAGAAGACCGCATCGTGGACCGCCGCCGCTTTCTCGCCAGCTCACTCGCGCTGTCCATGCCAACGCAACAAGTGCGCGCGGAATCTCAACAGCTACTCATCGACTCACACGTGCACGTCTGGAAGCGCGACCCAGCCTTCCCTTTCGCACCTGGAGCGCATCCGCAGCCCGACAACGCAACCGTGGAGACACTCCTCGGCCTGATGCACAGCAATCACGTCGCGCGCACCGTGCTCATCCAGGTCATCCATTACAAGTGGGATAACAGCTATCTTGCCAGCGTGCTCAAACGCTATCCACGCACGTTCAAAGGTGTCTGCCGCGTCAACCCCGAAGACCCCGCGGCCCCCGATCAACTCAGCCGCCTCACCGAAGTGCAAGGCTTCCACGGTGTCCGCCTCAGTCCATCCGCTACGCCAGAAGGCGACTGGATTCGAGGCCCGCTGATGCCGCCGCTCTGGCGCCGCTGCGCCCAACTCAAAGTCCCCATGACGATCCTCGCGCCAGTCACGCGCATGACCGACCTCATCCCACTCATCGAGCAGAACCCCGACCTCACCGTCGTCATCGACCACATGGCCGACTGCCCGCTCGGTCAGCCGGAACAACTCGATCTGTTACTCGCCCTGGCACGCTATCCGAAGGTCTTCGTCAAAATCTCGCACATGTGGTCGCTCTCGAAGCAGCCCTATCCTTACGCAGATTCCGCCGAGCAGGTCAAACATCTCTACCGCACCTTCGGCGCCAATCGCCTGATGTGGGGAACCGACTGGCCTATCTGCCTGAAGGACCTCTCCTACGCACAGGCCGTCTCGCTCTTCCGCGATCATCTCGGCTTTCTGCCGCCTGAAGATCACGAACAGATTCTCTATAAAACAGTCCAGCGCGTCTGGCCCTTTAATCTCTAAGCAACTCAGACCTCTGAGCAACTCAGCCGCGCGAAGGCATCTTCCCCAGAATCTCGCGCGCAATCACCATGCGCTGAATCTCACTCGTGCCTTCGCCGATCGGGCACAGCCTCACGTCGCGGTAAAACTTCTCCGCCGGATAGTCCTTGATGAACCCATACCCTCCGTGAATCTGCACGCCAGCGTCGCAGATTCTGCACGCGGCCTCGCTCGCATACAGCTTCGCCATCGCCGACTCGCGCGTCACGCGCATCCCCGCATCCTTCATCTGAGCCGCGCGCATCGTCAGCAGCCAGGCCGCATCCAACTCTGTCGCCATATCGGCAAACTTGAACTGAATTGCCTGAAACTCGCTGATCGGTTTGCCAAACTGCTTCCGCTGCTGCGCATATTCCACCGCAGCATCGAGCGCACCGCGCGCCATCCCCAGGCTCAACGCCGCAATCGAAATTCTCCCGCCATCCAGCACGCGCATTGCGTCCTTGAAGCCATCGCCCTCTTTGCCGACAAGGTTCTCTGTGGGAATCTCGCAGTCCTCGAAGATCAACTCAGCGGTATCGCTCGCACGCAGCCCGAGTTTGTTCTCCTTCTTGCCCGAGCGAAACCCCTTCGTCCCTCGCTCCACCACAAACGCCGAAATGCCTCCATGCGTTCCCTTCTCTTTGTCAGTTGCGGCCAGCACCAGCACGCAGTTCGCATAGCTCCCATTCGTGATGAACGTCTTCGACCCATTCAGCACCCAGCCATCGCCGCGCTTCGTAGCCGTCGTGCGAAGCCCACCTGCATCCGAGCCCGACCCCGGCTCAGTCAGTCCCCACGCGCCCAGCCACTCGCCGCTCGCCAGCTTCGTCACCCAACGCTTACGTTGTTCATCGTTGCCCGCCAGCATAATGTGGTTCGTACAAAGCGAGTTGTGCGAAGCCACAATAATCCCGATGCTGCCATCTACGCGCGAGAGCTCTTCCACGGCCAGCACGTACTCCACATAGCCCATCCCCGCGCCGCCCAGCGACTCGGGAAAGATCACACCCATCAGCCCCATCGCGCCCAGCTTCTTCACCACCTCATGCGGAAACTGGCTCTTCTCGTCCCACTCCGCGACGTGCGGCTTCACCTCGCGCTCGGCAAATTCGCGGACCTCTCTGCGCAACTGCTCCTGTTCCTGAGTCAACCCGAACATGCAAGCTCCTGCAAGTGCATAATAGAAACTAATATATCTATCACAATTTTGTATAGTCGAAACAGTGAAATTGATTGAAGCGTTTTTGGTACGAAGTATGATGATGGCATCTCAAATTCGGAGCTTCGTCCATGAAGCTGTCTGCTGTCTCTTTTGCAACCGTCTCTGCCTCCGTCCTTGCCGCTGCCACGCTCATCGCCCAACAATTTCCATCGCCCACACCAACTGAGATTCACGTGGATTCACGCTGCCGCATCGTGACGCAGCCCTCGCCAACGGCTACCATCCCTAACCCAAAGCTGCATTACCGCTACGATCATGTCGTATGTCATCTCGAAAGCCAACTTGCATCCAGCCATATCGAGCCGAACACGACAACCAAAGGCCCTAAAAACATCCGCGTCTATATCAGCGAACGCGAGTACGTGCTTCAGAACACAACTTCGAGCGCCGTCACCTTCGTGATCAGCCAACCCCTCCGCAAAGGCTGGAGCATCGACTCCGACCCACAGCCCACAGACACGACCGGCAACATCGCCACCTTCCGCGTCATTGCACAGCCTCATCAGATCGTCCGGCTTCACGTCGGAGAGCGCTCCTGACGCCGACGCTACACCTGATCCAGCGCCTGCTCCAGGTCAGCGACAATGTCCTCAACGTCCTCGATCCCCACAGAGATGCGCATCAGCCCATCGGTAATCCCCAACCGCGCGCGACCTTCGGGGCCAATGGCCGCGTGGGTCATCGTCGCCGGATGACACACCAGCGTCTCCACGCCGCCCAACGATTCTGCGAGAAAGCCCAGCCGCAGCGACTTCGCAAAGCGGTTCGCGTTTTCGAGCGACCCCAGCTCAATCGAGAGCATCGACCCAAACCCGCGCTGTTGCCGCACCGCCAGCCCATGCTGCGGATGCGACTCAAGCCCCGGATAGAACACCGCCTTCACCTTCGGATGCCCTTCCAGAAACCGCGCCACCACGCGCCCGTTCGCATCGTGCTGCTTCATCCGCACGGCCAGCGTCTTCACGCCGCGCAGCAGCAGATAGCTCTCAAACGGCGACAGAATCCCGCCTGTGCACTTCTGCACAAAACGAAACCGCTCCGCCTGCTCCGGCTTCGTGCAAATCAGCACGCCACCAAGCCCATCCGAATGGCCGTTCAGGAACTTCGTCGTCGAGTGCATCACGATGTCCGCGCCCATGGCGATAGGCTGCTGCAAATAGGGTGATAAGAAAGTGTTATCGACACTCAGCTCCACACCGCGCTCGTGGCAAATCCTCGCCACGGCAGCAATATCGGTGATCGCCATCATCGGATTGGTCGGCGTCTCGATGTGGACCAGCCGCGTCTCCGGACGAATCGCCGCGGCGACATTTTCTGTCACACTCGAATCGACATAGGTAAACGTCAACCCATAGTTGGCCAGCACCTTGTCGAAGACGCGCGCCGTGCCGCCGTACACATTGTCCGAGCAGACCACGTGATCGCCCGACTTCATCATCGTGCACAGCGCGGTAATCGCAGCCATGCCGGAGCCGAACACATGCGCGCTCGTCCCGCCTTCAAGCGAGCACAGGCTTTCTTCCAGCGCGTCGCGCGTAGGGTTCGTCAGCCGCGCATACTCATGACCTTTATTCTTTCCAATCTCTTCCTGCTGATACGTCGAAGTCAAAAAGATCGGAACGTTTACGGCGCCGGTCAGCTTCTCCGGCTCCTGCCCATCGTGAATCGCCCGCGTCGCAAACCCGCGCTTCATTGCCTCCGCCATCGCCTGCCTCTTCCTGAAGTTCTACTCCAGCAGCCCCTTCGACAGATACCGCTCCGCCGAGTCCGGAATCACCGTCACGACACGCTTGCCCGCGCCCAGCTCCCGCGCCACGTCGATCGCTGCGCACACCATCGCACCGGCACTCGATCCGCCAAAGACGCCCGCCTCGGTAGCCAGGCGCTTCACCATCGCGAACGCCGGATCGTCCTTCACCATCATCACGCGGTCACACACGCTGCGGTCGAACGTCGCCGGAATAAACGAGACGCCAATCCCTTCCACGCGATGCTTTCCCGGCTCGCCTCCATTCAACACGCTACCCTGCGGCTCGACTGCAATCGTCAAAATATCCGCGCGCTTTTTCTTCAAGAATCGTGCGACTCCAGTAAACGTCCCCGCCGAACCCACTCCCGAGATCCATGCATCCACGCGCCCCTGCATCTGCTCCCAGATCTCGACGGCTGTCGTCTGCTCATGAAAATCCGGATTCGCAGGATTCTCAAACTGCAAAGCCGCAAACGCTCCTGGCGTCCCGCTCTCGAACTGCAACGCGCGCCTGATAGCGCCGGCCATGCCTTCAGCTTCCGGCGTGCGCACAACGGTCGCGCCCAGCCCGCGCATCAGCTTGCACTTCTCTTCCGCGAAGTTCTCCGGCACATACAGCATCACGTTATAGCCGCGATTGACACCGATCAGAGCAAGCCCCACGCCCGTATTGCCTGCCGTGGCTTCGACAATCGTCGAGCCAGGCCGCAGCACTCCGCGCCGCTCCGCATCCAGCACAATCCCCAGCGCCGCGCGGTCTTTGATGCTCCCACCCGGATTCAGATATTCAAGCTTCGCCCATATCTCCGCGCCGCCCTCCGGCTCCAGCCGCTTCAGCCGCACCATCGGCGTCTCGCCCACCAGATCAATGATCGACTCCGCCACCCGCGTCATCAGGAGCCCGACCCTCCGGCAGCAGCGCCAGCCTGCACCCTTGGGTAATACCCCGTGCGCGTCCGCACCGAAAGCTTTCCATAGCCCTTCTCATGAGCCTCGACATGCACCTCACGATACCCACCCAGCGTCGGCGACTTCGTCGAGTGGTACGCAATCGTGTACTGCGTACGAATGTCGTTGGCCACCTCCGCCGCAATCGCGTCCACATCGTCCACCGACTTCGGGAAGTACGCCACGCCGCCCGTCTGCTCAGACAGTGCCTCCAGCACACTGCGCGCATGACGCGCCTCGCGCTTGTCGATATCCTGCCCAAACAGCAATCCCACGCAATAGATCGTCGGCCCATCGAGGTCCTGAATCCTGCGAATCGTCTGCTCCAGCGTCGCGCTCGAAGCATTGTCTTCGCCGTCGGTGACCACCAGCAGCACCTGCTTGGGATGCTTCGCATTCTTCGCCAGGTAATCCGCAGAAGCCACCAGCGCGTCGTACAGCGCTGTGCCGCCGCTCGACTTCACATACGACAGCCCGTCCTTCAGCTTATTAATGTCGTTTGTAAAATCCTGATCGATGTAAGGCTGCCACGAGAAGTCCACGAGAAACTCCTCATCCTGCGGATTCGACACCTTCACAAAATCCAGCGATGCCTTGTCCACCGCCGGACGCTTGTCATACATCGAGCCCGAGCTGTCGATCAGCAACCCAATCGACACCGGCAGGTCCTCGTGCCGGAACGAGAGGATCGTCTGCGGCACGCCGTCTTCATAGACATGAAATGCGTCCTTATCGAGCGTCTGGATCGACTTGCCGCTACCATCGAGCACCGTAGCATTCAGCCGCACCTCGTAGGCGTCTTCGTGCAACGTATACTGCCCGTGCTCTTTCTCTATCTCGCCTGCCGATGTAGCTGGAGCGGCGGCGCCAGCGGCGCTCGGCGCGGGCACATCCTGGTCCGGCGAGGCCACCGGATCGCGGTCCACGGTTAACGACGGCTGCTGCGCCCATCCGCTCGCAGTCCCCACCAGCAAAAAAGCTATCCCGGCCGCGAACACCCGCAGCCAAACTCGTCTACTCCGTCGGTGCATAGTACCCCTGGCGATTGTGTACCGTCAGCGGAGGAAGTCCCGGCGGCGGCACGAGTCGTATCTTCAATTTACGCCAGTTCCCGTCCTTCTTCATGTCCGACGGCGTGTACCCGAGCACGTACTCATTGCGCAGCTCCGCGCTGATGCGCGTAGCAATATCGGCCAGGTCGCCGATATCCATCACGCGAAACATGCGCCCGCCCGTCATGTCGCAAATATCGGAAAGCAGCACCGGCCCCATCTGCTCCTCAGGCGTCGGCGCATACTGGTCGAAGATGCCAATCGAATAAATCTGCACGTCACTCTCGCGTACCGCCCGGCGCAGTTCGCCCTCGGTATAGCGGCTGCGGTTGTCGCCACCGTCGGAGATAATCAGCAGCGCCTTGCGGTCATACTTCGCCTGCCTCAGCTTGTCTACGCCCAGGTACACCGCATCAATCAGAGCAGTGCGGTTCTCCGGCTTCAACATCACCATGCGCGCATCAATGTCGTCCACGTCCGATGTGTAGTCGACAATCACCGCCGGACGATCATTAAATCCCACCACAAAAAACTCGTCCTGCGGATTCGACGTGCGCAAAAACGCATCCAGCGCCTTGCGCGCCCGCGCGAACTTCGACGTCATGCTGCCGCTCAGATCGAAGACAATCCCAATCGACACCGGCGCATCCTGCGTCGAGAAGTTCTTTATCACCTGCCCAACATTGTTGTCGAATATCTGAAAGTTGTCCTTATCCAGCCCTGTCACCAGCCGGTTCAGCGGGTCCGTCACAGTCGCCGGAACCAGCACCAGGTTCACATCCACCCGAATCCTCGCATCTCTCCGCGAGGTAGCGAAACGCGCAGCATTGTCTGCGCCTTCAACCACTGGCCTCGTATCCACAGCCGACTTCGGCGGAGGCGGAGGCGCCGGCGTATGCACCTCGTCCAGCGGATTCTCCTGTGCCCGGCAAATTCCACCAGCAAATGCAGCAAACACCATCGCCACAGCCAGCAGCCATCCCAGCCGCTGTCTCAAACTCTGCCGACGTTCCGAGAACCCCATGTACCGCATCATGGCCTCTGCGACCCATCTTTCGTTCTCCCGGCTCTGCCGTCAAGCCCGGGAGACGATTCTCGCACAAGTCCGTTCCGCCAACCACCTCCATCCCAGGCGAGGGACGTTACTTGTCGGTTCCCCCATATAGACGCGAGGCGAACCCGCTTCGTCATCCCAATCTTGCGCTTCTTCTCTACCCGCGATTCTTCGCTCCGTAAGATGCCAAATTCCGGCCTGATTTTGCCTATCCTCACGGCTGCGGCAAGCTCCTCACCCACCAACCCCGATACAATCAAGCCATATCGACATTTTTGGGAGAGATCACAAAGCAATGGCACGCATCTACCCCTTCCGCGCCTTTCGTTACGACCCCGCCCGCGTCAACATGGAAGACGTCGTCACCCAGCCCTACGACAAGATCACCCCAGCCATGCAGCAGCGCTACTACGAGGAGAGCCCCTACAACCTCATCCGCGTCATCCTCGGCAAGCACGAACCTGGCGACAACGAGCAGTCCAACTGCTACACCCGCGCGGCCGAAACCCTCACCTCCTGGCGCAAAGAAGGCATCCTCAAAGAAGAGTCCGAGCCTGCCCTCTACGGTTACTCGCAGACCTACACCGTTCCTCACTCCAGCGAAGTGCGCGAGCGCCGCGGCTTCATCGCTCTCGGCCACCTTTACGACTACGCCGACAAGGTCATCTACCGCCACGAGCAGACCTTCCCCAAGCACAAGTCCGACCGCATGAGCCTCTTCAAGGCCACCCGCACCTACTGCGAGCAGATTTACATGCTCTACTCGGACCCGGCCTTCACCGCCGAAAAGCTCATCTTTGGCTCTGACGGCAAAAGCGCCGACTCCGGCTCACCTGCCGACCTCGCCATCACCGACGAGTACAACGTCGTCCATCGCGTCTGGAAACTCACCGACCCGCGGTTGATTAACCTCATCATCACCGCCATGGCCGACAAGAAGCTCATCATCGCCGACGGCCACCACCGCTACGAGACCTCCGTCGCCTACGCCAAGGAGCGCAGCGCACAGCTCAAGCTCTCGCTCAACCAGCCCTGGGAGCCCATCAAGGAAGACGGCGAGATCAGCCCAAGCCACCTGCCCGTCCCAGCCTTCCCCGAAGCGGCCATGATGATGACCTTCGTCAACATGGAAGCCCCCGGCATCACCATCCTGCCCACGCACCGCGTCGTCCACGGCCTCGAAAACTTCTCGGTCGCCGACTTCACCCAGCGCGCCGGCGAGTTCTTCGATATCAAAAAAATCGATACCCCCGACGTCTCCATCCTTAGCGGCATCAACGGCACGGCCTTCATCGCCGTCACGCGCGACAGCCAGACGAAGGAAGTCGCTAATTACCTCTTCACCGCAAAACCAGAAGCCGTTGCCAAAGCGCTCAGCGGAATCCCCGCGCGCCAGGCGCAGCTCGACGTCGTGCAGCTCCACTCGCTCGTGCTCGACCACATCCTCGGCCTCAGCCCGGAGACGATCACCAAACTCGGCAACGTCCGCTACCTGCGCGAAGCCTCCGAGTCCATCGGCGAAGTCCGCAGCGGAGAAGCCGACGTGGCCTTCCTCATCAAACCCATCACGCTCGACCAGCTCAGGGACGTCTCATTCGCCAACGAAGTCATGCCGCAGAAGTCCACCGACTTCTACCCGAAGCTCCTCAGCGGCCTGGCCATCTACGCCCTCGACTAATGCAATCATCCGTAATCATCAGAGCAGTTCAGACAACAGGAAATTCGGCCGTAGGCAGCATCTTTGGGAGCAAGTGGCGTATCAAGTAGGAGGTGCGTTCGCTATGCCAAGGATGTCGTATACGGCCATTTCGTTGATTGCTCTTCTCGGCTTTTCGCCCGCACTCTGCGCACAATCAACAAAAGCTCCCTCTCTGGACGCGATCCTCGAACGTCTCGAAAGGAACCTGAACCACTACGACACTGCCGTACCGAGCTTCTACTGCGACGAACATGCCATCTCCTCGCGCACGCAACCCAAAGTGCCCGATGCAACCACCATCACCGACTCCATCTTCCGCCTCAAACGCATCATCAAAGACGGCCAAACAGCAGCCCTGGTGGAGTCGCGCGAGATCAAGAGCATCAATGGCAAGCCCCCAAACCCGAAGGATGACGACCCTCCCTCCGAGTTGAGTGGATTGTTTGAAGGTGGCCTCGACGTGGCCTCACTCGACCAGACAGCGTGCATCAACTACAAACTGAAGCAGCTCAATAAAAATCATCGGGCTGAGTCCTACATCATCCGCTTCGCCACCGTCCTCACTCCGCAAAACACCGCAGCCTGCTTTTTCAAAGAAGACAGCAAGGGCCAGGTCTTCGTCGATCCCGCAACGATGCAGGTCACACACGTAGAGATCACGACCCCGCATCACGTCATCGACGCGGCCCGCTACATGCCGCGCATCGTCGGCAAACGAAAGCTCACCGTCGACTATGCGCCTGTCCAGTTCGACGGCCAGACCTTCTGGATGCCATCCGAAGTCAACATGCTGGTCACCAGCGGCTCCAGCTTCGACACAGTCGCATGGTCATTTCATGCCACCTATCGCAACTACCACAAGCTGGAAGTCACGTCGCACATCGTTCCCAACAGCACCGTCTACACGCATTGACTTTACTTCGCAGCCCCGCCCGCTGGCTGGGCCGCAGCAGTCTTCGCCAACTCCGCCTGCTTCTCCCACCGATTCGCCAGCTCCATATCCTGCGCTCGCGCAGCCGCATCATCGCAATCAAAGTCCGCACGCCGCCGATAAACCAGATTCAGATACCCCATCGCATCCGAGTACTTCGAGTTCATCTCAATCGCGCGCGTCAGTTGCGTAATGGCATCCTCCACCAGCGGCGAGTTGTGCTCCTTGATCTTCGCGCACGCAATCGCACTCATCTGCGCATTGCCCGCGCCGTCGTCGCGCATGCCCTCCGCCTCTAGCGCCGCGCGCGCAAACTCCGTCGCCTCGCGCCAGTCGAGCACCCCAATCGCATAATGCGTCTCGGCATCTTCAGCAATCTTCAGCGCCGCAAGCTCCGCCGTGCGCGCATCGTCCAGCCGCCCCGTATCGCGATACACCAGCGCCAGCAGCTTCTGCGCATTGTGATAGCTGCCATCATCCTCTGGAATCCGCTTGAGCGCGGCAATAGCATTCTCCGCATTCGCCTGGTTCTCCGGAGTCTTCGCATCCGGAATCACCTGCATCGCATAGCTAGCGCCCAGGTAAAGCTCCGCAATCGTGTAATCAGGGTCAATCGCCAGCGCCTTCTTCAGGCTGTCGATCGCAGCGCCATACTGCCCCGCCTTGAACGCGGCCTTCCCCTGCTCCATCGCCTTCACTTCAGGATCATCATTCTGCGAAAACGCCGACGTACTCCAGCATCCTGCAAACGCGACGATGCCCAGAGCCACACACACACCAACTCGCCACCCGCCCAGACGCATGAAAGCATTCTAAGCACAGATTCGCAGCGCCGTCCCATTCGATTCCGCCACCACCCATTACAATCAACCTAGCTTGCTCCCCCGTCGCCGACACATCGCCGCGCTTCTTCTGCTCGTCGCCACCGCGACCTTCGCCCAGCAGCCCCGCTCCACCATTCTGCTCGACCCCGCCCACGGCGGCCCCGACTCCGGCGCGCACCTCGCCAACAACGTCCTCGAAAAAGATGTGACCCTCGCCTTCGCCGCACGCCTCAGGGCCTCACTCACCGCAGCAGGCCTCGCAGTCGCCACCACGCGCGACATCGACCCCGGCACGGTCATGGCGGCCGATCTGCGCGCCGGCATCGCCAACCACGCCCGTCCCGCGGCCTGCATCCTCATCCACGCCACCGACTCCGGCAACGGCGTCCACATCATCACCTCCGCGCTCCCCGCCACCAACACCCAGCCGCGCATCATCCCGTGGAACACAGCGCAGGCAGCCTTCATCCCGCAAAGCCTCGCGCTGGCCAACCAGGCCGGAGCGGCCCTGACCCGCGCCAATCTCCCCGTACTCGTCGAGCAAGCCTCCGTCCGCCCCATCGACAACCTCACCTGCCCCGCCATCGCCATCGAGATCGCCCCGCTCGGCAACCCCTCCAACCCCGACGAGCTCACCCCCGTCACCGACGCCGCCTACCAGCAGCGCATCGCCGACGCCGTCGCCAAAGCCGTCGCTGCCTGGCGCTCGCAGCCCGCCGCGCCCGTCATCGAAGACACCGGAGCCGCCCAATGATCCCCCGCTACCAGCGCATCCTCTTCTGGAGCCTCGTCGCCGCCATCCTCCTCGTCGCCGCCTTCCTCTACCGCGGCCACCGCCAGGCACAGCAGCGCCTAGCCGCCGGCATCGACAACGAGCCCATCGCCGCGCCCGTCACCACCAGCACGCGAGACATCACCCTCTACCTCGCCAACGACGCCGACGCCACCGTCACCGCCAAAGTCGTCTCCATCGCTCTGCCCGACGACCCCACCTCCCGCGCACGCGTCCTGCTCAACCACCTTCTCAACACCTACGCGCAACCCGGCTCCGCGCATCCACTCCCCGGCGGCCAGGACGTCGACGACGTCTTCCTCGTCCCCAACACCCCCTCCACCGACGTCCACACCACCGACAAATCCGAGATGGCCATCGTCAACCTCACCAGCACCTTCTGCGACAAACATCCCAGCGGCATCCAGGTCGAAGACCTCACCATCCGCTCCATCGTTCAAACCCTCCACGCCGCATTCCCGCGCGTCACCGAAGTCCGTTTCCTCGTCGACGGCCAACCCCGCGAAACCCTCGCCGGCCACGCCGACCTCACCCGCACCTACTCCACCTCCGACACATCCACCAGCAACCAACAACCAGCCAACAACTGAGAACATGCCCGCAGACAAGCTGACAGACAAGCTCACAGACACACTCACCATCGGCGTCTTCGACTCCGGCTTCGGCGGACTCACCGTCCTGCGCGAGCTGCTCCCGCTCATCCCCGGCGCACGCTACATCTACCTCGGCGACACCGCGCGCCTGCCCTACGGCTCCAAGTCGCACGAGACCATCGCCCGCTACGCCGTCTCCAGCGCCCGCTACCTGCACGAGCAAGGCGCGGACCTGCTTGTCATCGCATGCAACACCGCCACCGCGCTCGCCTTCGACGACATCCGCCACGCAATGCCCATTCCGGTCATCGGCGTCATCCAACCCGGAGCCGAAGCCGCCCTCGCCGCCTCTCAGGGCCAAGTCCTCGTCCTCGCCACCCAGGCCACCATCCAGTCCCACGCCTACGCGCACGCCCTCCACTCACTCGGTCTCAAAGCCACCGAAAAAGCCTGCCCCCTGCTCGTGCCGCTGGTTGAAGAAGGCTGGACGAACCACCCCGTCACTGACGAAGTCATCAAAATCTACCTCACCGAAGCCCTCACCGAAGCGCCCGAAGCCAGAACGCTCCTGCTCGGCTGTACCCACTACCCACTGATCGAACCAGCCATCGCCCGCGTCCTCAGCTCGCTCGGCCACCCGCTCACCATCATCGACTCAGCCCAGGCCACCGCCCGCACCACAGCACAAGCCATAGCCACCCACTTCCCCAACCGGAAGCCGCAAGAGACCAGCCCCACCTGCACCTTCTACGCCACCGACTCCATCGAAAAATTCCAGCGCCTCGGCTCCAACTTCCTCGGCCAGCCGCTCTCCAAAGTCCATCTCCTCGACCTCGGCGGCTAATCGCTCCCTATAATTCTGGTCATGAAAAAATATCTCAGCCGCTCGGGTGTCCCATCCATCGCAGCTCTATGCGACAGGTGGAGATGCACCACTCCCAGGCGAGCGCTCGTCTTCTCCCTTCTTCTCTTCCTCACCGCTACCCTCGCTGCGCAGTCCCCTCAAAACCCTTCGCCCATGGTTGAACACACGCGCGAGCATCCGCGACTGACGAAGACCACGCCTGCAGGCCAGCGGCTTCCTCTGGAGCTCGGCACTCTCTTCGTTCCGCAAAGGGTCACGCAGAAACACGGCGTCCGGCTGCTCTTCTTCTTCCATGGCGGCGATTGGCTGCCTCAACTCGCTATCTCCCGCCAGCACAATATGGCTGTCGTCACCGTTCAGGCTGGTGCGGGCTCCGGAAGTTATACCAAGCTCTTTACCGACCCAGGCCGATTTTCCACGCTCATTACCGAAGCAGAAGCCAAAAGCGGCATCACCTTCAGCGAGATCGATCTCGGCGGCTGGAGCGCCGGTTGCGGCGCGCTGCGGCAGATTCTCAACGACCCGGCCTCCTACGACCGCATACACCGTGTGCTCTGCATCGACGGCGTGCACACCGGATACGTCAACGGCAAACCCGGTCCGCTCGAATCCCAGATCGAAACCGGCAACCTCGACGTCTGGCTGCGCTTCGGGCGCGATGCCATGGCCAATAAAAAGCGTTTCATCATCACGCACTCAGAGATATTTCCCGGCACCTTCGCCAGCACCACCGAGACCGCCGATTATCTTCTGCACGAGTGGAGCCTCAAGCCTCACCCTGTCGTTCGCTGGGGCCCCATGAAGACCCAGATGCTCAGCGAAGTCAAGAGCGGCGGCCTGCTCGTCGTCGGCTTTGCCGGAAACTCCGCGCCCGACCATGTCGACCAGCTTCACTCGCTGCCCGGCTATCTGACCTGGCTGATGAAATGAGTCCGCCTCCGGCCCGACGAAAACGCCTGTCAAGCCCCATGCTCCCCTAAATAGCACATATAAAAGCACATCTTCGTGGCGGTTTAGTTTTCTCGGCATCCTATAATAGAAGTAGGCCCTCCTATGGCGGCATCGCCGGCGGCAGGGCAAAGTCTCTCCTCCTAAACCACCTGTTTTGAATACTTTGGTACTTGGGTACGGGTAGGGGGTACTTCAAACCACAGGAGCCGCGATGCCCTTTCTCCTCAAGACCGAACCGAACAAGTACTCCTACGACGACCTCGTGCGCGACGGCGAGACCACCTGGGACGGCATCTCCAACAACCAGGCCCTGCTCTACCTCCGCAACATGAAGCCCGGCGAAAAGCTCGTCATCTACCACTCGAACATCGGCAAGGCCGCCATCGGCACCGCCAAGGTCGTCTCGGTCGATGCGACCGACCCGAAGAACCCGAACGTCCGCATCAAGCCGGTCAAGCGCCTCAAGCACGAGAAGCCGCTCGACGAGATCCGCAAGGCAGCCGTCTTCAAAGACTCGCTCCTCTTCCGCCAGTTCCGCCTCTCCGTAGTCCCGCTCACCGAAGCCCAGTACGACTGGCTGACCAGCTAACCTGCTGACTCGCTAACTTGCTATCCTTACCAACGGAAACCCGAACAGGAGCACACACCAGACCATGATCGACCTCAAAGGCAAAGTCGCCGTCGTCTTCGGACTCGCCAACAAACGCAGCATCGCCTGGGGCATCGCCCAGAAGCTCTCCGAAGCCGGCGCCACGCTCGCCATCTGCTACCAGAACGAGCGTCTCCAGCGCGACGCCGACGAGCTCGCCGCCGAGCTGCCCGGAGCCCGCACCTTCCGCTGCGATGTCTCCTCCGACGCCGACATCGACCAGGTCTTCGGTGAGCTGAAGTCCGCCTATGGCAAACTCGACATCCTCGTCCACTCCATCGGCTTCGCCCCCAACATCAAGAACTCCGTCCTCAACACCACCCGCGATGACTTCCGCATCGCCCACGACATCAGCGCCTACTCGCTGATCGCCCTCGCGCGCGCAGCGGCCCCGCTGATGACCGACGGAGGCAGCATCCTCACCCTGACCTACTACGGCTCGCTCAAGGTCTTCCCCAACTACAACATCATGGGCGTCGCCAAGGCCGCGCTCGAAGCCGCCGTCCGCTACCTCGCCGCCGACCTCGGCGCGCAGAAGATCCGCGTCAACGCCATCTCCGCCGGCCCCATCAAGACGCTCGCCGCACGCGGCATCAGCGACTTCACCACCATCCTCACCGCCGTCGAACAGCGCGCCCCACTTCACCGCAATGTGGACCAGCTCGAAGTCGGCAACACCGCGCTCTTCCTCTCAAGCGACCTCGCCAGCGGTATCACCGGCGAAACCACCTACGTGGACTGCGGCTACAACATCACCGGGCTGTAACTTTCAATTCAACCAGACAAGCCATGCTGACAGTACGGTGTCAGCATGGCTTGTTTATTCTTCATCGCGAACCGCAAAAGCAGCATCAGAGACGAAGAACCCTGACAACTGAAAGGAATCGCTATGACAATCGCCGAACTTCTTCTGCAGGACTACGACATCGAAATTGACCACACGCGCCGCACCCTCGAGCGCGTCCCCGAAGGCAAGAACGACTGGAAGTGTCACGAGAAATCCATGGAGCTGGGCAAACTCGCCATGCACTGCGCCACGCTGCCACAGTTCGGCTACTACATCATCGAAGACGAAGGCATGGACCTCGCCGCTCCCAAGCGCCCTCACATGTCGCTCGACTTCACCACACGCGGCGCAGCACTCAAGGCGCTGGACGAATCATCCGCCCGCTGCCGCGCCGCACTCGCTGGAGCCAGTGACGAACATCTCGAGAAGTCGTGGCCGTTCACCTGGGGCGAGCAGGTCATCTCCAAGGGCCCACGCCTGTTCGCCTTCCGGCAGATGTTCTTCAACCACCTCGTCCACCACACCTCGCAGCTAGGCGTCTACCTCCGCCTCAACAACATCCCCGTCCCCGCGCTCTACGGCCCATCAGCGGACGAGCAGTGGTCCCCGAAATAAAACCGCACGAGAGACATAACACCGATTGCATCGATAGAACGACTTGACCACGGATTCCACGGAATTGCGCGGATGAGGAAAGAATCCGTGTCTGTCCACGCACATCCGCGGTCACCCTGTGTTTTAAGATCGGTGTAAATCAGTGTTAGGCCTCTCGCAGTCTCATCACTTCGCACTCGCGGCAGCCGGAACACCTTCGATGTCCGGCCCAAGCTCCACCTGCTCGCGCGCAAGAGTATCGGCAACCATGCGGCCAAAGACCTCCTGCCCGTGGGCATTCAAATGTGTGCGGTCGATCTTCATATGCCCGCTATTTTCTGCGCGCGCATCCGGATGGCCCGACGCATCGAACTGGTCGGCCTGCTCCTGCGTCATACCCTCCAGCAGCTTCACCGACATCGCGTTCAAATCGATGACGGCAACATTCTCTTCTTCGCCAACGTGCTTCGTCGCATCGGCATAAGCAGTCAGATCGAGCACCAGCTTGCCGTCTTTGTAGTTCCGCCGCGAAAGCGACGTGACCAGCACCGGAACTCCGCCAATCGCCTGCACATCCGCAATGTAGCGCCGCAGGTTCGCATCATACGTCGTGCCCGGATCGGTATGACGCTTCGCATCCGGCTTCTGGTCGTTGTGGCCAAACTGAATCAGGTAATAATCGCCCTTGTCCGCAAGCGCCTTTGCCCACGCGCCTTCGTCGATGAAGCTCTTCGAACTGCGTCCGTTCAGCGCCTCGTTGATGCACGTCACATTCGGAGTCACATCCGCGCAGAAGCCTTTGCCCCAACCGCCTTCTGCGTTCACCGTCGAGTCGCCCACCAACACGATCTTCACCGGACCACCGTTGATAATCGCCATCGCCTTCTCACCCGCAGGAGGAAGTTTCGCCGCCTCGGGCTGCACATATTTCTCAAGCGCAGGAACAGCCTTGCCCAGATCGACCGCCACAATCCGCCCGAAGACATACGACCCCTTCCAGTTCAGGTGCGTCTTGTCGAAGATGGTCTTGCCTTCGCTGTCCTTCTTGGTAATCGCAAGCGTGTCCGCCTCCTTCGACCCGATCCTGTCGAGATACGCGATGCTATCCGCCTGAAGATCGACGAGTGGAACATGCATCTCAGCCGCAACACGCCGCATGGTCTCCGAATGCGCCGCGAGGTCGGAGTGAATCCTGCCATCCGCGCCGAAGTAGCGCCGCGTAAGTGGAGTGACCAATACCGGCTTGATGCCCGCCGCGCGCGCCTCATCGACAAAGCGCCGCAGGTTCGCCTCGTACTCCGTCATCGTCGTCTGTCGAGGCAGCGGAGGGTTCGACGGCTCATCGTTGTGGCCGAACTGGATCAGCATGTAATCAGGCTTCGTCTCAAGCGCGCGCTGCCACAGGCCATCGGCACGATAAGTCTTCGTGCTCGCGCCGCCTTTGGCCATGTTCACGCAGTCCACCGCAGCAGTCAGGTTCGCGCAGAACCCTCGACCGTATCCAGCATTATCGGTCTGGGTCGAGTCGCCAATCAGGTCGATCCGGACAACCGTCCCCGGCTTGCGCACCGAAGCCGTTGCCGCATCGAACGCGCGCGGAGGATCGCCCTGCGCCATCGCCATCGTGCCCACCAGCACACACACCGCAACCGTCAACCTGGTCCAACCAATCGCCATGAATTTTCCCCCCGAACGAAGTCTAAATGAGGAACAGAAATGCCGAGCCAGCACTCGAACGGTAAACGCACAGACGATTGACACCTCTATCGCGGCTGGCGAACTATGGCATCCAACAAAAAGTGCCTATGAAGAACGCGACCCACACCATCGCCCCGCCCACGACGAACAAACACCTCATCCGCTGGGTCGAAAAGATGGCCGAGCTGACCCAGCCCAAACACATCCACTGGGTCGATGGTTCGCAGGCCGAGTACGACTTCCTCTGCGACCAGCTCGTCAAGGCAGGCACATTCACAAAGCTCAATCAAAAGCTCTGGCCCGGCTGCTTCCTCGCGCGCTCCAGCCCCAACGACGTAGCGCGCGTCGAAGACCGCACGTTCATCTGCTCGCTCTCGAAGGACAACGCCGGACCAACGAACAACTGGGAAGACCCTTACGTGATGCGTCGCCGGTTGAAGCAGCTCTTCCGCGGCTCCATGCGCGGCCGCACGATGTATGTGCTGCCGTACTCGATGGGTCCGACCGGCTCGCCCATGTCGCGCATCGGCGTGCAGCTCACCGACTCCGCCTACGCCGTAGTGAACATGCGCATCATGGCCCGCATCGGCCTGCCTGTCTTCGCCGAGATCGACAAGGACGAAAAGCGCGTTGTGCCGTGTATGCATTCGGTCGGCGCGCCGCTCGAACCAGGCGAGAAGGACGTCGCCTGGCCGTGCAACGAGACCAAGTACATCGTCCACTTCCCCGAGACGCGCGAGATCTGGAGCTACGGCTCCGGCTACGGCGGCAACGCGCTGTTGGGCAAGAAGTGCTTCGCCCTGCGCATCGCGTCGAACATCGCACGTGACGAAGGCTGGATGGCCGAGCACATGCTCATCCTCGGCGTCGAGTCGCCCACGCATGAGAAGACGTATGTCGCCGCGGCGTTTCCATCCGCCTGCGGCAAGACCAACTTCGCCATGATGATTCCGCCGAAAGGCTTCGAAGGCTGGAAGGTCTGGACCGTCGGCGACGACATCGCATGGATCAAGCCCGATGCGAACGGCCAGCTCCGCGCAATCAATCCCGAGTACGGCTTCTTCGGAGTCGCACCAGGCACCAGCGCGAAGACCAATCCCAACGCGATGGCCACGCTGTCGCGCAACACAATCTTCACCAACGTCGCGCTCACTCCCGAAGGCGGCGTCTGGTGGGAGGGCATGACCGACGAACCTCCCGCCGAATGCATCGACTGGCGTGGCGAAAAGTGGACGCCGGCTATCGGCAAAAAAACCGGCAAACCCGCCGCGCATCCCAACGGACGCTTCACCGCGCCAGCCAGCCAATGCCCCACCATCGACCCTGACTGGGAGAATCCCGACGGTGTGCCCATCTCCGCGATCATCTTCGGCGGACGCCGCGCCAACACGATGCCTCTGGTCTACCAGGCGTTCAACTGGTCAGGCGGCGTCTACGCAGGAGCGACGATGGGCTCGGAGACGACAGCAGCCGCGGCAGGCGCGCAAGGCAAAGTCCGCCGCGACCCCATGGCGATGCTGCCCTTCTGCGGCTACCACATGGGCGACTACTTCCGGCACTGGCTAAGAATGCAGCGTAATCTCTCCGCCACACCGCGCATCTTTCACGTCAACTGGTTCCGCAAAGATTCCGACGGCAATTTCTTGTGGCCAGGCTTCAGCGAAAACATGCGCGTGCTCAAGTGGATCGTCGACCGCGTACGCGGCCGCGCCATCGGAAAAGAATCGCCCATTGGCTGGGTGCCACACTACGAGGACATCAACTGGAAGGGTCTAGACTTTCCACGCGAGACATTCGACGAGCTTCAGCGCGTAGACCGTGCACAGTGGCGGCACGAGGTCATGGATCACGAGGAACTGTTCCTGCTCGTCCACGATCACCTGCCACCAGAGATGGTCTATGAGCGCGAACTGCTCATCTGTCGCCTTTAACCGGCCAATTTCTACAATGGGATAACCGCATGGAAGACTTCATTTTCCGGCAAAAGCTCCTTGACTCCAGGCTGCTTTTATCGTTACTTTAAACGAGTGGCAAGACTCCCTTCGGGTTGAGTCAGTCATAACGAAGTCCACCCACTTCGTTGCATTACCGGAATACCCACGCAACAGCCCCCACCGCGCTGCGTGGGTTTCCTCTTTAACGGCCCACTTTCTGAATCCTCGCCTTGACTCAAACACTCAAATCCATTAGGTTTAACTCAATGGGATTGATGCACATCGCGGCCTGTAGCTGTTGCCTTTGTTGTATGGGCGACTGTTGTTGCTGCTGCGTTGGAGCCTCCCGCACCTAAGCCACTCGAACCTGATTCGACCCTAAGCGCTTAGAGAATTTCGGAACCCACGTATCAGCGATCGACGCGATATGTGGGTTTTCCTTTGCGACCCAAGACAATCAAGACATTCACAGACAAGACATTGGAAGTACCCGAAGGAGTCATCATGTCCACTCCCATCCAACACGCTACCAACCGCCTTACGAGCCGCATCGACCTGATCGCCATTGGTCTCGGGCTGGCGCTCGCGGTGCTGGTTCGCTTCAACATCCTGCCCTCGATTCCCTTCTAAGCGACATCTACCGAGCGCATGTCCTCTCAAGCCACACTGAGCACCACCGAAGTCCAACACACCACGCCTTCGCCGGGTTTTGCTGCCCTGCTGCCGGGCGTGGCGCTCCTGTTTGGCATCGGCCTGCTCGCGAAGCTGCTTGAGGGCGCACTCGTTTTTCTGCACAACCGCTATCCGCACCTGTTCATTCCCCGCATCGAGCACGTGCTGATCGCCATTCTGCTGGGCCTCGGCATCAGCAACACCCTTGGTGTCTCCGAGCGATTCCGCTCCGGTGTTGCGACCTACGAGCTTTGGTTGAAGCTCGGCATCGTGCTGGTTGGCGCAAAGTTTCTTCTTCAGGATGTACTGCACATCGGCGGACTCTCGCTGCTGCTCGTCGCCGTCGAGCTTGTTCTTTCTCTCAGCGTGATGACGCTGCTGGGCCGCATCTTCAAATTGCCGCCGAAGCTGACTTCGCTGCTTGCCATCGGAAGCAGCATCTGCGGTGTCACCGCCATCATGGCCGCACAAGGCGCCATCGACCCCGAGGAAGAAGACACCTCCACCGCCATCGCCGCGATCCTGACGCTTGGCGCAATCGCGCTCCTGACGTTCCCTGCCATCGGCCATCTGCTGCACATGAGCCAGCAAGGCTACGGCGTCTGGGCAGGCCTCGCCGTAGACAACACCGCCGAGTCGCTCGTCACCGGCGCGCTCTACGGGCAAGACGCAGGCCGCTGGGCCATCCTCGCCAAAACGGCTCGCTCATCGTTCATAGGCTTCGTTGTACTGGGCTACGCAGTGTACTGGTCTTCGCGCGGTCTCGCGCCGGACGTGAAACACAAGGGCCTGTTCCTCTGGCAGAAGTTTCCGAAGTTCATCCTCGGCTTCATGGCGATCTCTATTCTCGCCACAGCAGGCTTCTTCACGAAGGGCCAACTGACCAGCCTGGGCAATCTCGCCAACTGGGCATTCCTTCCCGCCTTTGCCGGAGTCGGCCTGCGTACGAACCTGCGCGACCTCACAGGCCAGGGATGGCGTCCACTGATCGTCGGCATCCTCGGCGAAGTATTCATCGCGCTGGTCACGCTCGCGCTCGTTTACTGGAGCTACAACCACGGAGTCAGCCGATGATGACGACTCCATCCCAGAATCTCCCCATAAATTCTGCCTTTATCGCGCTCGCCAAGACGCGAATGCGAAGCTTCACGCCTGATCTCCAAAGCTGTTGTTGTCGCCCATAGCGAGAACCAGCCTCATCTTCCAGTAACCAGTAAAAACAATCGTCGCGAGCACTCACATTCTTTTCACGTGAGCGCCCCCCATATGTGTATTTCCAGGAGACCATCATGCCTCGCTCAGCCTTTACGCTCCGTTCCTTACTCAAAATCTCCATCGCCGAAGCCATCCTGATTGCCGCGCTCGCGCTCTTCTTTGCGCTTACCGCGGGCGCACAGGTTGTCGGCGGCACACTCTCCGGCATCGTCACCGACGCGACCGGCGCCGCGCTCGCCAACGCCACCATCACCGTCCACAACGATGAAACCGGCAATGAGCGCCACCTGACCACAGGCCCTGATGGCCGCTACTCCGCACCATCCGTGCCCGTCGGCACCTACACCATCACCGCAGCGCTCGATGGCTTCACGCCTGAGCGTCGTACCAGCATTCCGCTCACCGTAGGCCAGAGCGCACAGATCGACCTTACCCTGACTGTCGATACGGTCCAGCAGCAGGTCACCGTCCAGGACACGCCCGCGGCAGTCAACACCTCCACGCAGCAGACCTCGGGTCTCGTCGATCAGCGCCAGGTACGACAACTACCGCTGAACGGCCGCAGCTACGACCAGCTCATCACGCTGAATCCCGGCACCATCAACTACTCGGGCCAGCGCTCAGGCTCTATCGGCACGTCAAACTCGTCGGTCGGCAACATGTTCGCCATCTCGGGCCATCGCCCGCAGGACAATCTCTTCCTGCTGAACGGCATCGAGTACACCGGCGCGTCGCTCATCAATGTCACACCCGGCGGCACCAGCGGACAGCTTCTGGGCGTCGATGCCGTACGCGAGTTCAACGTCGTCACCGACACGTACTCGGCCAATTACGGCAAACGCCAGGGAGCTCAGATCTCAATCGTAACCGTATCAGGAACAAATAAGCTTCACGGCTCGGCCTATGAGTTCCTGCGCAACTCTGCGTTCGATGCCCGCAACTACTTCGACCAGGCACGCATCCCCGAGTTTCAACGCAACAACTTCGGCGCATCGCTCGGCGGGCCCATCCGCAAGGACAAGCTGCTCGCCTTCGCCAACTACGAAGGCTATCGCCAGAACCTCGGCCTCTCCGACGTGACGCTGGTGCCTGACAACGCCAGCCGCGCCGCAGCATCATCCAGCGTCCAACCGCTGCTCGCGCTCTGGCCCGTGCAAAACGGTCCCGAACTGGGCAGCGGCATTGGCATCGCGTACTCCAGCCCCGTGCAGCACATCCGCGAGGACTTCGGCACTTCGCGCGTCGACTGGAACATCAGCCCGAAGGACCTCGCCTTCGCCGTCTACACCATCGACGATTCCACCGCGAACACGCCCACGCAGAACCCGCTCTCGGCCATCGACGAAAGCCTGCGCGAACAGGTGCTGAGCCTCGAGGAGCAGCACGTCTTCTCGCCGAGCCTGCTCAACACAACGCGCTTCGGCTTCTCGCGCGCGAGCTTCTTCTTCCTTGGAACGACGCCAGTCGATCTCCCCGGCTGGGTTGAGGGCAAGCCCATCGGCGCAATCGTCATCGCTGGCTCGACGGCCTCGAACGGCTCTTCACAGATCACCGGCGCGGGCGCGAACGTCGGCTCCGACAACACGACCGCGCGCAACCTCTTCACCTTCGGCGACCACGTCTACTGGACCCGTGGCCGTCATCAGATCGAAGTCGGCGCATGGCTCCAGCGCATCCAGTCCAACGACAACCTCGCGCAGAACCAGTACGGGCAAGCGTCGTTCGCGTCGCTCGCCACGTTTCTCCAGGGCACGGTGAAGACCTTCACGGTCGTCCCCGCGCCAACTGAGCTAGGCTGGCGCTCGCTGCTGGGCGCAGGCTACGTCGAGGACACCATTCGCTTCACGCCTCGCCTTGAAGTGCGCGCCGGCTTCCGCTTCGAGTCGACCAACGGATGGAACGAAGCGCAGGACCGCGCCTCGAACTACGGCTTCACCAACGGCGTCATCGATACCAACCCAACCGTCGGCGCATCTGCCCTCACCACAAACCGCGCAAAGTTCCTGCCGGAGCCGCGCCTCGGCCTCGCATGGAACGTGCGCGGCAACGGCAAGACCGCTGTCCGCGCGGGCTTCGGGCTGCACCGCTCGCTGCTCGACACGCTTGACTACCGCCTCGACCAGTCCGCGCCCTACAACACAACACTGTCGCTCTCGAACGTTCCCGTCTCCAGCCTCAACATCACTGCATCAACCAAACCATCTGCCAGCTCGCTCGTATCGCCATCGAATGTGCAGCCCGACATCGAAACTCCATCGGTGCTCGCATGGGACCTTCAGGTTGAGCAACAGCTATCCCCGAGCACCTCACTCACCGTGGGGTACTCAGGCTCGCGCGGATACCACCAGATCCTCTCCGAAGACCAGAATGAACCCGCGACGACGATCGTGAATGGACGCATCTTCTATCCGACAACCGTGAAGGCCAATCCCCTCGTCGCCAACACCACGTCGTGGGTCTCAACCGGCATCAGCAACTACAACGCACTCATCCTCGACCTCAAGCGCAGCTACACCAACGGGCTCCAACTGCGCGCCAACTACACCTGGTCGAAGAACCTCGACGACGGCTCGGCGTGGAACACCAGTGTCAGCGCCAACACTCCGGCCTACGTCGAATATCCTGCCAATGCACACCTCGACTACGGCCCGGCGGCAACCGACGTGCGCAACCTCGTCTCCATCAACGGCTCGTGGGACCTGCCCTTTGGCCGCAGCCACCGCATCGGTTCCAACCTGAACCCAACCCTCAACCGCGCCGCCAGCGGCTGGACGCTGAGCGCCATCGCCGAGCTACAATCCGGCTTTCCATTCTCGCCACAGCTTGGCTACAACCCCACCGGCTCAGGAGACACGCGCAACCCCGTGCGGCCAGACATAAATCCAAACTTCCGCGGCAACCTCTACCCACGCACAACTCAGCAGTACTTCAACTCTGCAGCCTTCTCTGCGCCAGCCTACGGCACCGTCGGCGACCTCGGACGCGATACCCTCGTCGGCCCCGGGCTCGCAAACCTCGATCTCGCCCTGCACAAAACAACGCAGCTCAGCGAGCGTCTCCATGCGGAATTTCGCGCTGAGTTCTTCAACGTCCTCAACCACACCAACTTCTCGACCCCAAACCCGGTGGTCTTCACCTCCGGCCCGACGCAAGGCACAACAGCGAATCAGACGGCAGCAGCAGCCGTCAGCCCGACCGCCGGAGTCATCACCGCAACCGCAACCAACTCGCGCCAGATTCAACTCGGCGTGAAGCTCCTCTTCTAACCCCAACTCCTCGAAGGGCATCCGACCCCGTACACTTAACGGAGCGATGCCCTTCGAGACCCCAAACACCGGGCCACTTACGCCGCAATCGGAGAACCCCAGCGGCTTCGCGCCGCTCCGCATCCCGCTCTTCCGCGACCGTTGGATCGCCAGCACCATCTCCGGGCTCGGCACCTGGATGCAGGACACGGCCGGCACCTGGCTAATGACAGCGCTCACGCGCTCGCCGCTGCTGATCGCTCTGATGCAGACCGCCGCCAGTCTGCCCGTGCTGCTGCTTGGACTGCTTGCCGGCGCAACGGCCGATATCTTCGACCGGCGCAAGCTGCTCATCTTCTGGCAGTCATGGATGCTCGGCTCGGTCGGCATTCTCGCCGTGCTCACCTTCCTCGGCCACGTCTCGCCGTGGACGCTGCTCGCCTTCACCTTCCTGCTCAACATCGGCTCCTCGATGAACAACCCGGCGTGGCAAGCAATCGTGCCCGAGCTTGTGCCCCTGGAGCTGATCCCCGACTCCGTCTCGCTCAACGCCGCCAGCAACAACCTCGCCCGCGCCGTCGGCCCTGCACTCGGTGGCCTGCTTGTCGCAGCCTTCAAGCGCATCGACACCGGCTCAGCCTCGGTCTTCCTGCTGAACGCAGTCTCGTTCGCCGCCGTCATCTGGGTGCTGGTCAACTGGAAGCGCCAGCCGCTGTTCAAGTCCACGCTGCCGTCCGAGCGCGTCGCCGCGTCAATCCGCTCCGGCCTGCGCTACGTTCGTTATGCGCCTCAACTTCAGGCAACACTCGTCCGCACATTTACCTACACATTCTTCATCTCGGCCATCTGGTCGCTGCTAGCCGTTGTCGCCAGCCGCGATCTGCACCAAGGTGCTCTCGGCTATGGAATCCTGAACGGCTCGCTCGGCCTGGGAGCGCTCATCGCAGCAACGTCACTGCCGAAGCTGCGCCGCATGGTTGCAGCCGACACCATCATCACAACGGCCACACTCTACAACGTCATCACCCTACTTACGCTGGCGTTCGTGCATGTCGCGTGGATTATCATCATCGTGCTCATCATCTCTGGCTTTTGTTGGACCAGCACGATGTCCACGCTCAACGTCTCGGTGCAGCTCTCCGTGCCTGACTGGGTAAAAGCCCGCGCGCTCGGCACCTATCTAATGATCTTCCAGGGGGGCATGGCGCTCGGCTCTGTTCTCTGGGGCGTCATCGCCGACCGCACCTCGACGCCAATTGCCCTGACCGTCTCAGCCTGCGGACTGGTTGTGACACTTCCCATCGTCTGGCGCTTTCACATTCTGCAAGGTCCCGTCCCTGACCTGACGCCCCATATACCCGGACGACCTGCGCCTCAACTACTCACCAGCACCGATCCAACCGACGGTCCCGTCCGCATCTCCATCGAGTACCACATCTCGCCAGAGAATTACGCCGAGTTCAACCACGCCATCCATCAGCTGCGTGGCGTACGACTGCGCGACGGAGCCATCCGCTGGGGCATCTACCGCGATGCCCGCGATCCCGAGCGCTTCAACGAAACCTTCCTGATGGAGTCGTGGCTCGACTATCTCCGCTCCCGCGAGCGCGTCACCGCAGCCGACGAAGCCATCCGCGCACACGTCCGCTCACTCCACAACGGGAAGGAACCACCTGTTGCCTCCTACCAAATCTACGAAAAAGAAATCACGCCAAGTCCACACGAGAACCCGCAACTCGGCGAAGTCTCTTCATCGACCTGAAATGCTGAGTGAAGGAAAGTCACCTAAACAGACCGCGTCTTGCCGCGGACCGTGCCACCCCCAACAGACATTCTTCTGCAAGCCCCAGAGTACAGGGTCAGTTACGGCCCGCATGCTTTGCAGAGGACTCGATCACTGGTTCGAGAGAGCACAGGTACGAGATTTGCATCAACTCTTGCGAGAATGGCAACAACTTCGCACACGCAGCCGCTATAAAATGGCCGACGATGGCATTCAAATTCTCTGGCGTTGACTTTATCGAGTTCGATTCTCTGCTCTCGGAAGACGAAATCCTCGTTCGCGCGAACACACGCGCCTTCATCGAAGACAATCTGATCCCGATCATCGAGCAGTGCAATCGCGACGGACGTTTTCCACGCGAGCTGGTACGCCCGATGGGCGAGCTTGGCTTCTATGGCGCGACGCTTGAAGGCTACGGCTGCGCGGGCATGAACAACGTCGAATACGGCCTGATGACGCAGGAACTCGAGCGCGGGGACTCCGGCATTCGCAGCTTCGTCAGCGTGCAGTCGGCGCTGGTGATGTACCCGATCTACACCTTCGGCTCTGACGAGCAGAAGAACTTCTGGCTGCCCAAGATGGCCACCGGCGAAAAGCTCGGCTGCTTCGGCCTGACCGAGCCCGACTTCGGCTCGAACCCCGGCGGAATGCGCACCCGCGCCCGCAAAGACGGCGACGACTACATCCTGAACGGCGAAAAGATGTGGATCACCTCCGGCAGCCTGGCCGATGTCGCCGTCATCTGGGCGAAGGTCGAAGAGCCAGGCATTCCGCAGGAGAACTGGCGCGTGCGCGGCTTCCTGGTCGAAACCGACAGGCCGGGCTTCTCCGCCAGCGACGTTCACGGCAAGTGGTCTCTCAGAGCTTCAGTGACGTCCGGGCTTTCGATGCAGGATGTCCGCGTACCTGCATCGAACGTGCTGCCGAAGTCTGACGGGCTCAAATCACCGCTGATGTGCCTGAGCCAGGCCCGCTACGGCATCGGCTGGGGCGCAATCGGCGCGGCGATGGCCTGCTACGACGTGGCGCTGCAATATGCCAAGCAGCGCAAGCAGTTCCGCGGACAGCCCATCGCCAGCCACCAGCTCGTGCAGGAAAAACTTGCGTGGATGGTCACGGAGATCACGAAAGCTCAACTGCTCTCCCTGCAGGTCGGACGCCTCAAAGACAAGGGCAAGGTCGAGTTCCAGCACATCTCCATGGCCAAGAAGAATAACGTCTGGATGGCGCTCGAGTGCGCGCGCATGGCACGCGACATTCTTGGCGCAAACGGCATCGCCGACGACTACCCGATCATGCGCCACATGATGAACCTCGAGTCCGTGAAAACCTATGAAGGCACACACGATATCCACACCCTGATCGTGGGTCAAAGCATCACCGGCATCGCGGCATTCTGAGCAACATTTTTGCGTCATGAAGACCCCGCAAGTTGCACCCACGAAAGGTGTACGCCGAATCAAAGCCGATAATCGCCCGATGTGGCCGCAGATACGCCAAACGGCGTAAAGTGGATAGGGTAAGAGATTCGTTTGTGGGGCGGAAAACGTCTCACCAAAGGGGAGTACAACACATGGCGACAGAAGACGTCGCGCTGGCTGGCGCAGAGGGTGGAACGCTGGCCAAACCAGACGCGCAACAACGGGCTTCCGAAAAAAGCATCGTAAACGACCTCAGCATTCAGATTGCGACCGTCAACGGTTCCGGTTCGCAGTCAGCCAATTCAGTTCTGCTCAAGTCGATCTTCCGGATGGGTGTTCCGGTCAGCGGCAAGAACCTCTTTCCTTCCAACATCGCGGGCCTGCCGACGTGGTACACCATCCGCGCCAGCAAAGACGGCTATGTCGCGCGCAAGAAGGAGATCGACGTTCTGGTCGCGATGAACCCGGAAACGTCGAAGGAAGACATGCTCTCGCTGCCTGCGGGCGCGGCAGCAGTTTATGAAGAGTCCGCCGACCTGAAGCAGTTCCGCTCAGACATTGCCTGTTATCCGGTACCGTTCGACAAGCTGACCGCAGCGGTCTGTCCCGAAGCCAAGCTCCGCAAGCTGGTCAAGAACATGGTCTACGTGGGCGTTACCGCCCAGTTGCTCAAGCTCGACATGACCGCCGTCGAAGCCGCCCTGCGCAAGCAGTTCGCCAAGAAGGTGAAGGCCGCCGATCTGAATTGGGCTGCCGTGCAGGCCGGCTACGAGTACGCCGCCGCCAACTTCACCAAGCATGACCCGTTCGTGATCGAGCCCATGCACGAGACCGAAGGCAAGATCATCATCGACGGCAACGCCGCTGCGGCGCTGGGCTGCATCTTCGCCGGCTGCACTGTGGCGATGTGGTATCCGATTACGCCGTCCTCATCGCTGGTCGAAAACTTCATCGAGTACGCC
Organism: Edaphobacter acidisoli; assembly: GCF_014642855.1. NCBI lineage: Bacteria > Pseudomonadati > Acidobacteriota > Terriglobia > Terriglobales > Acidobacteriaceae > Edaphobacter > Edaphobacter acidisoli. Next base: position 46,957 of record NZ_BMJB01000001.1, on the reverse strand, counting down.
AAGCGCTACCGCATCGAGCCGGACGGCAAGGCGACCTTCGCCATCGTCCAGGCCGAGGACGAGCTGGCCGCAATCGGTGCCGTACTCGGCGCTGGCTGGGCTGGCGCACGCTCCATGACAGCAACCTCAGGTCCCGGCATCTCGCTGATGGCGGAGTTCGCAGGACTCGGCTACTACGCCGAGCTCCCCGGCGTCATCTTCGACGTGCAGCGAACCGGCCCCTCCACCGGCATGCCGACGCGCAACCAGCAGGGTGATCTGCTCTCCGTCGCATTCCTCTCGCACGGCGACACCAAGCATGTCTTCCTGCTTCCCGCCAACGTGAAAGAGTGCTTCGAGATGGCGCAGGCCGCCTTCGATCTCACCGAGCAGTTGCAGACGCCGGTCTTCGTGCTGTCGGACCTCGACCTCGGCATGAACAACTGGATGTCTGAGCCATTCAACTATCCCGACAAGCCGCTCAACCGCGGCAAGGTGCTCAGTGCCGAAGAACTCTCCAAACTCGGCGGCTTCGCTCGCTACAAGGACGTAGACGGTGACGGCGTAGGCTACCGCACGCTGCCCGGCACAGACCATCCGCTGGCTGCCTACTTCACACGCGGCTCCGGCCACAACGAGAAGGCGCAGTACACCGAGCGGCCCGACGACTACATCAACAACATGGAGAGGCTCTCGAAGAAGTTCGAGACTGCACGCTCGCTGGTTCCGCGCCCCGAAGTCGTCCAGACCGGCAAGGCCAAGATCGGCCTGATCGCCTTCGGCACCTCCGACTTCGCAACGCTCGAAAGCCGCGACCAGTTGCGCAACGAGTACAAGGTCGAAACCGACTACCTGCGTATCCGCGCGTATCCGTTCTCGCGCGAGGTGCACGACTTTGTTGCCTCGCACGACCGCATCTACGTCATCGAGCAGAACCGCGACGCGCAGATGCTGAGCCTGATCAAACTCGATATCAAAGCGGAAGAAGTTGTGAAGCTGCGCAGCATCCGCAACTTCAACGGGCTGCCGATTGACGCGCGCTCGATCACCGACGAACTCGTCACGCAGGAAGGAATATAAATGGCGACGACTCCTGTTACCTCTGAAGCACCAAAGCCGGCGGCAAAGACCAACCGCCTCGGCCTGCAGGTGCTCGACTACCGCGGCGGCAAGACAACACTCTGCGCCGGCTGCGGCCACAACGCAATCTCCGAGCGCATCATCGATGCCTACTACGAGATGGGCGTGAAGCCCGAGCGCGTCATGAAGCTCTCCGGCATCGGCTGCTCGTCGAAGAGCCCGGCCTACTTCATGAGCCGCTCCCACTCGTTCAACAGCGTCCACGGCAGAATGCCTTCGGTTGCGACCGGAGCCATTCTTGCCAACAGCACCATGGACGCAATCGGCGTCAGCGGCGACGGCGACACCGCCTCGATCGGCATGGGCCAGTTCGTCCACCTGCTCCGCCGCAATGTTCCGCTGATCTACATCATCGAAGACAACGGCGTCTACGGCCTCACTAAGGGCCAGTTCTCCGCGACGGCCGACATCGGCTCGAAGCTCAAGACCGGCGTCATCAACGACCTGCCCGCCATCGACATCTGCGCACTGGCCATCCAGCTCGGCGCAACATTCGTGGCCCGCTCGTTCTCCGGCGACAAAAAGCAGTTGGTCACGATGCTGAAGGCGGCCATCGCGCACAAAGGCACCGTCGTGCTCGATGTCATCTCGCCCTGCGTCACCTTCAACGACCACGAAGGCTCGACCAAGAGCTACAAGTACATGCAGGAGCACGACGAGGTCATCTCCGAGATCGGCTTCGTGCCGCACTTCCAGGAGATCGACGTCGAGTACGATCCAGGCACGACGATCGACGTCCAGATGCACGACGGCAGCCACATGCGCCTGCGCAAGCTGCACGAGAACTTCGACCCAACCGACCGCGTCAACGCTGTCTCGGCTCTGATGACAGCACACCAGAACAACGAAGTGCTCACCGGCGTCTTCTACATCGACACAGAGAAGCCCAGCTTCACCGAGCTTCTGAACCTGGTAGACGAACCGCTCGCCACGCTGCCCGACTCGCGCGTACGCCCCGGCAAAGCAGCACTGGAAGACGTGATGCAGCGCCTCATGTAGGCTCAAACCTCATTCAACTCAATGATGGCCCCGGTCAATCCTCCGGGGCCATCGTCGTCTGCCAGAGGCACTATGCTTACAAATATGAAGAGAGTCGCGCGCAGTGCGGTGCTACTGACTCTGGCGCTCTGCTGGCCAGTGACGGGTGCCCTGGCGCAAACACAACATACCGCGAATCAACCGGCATCCGCTGCGGAAGACACGCGTCCTCTGCCTGATATTCCCACGCTAATGCATGAGGTCGAGGCCAGGCAGAAGACCGCCGAGGCCATCCAGAAGAACTATATCTACCACTCGACCGTCACCGAGCAGGAATCGGACGGCCACAATGGCATCAGGAAGACCGAGACACGCGGGTACGACGTCTTCTGGGTTGAGGGAGTCGAGGTCTCCCGCCTGACGAAGAAAGACGGAAAAGACCTAAGCGCAAAAGAGCAGCAGAAAGAAAACAACAGGCTCAATAAAGAGATTGCCAAAGCCAAAAAGAAGCGTGAGGAGGCCGAACAGCAAGGCAAGTCAACCGATCCTCGTGGTAATGATGAGATTACGGTGTCACGCATCCTTGAGCTTGGCAGCTTCAGTAATCCGCGTCGGATAAAACTAAACGGGCGCGACACGATTGTGGTCGATTACACAGGAGACCCGAAAGCAAAGACCAAAAACAGAGCCGAGACGGTCTTCCGCGATCTGGTCGGAACGGTCTGGGTGGACGAACAGGACCACGTACTGGTGAAGGCCGAGGGGCACTTCGTCAATGCGTTCAAGATTGGCGCCGGACTAGTCATCAACATCCATAAAGGCACCAGCTTCAGCATGGCCCAGACCAAGATCAACAACGAGGTATGGCTGCCGGAGATGTTCGAGGGGCAGGGTGAAGCGCGAATGCTTCTGCTCTTCAACTTCAAGGGCACGGTGCGAATGGTCAACTCGGACTATCGCAAGTTCCGAACCACCTCGACGATACTGCCGGAGATGGGTATCCCCTCGCAACCGTGAGCTCAAACGAAATAAGCGCCGATTGCAGGTTAAATGCGCATAGGGACAGCCATAGCCATCCCTAGCGCCAAACCTGGGTGATGCCTTTCGCTTACCGGAACTTAGAGAGGCTGGACGTCAGATGCCTGCCAACCCTTGGGTCCCTTCACCACGTTGAACTGCACTGCCTGGCCTTCCTGAAGGCTCTTGAAGCCGTTGGAGTTGATCGCCGAGTAGTGCACAAACACATCCTCGCCGTTCTGACGGCTGATAAAGCCAAACCCCTTGGCATCGTTGAACCACTTTACTGTTCCCTGTTCCATGTTCGTTATTTCCTTGTTGTTGCTGATGAATTTCCGCTAGATCCAAATCGGGGTTCGTACAGTGAAGCAATTGCGAAAACCAACTTGTTTCAAACGATGTGTGAAGGTTAGCACAGAAAGCATTTTTTTTTGGGAATTAGTTGAGATTGCACAATTTATAGTGCAATCCGAGGAGAAACTTACGGAAAACCGAGGGACTTACGAGCTTTCAAAAATTGAAAGCAAGGTGAGCTGCCCTGATTTGGCGCGTATTGTTGCCCATCTCACATAGAGAAGGGCGGTGTTCTTCATTTGTGAATTCACTTGAGCGCTGGATACTTTGATTTCGCGGCAGTTATGACAAAGGCGGCAGGTGTGAGCGAACGATCTCTTCCGCCCGTCCCAGAACCTCATCAAGCGTCATCGCAGTCGAATCAAGGATCACGGCGTCAGTCGCCGGTTGAAGCGGCGATTGGGCCCGGTGACGGTCGCGATAGTCCCGCTCCTTCAGCTCACGCAGGATGGCCTCTTGCGCCTGGCGTTGCTCTGCAGTAAGTGCAGGGCTAGCCGTTCGCTCTGAGTTCCCATTGGATGGATTGGCGAATGTCTGGCGATAGCGCCGGTTGCCGCGAACTTCAGGTGCAGCATCAAGAAAGATCTTCACCTCAGCATCGGGAAAAACCGCCGTTCCGATATCTCGGCCTTCCATCACCACGCCCCCCGCTGCCCCCAGGGTGCGCTGCTGACGCACCATCCACGCGCGAACTTGCGGATGGACAGAGACTTTCGAGGCAGCAGCAGTAACATCGGCTTCGCGTACACGCCGCGAGACATCGGCTCCATCCAGCAGAACGCGATTACCTTCAAGCTGCGGCTCCAGCGTGATCGTAGTCCCCTCGGCCAACGCAAGCAGAGGCGCCTCTTCATCAAAGGAAAGATCGTTTTCGATGGCTTTGAGCGCAAGCGCCCTATACATGGCCCCAGTTTCAAGGTTAAGAAAGTCGAACCGCCGCGCAAGATGTGCAGCCAGAGTACTTTTGCCCGCGCCCGCCGGGCCGTCAATGGCGATGACAGGCCGTTGGCGTCTCTGCCTGGAACTGTCTATCGTGCTCGGCTCGCTCATTCGGCAGACTCACCTTTCCCCGGTTTGAATTTACGCTCAGGCGGCCGTTTACCAAAGGGCTTTTTCCCACCCCTAGGTTTTCCCTTGAAGAATGGAGCCGATGACCCAGGCTTACCCGTACGAGGTCCTGATGTCTTGCCGAAGGGCTTCTTGCCACCGAACTTCTTCGGCTTACCCGCGCGATCCTCAAATGGTTTGCCAAAGCCTTTCGCCTTATCGCGGCCACCCTCGAATGGCTTGCCTTCAAACTTTCTGGGCTTGAAGTCTCTGCGCTTTTCTTCGCGCTGTCCAACATCTGAGCCTTCGCTGCTCCGTGGCTTCAATGAGAAAGGTCGCGGCTTACGCGGCGCATCGAACTTGCGGAAGCGTGGCTGCTCTGAGCGCTCGCCCTGCTCCTCACGCCGGAAACCCTCGGTTCGCGAAAAATCCCGTCGCGGGGTAGGACGGCTGCCATCCTGCCGCGGCTTGCGATCAAACGAAGGCCTGTCTTCACGCGACGATCTGCCTGCAAATTTTGGCTTGCGATCAAATGACGGCTTACCTTCACGCGACGGTTTGCCCGCAAATGGCGGCTTGCGGCCAAACGAACCTTTACCCTCACGCGGCGGCCGATCTTCAAACTTCGGCTTGCGACCAAATGACGGCTTACCCTCTCGCGGCGGCCTGTCTGCGAATTTTGGCTTGCGATCAAATGACGGCCTATCTTCACGCGACGGTTTGCCCGCAAATGGCGGCTTGCGGCCAAACGAAGGCTTACCCTCACGTGGCGGCCTGTCTGCAAATTTCGGCCTACGATCAAACGATGGCTTTCCGCTGGCCGATGACCGATCTCCATACGCCGGCTTACGACCAAACGATGGCTTACGGTCAAAGCGCGGACGCTTCTCTTCTCCTTTAAACTCACGCTGCTCGCGCTTGAAACCCTCGCGCGACGCAGGCTGCGCCGCATCACCGGTCTCTGCCTGCTCATCCAGCATCTTGTAATACGACTTCGGGCGGCGAACATCTTCCTCACGCTTCGGACGCCGCTTCTCTTCCTCCCACGGCTTCGTGAAGTTCGACGCATCGCGGCGGAATGGACGGCGCTCGCGCTCCTCAGGTCTCGCAGTCTGCGCTGGCCGCGGCCTCGCTACAAATCCTGTCCCAGTCTTCCGTGGTTTCGGAACAAACTTCGAGATGCGCTCGCCTGCCTCGGCCGAATCTCCCGCCGCTTCCGCTGCCACAGCGATCATCTCGACAGGCTCAACGGCTGGAATCTCCGCTGCGATGAACTGCGGTGTCTCTCCTGTTACATGCAGCAGCGTGCGGCCTTCAATCACCAGCGTCTCAAGCTGACGTGCTGCAACCAGCGCATGAACAACTTCGCGAATACGCGAGCGCGCAGCCAGCGGCGAAAGAAATACCTCAATCTCGTCTTCGGTCGCAGCAAGTGCCTGGCCGAGGTAGAGCGTAATCAACGCAGAGAGCGCCGTAGGCTGCCCCGCATTGACTCCCGCCTTGATCTGTTTCGTAAAGCGTGTCGTCGCAAGCTCCCACTGCGTCGGCGCACCATCGGGCTGCAGAATAGGCAGCACACGCAGATGCTGCCAAAGCTCCGTCAACGCGCGCAAAACAGCCGCCTCGGTCACTTCTTTGCCGAGCAGCGTCGTGAGATCGTAACTGGTCAGAGAGATCTTTTCCGCAAGCAGGTTATACGTCGCCAGCGCCAGCGGTGAGACCTTAGTTGCCCCGCTGATCGCAGGAGGCTGCTTCCACATCTTGTCTCCGCGCAGCGTGAAAATGTACGGGAACGCAGCGGCTGAAACGACAAAGTCAGGCGTATCCGTACCCGCACCCGTATGGCTGCCCAGCAAATTCAACGGCACTGCTGCGCCATCGGCGATCAGACGCACCAGCAGGCTCCGTGCATGCTCCATATCCCCCGACGTAGGTGTGGCCTGCGCAGAGCCCAGCGTAGCCTCGACTAAAGATGGCGCAGGCGCAGGTAATTGCGTCGTCCGTGGCGTAAACAGCACCAGGCCGGATGCATGCAGCCAGTCGCGCAGCATATTGATCGTCAGGATGGGCTTCGCATCCTGGTGCCAGTGCGCAAGGCGCGTAGAGACCAGTTGGCTGGCCGTGGGAGTGCTCGGGTTACTCAAGGTGTTGCCTTCCTGCTGGAGGTGCGTCCGCACACAACAGCCCTCTCACGCCTGGGCCTGAGAGCGTTCAATCTCTGGACTTCATTCGAAGGATGCGCGACACGTCATACGCGCTCGATGTCCTGCTTCAAGGATACCAGCAACTAAGGTGAGAGAGAGCCAGGCACAGCGCAGTCCCGTCAAATGCGATGAAAAGCACGCTGAATATCTTTATGCGAATAACGCAAAGCAATCGGACGACCGTGCGGACAACTGGTCGGATGCTCCGTCTTCGCCAGCTCTCGCAGCAGCCAATCGACCTTGGTCGGTTCCAGCGGCGTATTGATCTTGATCGCTGCATGACACGCAATGCTGGCGGCGATGCGATGGCGGCGCGCCTCTGCGTTCTCCGCCTGCTGCTCACGGTCCGGCACGCCGAGCACCTCCTCCAGCATCCGCTCCATCTCGCGCCCTTCAAGCCCCACCGGAGCAGCCTTGATCGCGATCGTGTGCGGTCCGAACGGCTCAGCCTCGAAGCCATTGCGCTCCAGCTCATCGGCCAGCCGCGCAAACGAGATCATCTGCGCGGGCAGCAGATCGACCAGCACGGGCATCAACAGCCGCTGACGCTGCACTTTCTCCACCTCGCGCTCACGGAGAATCTTTTCAAAGAGCACACGCTCATGCGCAACATGCTGATCCACAATCCAAAGCCCCTCATCGTTCACCGCAAGAATGAACGAATCGCGAAGTTGACCCAGCGGCTTGAGCGTCGCCAGCGCATTCAGCGTCTCACCTTCATCCGGAGACGGAGCCGCATCATACCCAACAGGAATCTGCGTCTCAGGAAACGCAATGCGTCCCGGTGATTCAGGGACAATCGAAGCGGCAAGATCGAAGCTATCCCCATCCTCAGCCGCGAACGCCTGCTGAGGCAGGTTCGGATCAAAGACTGGCGGCTCAGGCCCGCCAGGCAGCGGACTCACATCGAGCATCAGCGAAGCGCTGGCATGCGGTGAATTGTGCAGCGCCGTCGCGAAGCTGGCCACGGGTCGCGCCTCCATCAACGTGGCGCGCACCGTATCGCGCACAAAGTCATGCACAAAGGTGGACTGGCGAAACCGTACCTCGGTCTTGGCCGGATGCACATTCACATCCACCTCCTGCGCGGGCATCTCCAGAAACAGCAGCACCACAGGAAACGAAGTCGGCGGAATGATATTGCGGTACGCCTCCGTCAGCGCGTGCAGAATCAGCTTGTCGCGCACCAGTCGCCGATTCACAAAGATATAGATCGAGTTGCGATTGAGCTTCTGCAACTCTGGCTTCGAGACAAATCCGGTAATCCGCAGATATCCCGGATCAGGTGGCGTGTAATCCTCGTCACGCTTCCACGGCGGAGGCTCCGGCACACCAGCGCGCGTGAAGTCCATCTCCGCCGTAACAGAGATCATCGCATTCGCCGCATCTTTTCCGAATATCTGAAACAGCCGGTCGGCAGCAGTAGCAACCGACGGCGCAATCAGCAAGGCCTGCGTCGCGCTGTGCAGCTCAAAGTGCTTCTCCGGATGCGCAAGCGCGTAGTGCGTCACCAGGGCAGCAATGTGCGCCAGCTCCGTCTGCTCAGCCTTCAGAAACTTGCGCCGCGCAGGTGTATTGAAGAAGAGATCGCGGATAGCGATCGTCGTCCCCACAGGCAGGCCCGCATCGTCAACGCGGATGATCTTGCCACCGGCAATATCGACCAGCGTTCCGGAAGCCTCCTCCGCCAGCCGCGTCTCCAGCAGCAGCCGCGAGACGCTCGCAATGCTGGGCAAAGCCTCGCCGCGAAAACCAAGCGTCGCAATCGAGAGCAAATCGTCCGAAGTCCGCAGCTTCGAAGTAGCGTGGCGCTCGAAGGCTAGCAACGCGTCATCCTTGCCCATGCCGTGGCCATTGTCGACGATGCGGATGAGCTTCCGCCCACCGCCCTCGACCTCCACGCGAATCCGTGTCGCCTGCGCGTCGAGCGAGTTTTCCAGCAGCTCCTTAACCACCGAGGCAGGCCGTTCTACGACCTCACCTGCAGCGATCTGATTCGCCACAACATCAGACAGAACACGGATACGGCCCATCTGACGATTGTAGCCGCATCCTCGCAGCCGGAATTACGCCTCCGGCTGGTGAACTTTGCTGGAAAACCGCGGCGAATTCATCCGGTAGAGCAGGCCGATGCTCAGAAACAGCCCCGTCCCGAAGAGAAACAGAGAAGCAGGCTCCGAAACTGGAGCGGATGAGGAAGCGGCAAGGTTCTCCGGCCTGGCCGAAATCGTCCCGAAAGAAGCAATGCCGTCGTCAATATTGAAGAAGCCATAAACATTCGTCGTGTCGAGCATAAACAACGTGCGGTCGCTGCCAACCAGCGCAGAATAGACAATGTCATCGAGTTGCCCATCGATGAAGCGCACTATCGTGTCGCCAGTATTTTCCGCCATCGTAAACGTCTCGCCATCCATAGCGAACGACACATCCTGCAGCGTGCCTGCACGTTCGGAATAGACCGAGACCCCATTCGCCGACGGCGCGCTGGCCAGCGTCAGTACGCCCGTACCACCCCAGGACGAGTACAGGTCCGGCGTTAACGTGAGCGCATAAGTAAAAGGGGTGGCGCTGAGCGTCACTGGAGCAAAAAGCGCAACCAACGCAGCGCATGCAATGAGGAAGAGGGTCTTCAAGGACATATAACGCGCCTATCGGCCGGAAAACGAAGAAACCTGAGAAGCCCAGACGATAAATCTTCAAAATATTGGCCAGACCTCTTTTTGCTCGTGTACACTTCGTTCGCACATCGAACATGTTTCTTCTAGCAATTCCAAACAAGACGTAGGACCAACACAGGAGGAAGAGCGACCCATGGCACTGGATGCAAACCGCAGGGACTTCTTGAAGATGGGCGGAGCGGCGCTGGCTGCCGCTTCGATGGACGCACGCAGCTACGCCAAAGTCGTTGGCGCAAACGACCGTGTCCAGGTGGGCGTCGTGGGCTGCGGAGACCGCATGAAGGGCGCGCTGATCCCCGCCTTCCTGCAGAACTCGAAGGACCTGAACTTCGAGCTCGTCGCCGTCTCCGACATCTGGAATCGCCGCCGCGAAGAGGGCGCAGCTTACATCCAGAAACTCAGCGGCAGCGCCGTAACGCCCGTCCGCAACAACGACGAGCTCTACGCCCGCAAGGACGTCGACGCGGTGCTCGTCGCCACGGCAGACTTCCAACACGCCATGCACGGCACCGAGGCCGTCAACGCCGGTCGTGATGCCTACGTCGAAAAGCCAACCGCCCACACCATGGAAGACGCGCGCACATTCCGCGCAGCCGTCCACAAAACAGGCAGGATCGTGCAGGTCGGCACACAGCGCCGCAGCACTCCCAGCTACCAGAAAGCCTACGAGTACATCCAGTCCGGCAAGTTCGGCGACATCGTCATGGTGGAGATGACCTGGAACGTCAACCAGCCCGGCCGCTGGCGCCGTCCCGATGTCGTCCCCCTTCTCAAAGAAGCAGACACCGACTGGAAGCGCTACCTGATGAACCGTCCGTATGAGCCATTCAACGCGCGGAAGTACCTCGAGTTCCGCCTCTTCTGGCCATACTCCTCAGGCATCCCCGACCAGTGGCTCGTCCACCAGATCGACACCGTGCACTGGTTCACCGGCCTGCCCCACCCGCGCAGCGTCGTCGCCAACGGCGGCATCTATCTCTGGAAAGACGGCCGCCACAACTGGGACACGATGACCGCGGTCTTCGACTACGGCCCGCTCGACGACCTCTCGAAGGGATTTCAAGTCCAGTACACCTCCCGGTTCACCAACTCGGCCGGCGGCGTGAAAGAGCTCTACTACTCCAACGGCGGCATGCTCGACATGTCGAAGCAGGCCGTCACTCCAACCGGCGGCCTCACCGCAAGGTCCGCTGCGGAGATGCACATGCAGCCCAACCTGCTCGAAAGCTTCTCGCTGCTCGAAAAAACCGAGGCTGTCTCAACCGACGCCAACACCCACGCCGACCCCGAAACCTCAGCCAACATGCGCAACTGGATGGAGTGCGTCCGCTCGCGCAAGACGCCGAACGCCAGCATCGAAGCAGGCTACAGCCACTCCATCGCGCTCTGCATGAACATCGCGGCCATCCAGACCGGTGAGAAGGTGACGTTCGACGACAAGACGCAGCAGGTGCTCGTAGGAGGCAAGGTCCATGCGTAGTCTGCTTCTCTGCTGCCTGGTTGCTGGCTTCGGACTGGGCAGCAGCCTCATCGCCAAGGCCGCGAGTGGCGTGCAGGTCGTCTCAGACGAAGCACACCAGCGCGTCGACATCACCATCGACGGCAAGCCATTCACCTCGCTCATCTGGCCCACCATACTCAAAAAGCCGGTGCTCTATCCGTTAATCTCGTCCGACGGCGTCACCGTCACCCGCGGCTATCCGCTCGAACCGCGCCCCGGCGAGCGCACCGACCATCCTCACCACGCAGGCATGTGGTTCAACTACGGCAACGTCAACGGCTTCGACTTCTGGAACAACTCCGACGCAATCCCCGCCGCGAGACGTCCCAAGATGGGCACAATCCACTTCCTGAAGATCGTCTCCGCAAAGAGCGGCGCTGACGAAGGCGTGCTCGTCGTCGATTCCGTATGGACCGCAGGCAATGGCCAAAACCTGCTCAACGAAACAACGCGCTACGTCTTCCGCCGCAAAGGCGACGAGCGCATCATCGACCGCACCACCACGCTGACCGCGCTCGACCACGTCGTCTTCAACGACGACAAAGAGGGCGTGCTCGGCATCCGCGTGGCACACTTCCTCGAATCCCCGACCGAGAAGGGTGGCACCTTCACCGACGCAAACGGACACGAGACAAAGGTGTCGTCAACGATGCCCGGCGCAACCGGCGTCTACCTGACCAGCGAAGGCGTCAAAGGCGATGCGGTCTGGTCCACGCGCGGCCGCTGGTGTCTGCTGACCGGCCACACCGGCGATCACGTCGAGACCATCGCCATCCTCGACCACACCGGCAACCCCGGCTACCCAACCTACTGGCACGCACGCGGCTACGGCCTGTTCGCAGCCAATCCCCTAGGCCGAAGCATCTTCGACAAAAACGCCCAGCCATTCAACTTCTCGTTGAACAAGGGCCAAAGCACAACGTTCCGTTACCGCGTCATTCTGCTCCCACGCGCAGCCAGCGCCGAAGAGATGAACCACGCATCCGACGCATTCAACGCAAAGTAAACCTCACCAAACACAAAGAACCCCACCAGCATCCAGCAGGTGGGGTTCTCCGCTTCAGTGGCTTCGAAGGCCTATTTCTTCTTGGCCGGCTTCTTCTTCGGTGCAGCCTTGGTCTCCGTATCGCGATCACCAACAGTATGCAGACGCATGAAGTTCGTCGCGCCCGACTTCGTGCGCGTTCCCGCAACGATGCCAAGAATCTGCTTCTGCTGAATATGGCCGTGGCTCTCAAGAATCTCCTCAGCCATATCGACGAGCTTGTCGGTGTCCTGGAAACGCCCGCACAGAATCGGATACGTCCCCCACAGCAGCATCGAGCGGTTGATGACCGACTCAAACGGCGACAGCGCAACGATCGGCGGGTCAGGGTGATACTTCGAGAGCAGCCGCGCCGTAGCGCCAGTCTCTGTAAAGATCGCGATAGCCGCAACATCCAGATCATCCGCCGCATGCGACATGCACTCGCAGATCGTCTCCGCAATCGACAGCCGCACGCTCGGCATATGCCGTGTACCCGGCCGCGAGTCCATGCGAATCTGGTGCTCCGTCTCGGTCACAATCCGCGCCATCATCGCAACCGACTCCACCGGATACTTACCCGCAGCCGACTCCGCCGAGAGCATCACCGCGTCCGTGCCGTCGTAGACGGCATTCGCCACGTCCGACGCCTCCGCGCGCGTGGGCCGCGGATTCTCAATCATCGACTCAAGCATCTGCGTCGCCGTAATCACCGGCTTGCGATACTCCGCCGCGCGCCGAATGATCGCCTTCTGGATCGCAGGTACCTTCTCCGGCGGAACCTCAACACCCAGATCGCCACGCGCCACCATGATCGCATCCGTCACTTCAAGAATCGAATCCAGGTGCTCCACCGCCTGCGGCTTTTCGAGCTTCGCTACAACCCATGCATCGGACTTGAGCGCGGCCAGGCGGCTCTTCACATGGCGAACATCATCCGCGGTCCGCACAAACGATACGGCAACCGTATCCACGCCCTGCCCAACGGCGAACTCAAGATCTTCTTCATCCTTTTCCGTCAGCGACGGCACCTTCACCGGAATGCCCGGCAGATTGATGCCCTTGTTCTCGCCCAGCATGCCGCCATTGATGATGTCGCAGACCACATTCTTGCCTTGAATCGAGTGCACGCGCAGCTCAATCAGTCCGTCTGAGAGCAGAATGCGCGACCCTGGCTCCAGGTTCTCAGCCAGCGTCTTGAACGTCGTGCCAACCATCTCCGCCGTGCCTTCAATCTCGCGCGGCGTAATCGTCAGCAGCTTGCCCGCGACCAGTTGCACGGGCTTATGGCCCTTCAGCTTGCCCGTGCGAATCTTCGGCCCCTGCAGGTCGGCAAGAATACAGATAGGCTTGCCTTCCTCGCGCGAAACCTGGCGAACCATGCGGATTAGTTCAGCCTTCTGCGCGTGCGTGCCATGCGAGAAGTTCAGCCGTGCCACGTCCAGTCCGGCGCGAACCAGTTGCCGGAAGACTTCAACCGAGCTACAGGCAGGCCCAAGCGTGCCAACAATCTTGGCGCGGCGAACACGGTGCATTCCAGAAAGAGGGGCTTCAGATTTTATCGATGTCTTTTCGGTATTCATGTAGCGCTTGCCACGTTCCTTTTCGCGATGCAGTTGATTTTGGAAGGTAAGACCTTAGGTTTTTTGCTGTCGTCGTCATTCTACCGTGTGGCAGAGCTTGTGGGGCCTGAATCGGTTGAATCCGCTGCGCTTTCCGGAAAAAAATGGGCAGCATGCTCTGCGTTATACTCCGCCCCGCAAAACACGCTGAAGGAGATGATATAGAGCCAGAAAAGCAGTGCAATCGCGGCTCCCAGAGGCCCATAGACCTGTGAATAGTTGGCAAAACGGGTCACATACCAACCAAAGACCAGCGTAGCAGCAAACCACATCAATGTAGCCAGCACAGCCCCCGGAATGACGCGCTTCCAGCTTTGGCGCATCGGCGTGCCCATGTGGTAGATCATCGCCACAATCGCTGTGCTTCCCGTCAGCGCAACCGCCCAGCGAATCAGCAGCCCCGCCAGAAAAAGCGACGGGCGCGCGAAGGGCATGATCTCGTGCGCGAGCCACCTGGTAATGAAGTGCCCAAAGACAATCATCATACTGGCCAGCGCAAACGGAACCAGCGAGAGCGGCACCAGCAGCAGCGACCTTACGCGGCGCTGTACAAAGTTCCAGCAGTTGCGCGGCAGGCCATTGGCGCGGCGCACCCCCTCCATCACGCACACAATCACGCTCGAAGCCCCGCTGATACTGACCACAAACGCCGCAATCAGCGCATGAGTCGAGCGCGGATTATGCGGTGAAGTAACAAAATAACTCTGCAACAACGGGCTGACGTCCGGCGGCAGAATGCGATCGAAGAAGACGGAAAGCTGAAAGCGCAGCGGAGCGTTGTACGGCAGCAGGCTGACCACAGCCGCCGCAACAATCAGCGTCGGAAACAACGAGATGATCGCCGAGTAAGCCGTAGACTGCGCCAGGTAGAAACAATCGTGCCGCAGCGCACGCAAGCAGGCGCGTTGAAAGAGCGCGGGAATGCTTCGAAGTCGTTTCACCGGCGCCCTCGAAGACCGCTCAGGCCTTCCAGCGGTTCAGGAAGTCGGTGACAGACTTCGAGCTCATGTTGCGCATGTCTTCGAACTCGCCGGTCTTCTGCGAGTAAAGCAGCTTACCTCTCGCATCCAGCACGGCCAGCGCAGGAACACCCTTATTCAGCGGAATATTGTAGGTCCTGGCGACATCCGTATTCTTGTCGAACCGTCCGATGTCGATGTGGACGACAACGAAGTGCTTCTCCACGAGCTCCGCATTCGGGCTCTGGTGCATATAAATGTCGAGCACCTGGCAATCTCCGCACCAGTCTCCGCCAAAATCGAGAATGACGCGCTTATTTTCCAGCCGTGCCTGCTTGAGCGCAGCGGCAATATCGGCGTGGGCATCAGCCGTAGACGAGTAGAGATGCTTGTTGACCATCGGCGTCTTCATCACCTGCGCCGTGGCCGGGCTCGCACCCACAAGAACAGTAGCGAGCACAACTGCATAAATCGGAAAATAGCGAAGCTTCACCGGCATCATTACGCCTCTCCTCACAGATGAGACCCGAGCGCGGGCCGTATCACTAGAGATGATGCCTGAAAGCACACCGAGGACGCAAAAGAGCCTATCCCCCGCCGTTGCGCCTATTGCCCCGTATAGTAGCCATCGCGGGCCTGCGGATAGAGGTCCTTCCCCTTCACGCTCAGGCTGATCCGATGGTAGCCATCAGTCGCCGAGGATTTGGCCGCCGTATAGCTCAACAGGTATTGCGCATGAAGCTCATCCGCAATGTGGTTGTAGACGTCTTCCAGGTGGTCACGTTTGCTGACATCGAAGAGATGCCCGCCGGTCTGGCTCGCCATCCGATCAAGCGTCTTTCCGCCGTCGTCATGAGGCGTTTGCGATGGCCGCTGTCCACGCCCATTGCCACCGCCGCCACCCGGATATCCACCACCTCCGCCGGGATACCCACCGCCGCCGCCCGGATATCCGCCCGGATAACCACCACCGGGAAAACCAACTCCTCCTCCACGCGGAAAACCTCCGCCCCGATTGCCGCGCTGGCTGTCGTCGCGCCGCTCCGCCTGCTCGCCTTTGAAATAAACGGTATAGACAGTCGCGCCGGCCCGCTGCGCAGCCTCAATGGCGCTCGTCAGGTCCTCTTTGCTGCCATGATCGGAACCGGAAGAGAGGATGATAATCACCTTGCGCCCCTGCTGCTTCGAGATAATCTCATTCGACGCCAGGTAGAGCGCATCGTACAGCGTCCCTCCAGCATGTTGGCTGCTGCTGTCGGAATCGTCACCAACCGACGGCACAGAAGAAGAGTCGGACGAGCTGCCGCTCGAAGTGCCAATCTCCTGAATCGCCTTTTGCAGCCTGGGCCGTGAGTTCGTCAGGTCCTGCAAAAGCTCCGTCTGTCGTGAAAACTGAATCACAAATGCGCGATCAGCCGGCGTACTCAGCATCTTGTCAAGAAACGCATTGCTCGCATCACGCTCCTCGCCAATCACGTTGTAGCGTGTCGGGCTCGTATCAACCAGAATGCCGATCGTTAAAGGTGCGCTGCTGCTCGCACTAAAGCCGCTGATGCTCGCAGCGCCACCGTCCACCTTAAGCGTGAAGTCATCCTGGGTAAGATTCCGAACCAGATCTCCCTTTTTGTTCCACACCACCGTCGGAATGCTGACCATCTGCGTAGTCGCCGCGTTTTGAGATGCAGCCGGAGCGGCAGCCGGCGTATGCAGCACAGGGCCCGAGGGCGTCTGCTGCGCAAAGAGCAGCGAAGATGCGCTGAGGGCAATACAGATGCCAAACTGTCGAGGCAAACTGAGTAATGTCATGTTCATTTAGACGTGCCCCCTCGATACGGGTTTCACCATAGACCACAAAGGTTTCCTTTGCAATTTTGCCCTTCCAAAACGAAACCGCTACTGATAACTTTTTGAAACAAAGCACTGCGCGCGAAATTAGTTCCGAACATCTAACAGAAACAGGTAAACGTTTTTCATGCACACCGGGCCTACCCTTCGAGGTATCGCATGAGGACCCAGATGCTCCACGCTCCACGCACCTGGGTCGGAAGAACAGGTCTGTACATCGTTCCCGGCTGTGTAGCGACCGTTGTGCTGTGGTGGCTGCACAATAGTGCTCGTCTCGAAGGCTTCGCCGTTGCCGCTCTGGCCTCCGCCGGAACAGCAATTGCTCTTTGGACACTCTGGCAGGAGCATGTAAGCGTCGCTGAGAGCAAAGACGCAGCCGAAGCCCACTCGCAATTCCTTGCCGCAGCCGAAGCCAACCTCGACGCATTCGCCATCCTCAAAGCCGTTCGTAACGAGTCGGGCGAGATCGCCGATTTTCGCTTCCTCTACATCAATGCAAACGTCGAACAACTCGCGGGACTCTCCCGCTCAGATCTGTTGGGCAAATCGCTCTGCGAAACGTTGAACGTCGACCGAAACGGAACCATCTTCCAGAAATACTGCCTCGTCGCCCAGACCGGCCGGCCGCTCAACGAAGATATCCAGATCAAACAGGCGCGCATCAAGGCGTCTTGGCTGCACCTCAAGGCCGTCAAGCTCGGCGACGGCATCGCGTTGACATGCAGCGACATCAGCTCCGCCAAAGCTGCCGAAGACCGCTACAAGCATCTCGCCGAGTTCACCGACTCCGTCTTTCAGAACGCCCCCTTCAGCACCATCGCAACCGACACTCACGGAATCATCACGGCCATGAACGACGCGGCGGAAAAACTCTCCGGATACAACCGCGACGAACTCGTCAACAAAGCGCCCCTGACCATCCTGCACGACCAGAAAGAGCTGGCCGAACGCGCAGGGGAGATTAGCCCCACGCTCTCATCAGCCGACGAAGGATTCCTCGTCCTCACCGCTGGTGTCGCCGCTGGTGAGATGGACGAAAGGGAGTGGACGCTTGTTCGCCGTGATGGCGGCCGCACCCCAATCAATCTCGCCATGCGCGCCGTCACCACCGCCACTGGTGAAATCACCGGCTACGTCGGCATCGCCGTCGACATCACCGAGCGCAGGCAGATGCTCGAATACGTTACGCATCTCGCAACGCACGACCAGCTCACAGGCCTCGCCGGGCGCGCCCTGCTGCAAGACAAAACCGTACAAGCCGTCGATCTCGCCCGCCGCTACGGCACCAAAGTCGCCGTCTTCATGATCGACCTCGACCAGTTCAAACGCATCAACGACTCGCTTGGCCACGTGGCCGGCGACCAGATTCTCGTCGAGACAGCCAACCGCCTGCGTCGCGCCGTTCGCAGCACCGACATCGTCGCGCGCATGGGCGGAGACGAGTTCGTCGTCGTCATGCCCGACATCACCAACCTCACCGACGTCGAACAATGCGCCGCCAACCTCGTCGCGAAGCTCTCGCCAGAAATATCCGTCGACGAACATCTCATGCAAGTCACCGCCAGCGTTGGTGTCTGCACCTACCCGGACTTCGCCTCCGACGCCAAGCACCTGCTCAAGCGCGCAGACTCCGCCATGTATGCCGCCAAAGAAAACGGTCGCAACCAATACCAGATCTTCAGCGTCGACATGCTCAAAGAATCGGCCGATCGTCTCGCCATGGAGCACGCCCTCCGCCACGCCTTAGCCAACGGCGAGCTGCACATGCACTATCAGCCACAGATCTCTCTCACCACCGGAACCATCACCGGCATGGAAGCGCTTCTCCGCTGGACCAACCCGAAGCTTGGCAACGTCAAACCCGAGCGGTTCATCTCCCTCGCCGAAGAGACAGGACTCATCGTCCCCATCGGTGCGTGGGCCTTTATGAACGCTTGCCGCGAAGGCAAGGCCATCATCGACGAGCTCGGCCTCGACCTCACCGTATCGGTCAATCTCTCTCCTCGCCAGCTTCAACAGCGCAATCTCGTCGCAATTGTCGAGAGCGCGCTCAAATCCAGCGGCCTGCCCGCCAGCAGTCTCGAAGTCGAGATCACCGAGGGCATGTTGATGGTCAACTCCGGCGGCAATCTCGAGAAGCTTCAGAGTCTCCGCGAACTTGGCGTGCGCATCTCTATCGACGACTTCGGCACAGGCTTCTCCAGCTTCTCCTACTTGCTCGAATACCAGGTGGATCGCCTCAAGATCGATCAGAGCTTCGTCAAGAAGTCCGTCACCGACGCCAACGCAGCCGCCGTCGTCAGGACCATCATCGCCATGTCGCACGGTCTCAATATCCGCGTCGTCGCCGAAGGCGTCGAGAACGACGACCAGCTTCGCTTCCTGCTACGCAGAAAATGCGACGAGGCTCAGGGTAACTTCGTCGCACCGGCAGTCCCTGCCAACGAATTCATCTCCACCGCGCGATCCTTGAGCAGCATCGGTGTACTGCAAGCCGTCGAGCTTAAGCAAGCCAGCGCTTAAACCGAAAAGTTCGCGCCGATTCTCCCAGCCTGCACAACCGGCCACTGCACAAGAGCATTGGCATCCCGATGGTTATGGTCCAGCGGCATTCCTCTCTGCCCTGCGGCCCAGAGGATCCCGAGCAAAACCAGGAACATCGCAAACATAACGACTCCAGCAGCCATCACGACATGCCCAAAACTCTTTCGATCCTCTTCTGCCAGAAGACGCTTCCGTTCAGCTTCTTTCGTGTAGTCGAAATTGGATTTGAAAGTGTTCATACTTGTTTAGATGCCTCAGACCATCACACGCGCAGCCCAAGCCGATAGCGTATAGTCCATGACGGAGGCTGGCACATCACATCTCTATGAGCGCAAAGAGCATCCACCACGGCGTCCGCATGGGCCACGTCCACCTGAAAGTAGCGGATATGGACCGCGCGCTCGCCTTTTACCACGGCGTTCTCGGCTTCGACATCACGCAGCGCATGGGTAACTCCGCTGCATTTCTCTCCGCTGGCGGATACCACCACCACATCGGCCTGAATACGTGGGAGAGCAAGGGAGGCAATGCACCGGCCACAGGCACAACCGGCCTCTATCACCTTGCCATCGTCTATCCCACACGCGCCGAACTCGGCGATGCGCTCGAACGCCTGCTCCACGCCAACATTCCGCTCGACGGCGCAGCCGACCACGGCGTCAGCGAAGCCCTCTATCTACGCGATCCCGATGGCAACGGCGTCGAGCTCTACTGGGACCGCCCGCAGGACCAGTGGCCCAAAGACGTCAACGGCAGACTCGCCATGTACACGCGCCCACTCGATCTCGAAGCTCTGCTTCAAGCCGCGCACCAAGCCACATAGCCGCAAACTACTTCCGTTTGCGCGACGCCTTCGCGCCCTTGCGCGCCACCTGCAGCTCAGGGAGATTCGGATTCTCCCACAGCTTCAGCCCGCCTTCGATCGCGTTCGCATTCGATCCGAGAAGCACATGCTCAGGCAGCTTCTTCATCAACTTCGCATTGCCTCCACCCAGCAACACATAGTCGCAGACCAGCGCCGCCTTCAGCCGCTCAATCACATCCAGCACCGACTTGCGCCAGCGGCTCTTGCCTCGACACTTCAAACCATCCAGCCCCACATATTCCTCATACGTGCGGCCATTTTTGTAGAGCAGATGCGCCAGCTCCAAAGGAACGACCGTGCCGTCGAAGACCACCGCCGACCCCATCCCCGTGCCCAACCCAATGAAGAGCATCTTCCCGCCGCGATATCCACCCATCGCCTGCATCGCGGCATCATTGATGAAGCGCAGCGGCTTCCCAAAGGCCTTCTTGTACGAAAACCCCACCCACCCGGGCGAAAGATTATGCGGTTCGGTCAAAGGATGGTCATGCTCCACCGGCCCCGGATAGCCAATAGAAATCGCATCATAATGCCAATCCTTCGTAGCCGCGAGCACCTGCTTCACCATCTTCGCCGCCGTCATATCTTCACCGGAGACGATCTTGATAGGAGTGCGGTGGTCGGTAGAAGCAACCTTCACATGCGTGCCGCCAATGTCGATGACCAAAGCTTTCATCCGCCAACCATACCCTTCCGGCGCACCGCGTGCGCAAAATCATCACCCGCACAAGCGAGTCTACGAATGCTCCGCCGTCGACTTCATATTGGCAAGCCCCTTATCAAACTCCTGCCCCAGGAACTTGTCCATGCTCATGAAGACGCTCATCACTTTGCTCGGAAAAAACTTCATCGGCCCATCCATCACCCAGGTCACGCGCGTGCCCGTCCCCTCCGGCTCAATCAGGAAGTTGGCCGTGCTATGGCTCGCGAACGGCTTCACGAAATCGAGCTTGATGGTCGTCTTCGTAGGCGTGATCGAAGCAATCTCCATGCGTCCCGAGCCAACCTTGCTGTTGCCCTGCCACTCATAGACTGCGCCAACACCGTTCGGCGCGCCCGAGAAGGTCACCTTCATCTCCGGATCGAGCTGAGCCCAAGGCGACCACTTGCTCCAGTTATGAAAATCATTGACCAGCGCCGTCACCTTGTCCGGTGAAGCATTAATGGTAGTTGTACGCTCCACCACAAAGGTGTCTGGTTTCATTGCGGCGGCAAAGAGAACCACCACGATGGCAAGCACAACAATGGCCCCGATCGTCTTCAACATGAAGTCTCCTGTAGGTGAGACGCCAGTATATGTGCTCGAGGCCGCTCACGCTAGCGCAAAAAATGCATCGTCTTCTCACCTGTTTTCAAACGGGTGACATCTCATTCCGGCCGCCCCAAAAGCAGCGCCAACACAATGACGGAAGTGAGACACCAACGTGACAACTCCCGCGCTCACCGTCGCTAAGGTTGGTCTTGGATTCGGAGGTCTCCTGGCACTCACATATTCGCAACCATGTGCCAGTACCCGCCAAAACCTATCCATGGAGCGACACAATGCACTCATCCCGCCTCAGCTCATCTTCACTCGTGCGACGCCTTCTAGTCGCGGGCTCTCTTGCACTATTCACTTTGCTGACATCGCAGGCTGCCGTTGCCCAATCAAACAGCACCTATCAGCAAACCAATCTCATCTCCGACGGCGCGGTCCAGGCCATGCACACCGATCCAACCCTGATCAATCCCTGGGGAGTCTCTCTCGGGCCGCAGTTCTGGATCGACTCCGCAGGCAGCGGCTTCTCCGAAGTCGACGACGCCAGCGGCAATAAAGCCTTTGCCGTCGCCGTGCCATCGGTCAGCGCAGGCGCAACCCATGGAAGCCCCGCCGGGACCGTCGCCAACAACGACTCAACCGTCTTCAACATCCCCGGCAACGGCTCCGCGCTATTCATCTTCGGCAACCTCGACGGAAGCATCGCTGCATGGAACACCAATACGCCACAAGCCGTCACCGTCGCCAATAACTCCGCAGCCAAAGCCGCCTACACCGACATCGCTATCGACAAAAACTCCACCGGGACATTTCTCCTCGCTGCCAACTTCGCTGGCGGCACAGTCGATGTCTTCGACAGCAACTTCGCCTCCACCCATCTCACTGGCAGCTTCGCCGATCCGTCCATCCCGCAAGGCTTCGCGCCCTTCGGAATCCACTCCATCGGCTCCAGCATCTACGTCACCTATGCCGAGCGCAGCTCCACAGGACGCGAGGTCCTCGGCGCCGGCCTCGGCTACATCGACATCTTCGACAACAACGGCAACCTCACCAGGCAGGCCATCAGCCAGGGCAATCTCAACGCACCCTGGGGCATGGCGCTCGCCCCCGCCGGCTTCGGCAGCTTCGGCGGTAAGCTACTCGTCGGCAACTTCGGCGACGGCACCATCAATGCCTACGACCCAACTAATTTCTCATTCCTTGGCCAGCTCACCGACTCCACCGGCACACCCATCACCAACTCCGGCCTCTGGGAGATCGTCTTCGGAGCGAACAGACTCGGCGACCCAAACACCCTCTACTTCGCTGCCGGCATCAACGGTGAAAAAGACGGTCTCTTCGGAGCGATCAGTGTCGCCTCCGCCCCATCCGGCACTCCTGACTTCAGCTTCCAGGCCTCCGCAAACGCACTCACCGTCACCAGCGGTCAATCCGGCAACCTGACCATCAACCTCGCAGCCTCCAACGGCTTCAGCGGAACCGTCTCCTTCTCCTGCACAGGACTTCCCTCAGGCGACACCTGCACCTTCAACCCTGCAACTGCCAACGTCTCAGGCGCATCAACCGTCTCCGTAGTCACAACCATCAACACAGCGACAACTTCCGCTCCTGCGCCAAACCCATACATAGCCGCCACGCATCCAAAGTCGTCCAATCACAACCGCCCTGTAATGCTCCTCGCATTCGGAATCCCATTCGGGCTACTCAGCTTTGCAGGTCTGCGAAAGAAATCCCTCCTTCTGCGCAGCTCGATTTTCAGTGCAGCGCTCATGCTCTTCACGCTATCGATGACAGGTTGCTCCTCAAAGAGTACCGCTGCAACATCAACTCCAACCCCAACCCCCGCCGCATCGCAACTCACAATCAACGCGACCTCAGGAGCAATCACCCATACCATCAACGTCTCCCTCACCGTCAATTAGGAATTGTCTCTAACCCGCTTTAAACGGCAACGGCAGAGCCTGGGCTCTGCCGTTGCCGTTTGCGCGAAGCGCGTTTCGCCGTCCGCGAAGGGCCTACTCCGCAGCCATCTCTTCCTGCTCGCCTTCCATGCGCATCTGCTCGAGTTCGCGCTCTTCGGCTTCGATAGCCGCCGCGACCTCGTTCTGCACCTGGGCAGCGGCCTCTTCGATCTCCGGAGAGAGCTGCACATTGCGGTAGTACTCCATGCCCGTGCCCGCCGGAATCAGCCGTCCGACGATGACGTTCTCCTTCAGACCGCGCAGCGTGTCCATCGAGCCATTGATCGAGGCCTCGGTCAGCACACGCGTCGTCTCCTGGAAGCTCGCCGCCGAAATAAAGCTGTCGGTCGACAGAGACGCCTTCGTGATGCCCAGCAGCAGCGAGCGGCCAATCGCCGGTTTGCCGCCATTCATCAACACGCGCTGGTTCTCTGCGTTGAAGCGGAAGCGGTCCGTCTGCTGATCGATCAGGAAGTTGGTGTCACCCACCTCCTCGATCTTCACCCAGCGCAGCATCTGCCGCACGATCGTCTCGATGTGCTTGTCCGAGATCGCCACGCCCTGCAACCGATAGACCTCCTGGATTTCGTTGACGAGATACTGCTGCAGCGCCCTCTCGCCAAGCACCTCCAGAATGTCGTGCGGATTGCGCGGACCATCGATCAGCGCGTCACCGGCGCGGAGGCGTTCACCCTCCTGCACGTTGACATACACACCACGCGGCACCGAGTACTCCTCTTCCTGCCCGTTGTCCGCCGTGACGTACACCTTGCGCTGCCCCTTCGACACTTCGCCGAAGCGGACCACGCCGTCGATCTTCGAGATGATCGCCGGGTCACGCGGCTTACGCGCCTCGAACAACTCGACCACGCGCGGCAGACCGCCCGTAATGTCCTTCGTACGAGTTGTCTCACGCGGAATCTTCGCCAGAATGTCACCCGGGAAGACCTCGTCGCCATCGGCCACCATCAAGTGAGCGCGGCTCGGCATCAGGTAACGCTTGTTGCCCGAGGCCGACTTCACGATAATCGCAGGCTGACGCTTCTCATCCGGCGAATCGCCGACAACCAGACGGCTCAGGCCGGTGACCTCGTCCACTTCTTCATTGAGCGTGACGCCTTCCTGCAGGTCCTTGAACTGCACCGTGCCGGCGATCTCCGTCAGCAGCGAGAAGGTATACGGGTCCCACTCGCCCAGCCGGTCGCCCAGCTTCACAGCAGCGCCGTCTTCGACCTTCAGCTTCGCGCCATAAACAATCGCATAGCGCTCACGCTCGCGGCCCTTCTCGTCCACCACGGCAATCGAGCCGTTGCGGTTCATCGTCACCAGGCCGCCGTCCTTCGACCGCACCGTCACCAGGTTGATGAAGCGCACCGTACCCGCATTCTTCGCTTCAAGGTGCGAAGCATCCGACACCCGCGAAGCCGTTCCACCGATGTGGAAGGTACGCATCGTCAACTGCGTTCCCGGCTCGCCGATCGACTGCGCCGCGATCACGCCAACGGCCTCGCCCATCTCCACCAGCTTGCCCGAGCCCAGGTTACGGCCGTAGCACAGAATGCAGGCGCCGCGCTTCGATTCGCACGTCAGCACCGAGCGGATCTTCACCCTCTCGATACCGGCCGCCTGAATCGCGCTGGCCAGCTCCTCGTCAATCTCCTGGTTGATCTCGACGATCGTCTTGCCTTCGTAGTCCTTGATCTTCTCAAGCGACACGCGGCCGATAATCCGGTCACGCAGAGGCTCAATCGTCTCGCCGGCTTCGATGATCGGCGTCACGTAGATGCCTTCCACCGTGCCGCAATCATGCTGCGAGATGATCACATCCTGCGCCACGTCCACCAGACGGCGAGTCAGATAACCCGAGTCCGCAGTCTTCAGCGCCGTGTCAGCCAGGCCCTTACGAGCGCCGTGCGTCGAGATGAAGTACTGCAACACCGTCAGGCCTTCGCGGAAGTTCGCGGTGATCGGCGTTTCGATGATTTCGCCGCTCGGCTTCGCCATCAGTCCGCGCATACCCGAGAGCTGACGAATCTGCTGCTTCGAACCGCGGGCGCCGGAGTCAGCCATGATGTAGATCGGATTCATGGCGCCGTCCTTATCGGCCTGCTTCATGTTCGCAAACATCTCGTCCGCCACCTTCTCGGTGACGCCGGACCACATCTGGATGACCTTGTTGTTACGCTCGCCGTTCGTGATCGCGCCGTCCAGATACTGCTGCTGCACGTTGATCACCTGCTTCTCAGCATCGCGCACCACTGTGTACTTCGAGTCCGGAATGACCATGTCGTCGAGACCGACCGACAGGCCCGAGCGCGTCGCATAACGGAAGCCCAGGTCCTTGATCCGGTCGAGCGTCTTGACGGTGACTTCGAGGCCGAGGTTCAGGTAGCAGTAGTTCACCAGCTGCCCGATTCCCTTCTTCTTCAGCAGGCCATTGATGTACGGCATCCCCTCAGGCAACGCGTCATTCAGAATCGCGCGGCCCACCGTCGTCGAGATGTACTGGTTGTGAAACTCAACCGGCTCCGTATGCGTGATGTCCTGATCGTCATACGCCGTAGTCATGTCGAGCACCTTGCCGGTGTAGCGCAGACGAATCGGCGTCAGCGTCTCCACCTGCTTGGCCTCGAGCGCCATCAGCACTTCCTCGATGTTGGCGAACACACGGCCCTCGCCGCGCGCATTCACCTTCGACTTGGTCAGGTAATAAAGACCAAGCACCATGTCCTGAGTCGGCACCGTAATCGGCTGGCCGCTTGCAGGAGACAGAATGTTGTGCGAAGCCAGCATCAGCACGCTCGCCTCAATCTGCGCCTCAGGCGACAGCGGAATGTGCACCGCCATCTGGTCGCCGTCGAAGTCCGCGTTGAACGCCGTGCAGACCAGCGGGTGAATCTTGATCGCCTTGCCTTCCACCAGCACCGGCTCAAACGCCTGAATGCCCAGGCGGTGCAGCGTCGGAGCGCGGTTCAGCAGCACCGGATGGTCCTTGATGACCTCTTCCAGAATGTCCCACACAATCGAGTCCTGCATCTCAACCATCTCTTTGGCCTGCTTGATGGTCGTGCAGTGTCCCGTCTGCTCCAGGCGGTGATAGATAAACGGCTTGAACAGCTCCAGCGCCATCTTCTTCGGCAGACCGCACTGGTGCAGCTTCAGCTCGGGGCCGACGACGATGACGGAGCGGCCCGAGTAGTCCACGCGCTTGCCCAGCAGGTTCTGACGGAAGCGGCCCTGCTTGCCCTTGAGCGTGTCCGACAGCGACTTCAGCGGACGATTATTCGCACCGCGCAGCACACGGCCACGGCGGCCGTTATCAAACAACGCGTCAACAGCCTCCTGCAGCATGCGCTTCTCATTGCGCACAATGACCTCTGGCGCGTGCAGGTCCATCAGCTTCTTCAACCGGTTGTTCCGGTTGATCACGCGGCGATACAGGTCGTTCAGGTCAGACGTAGCGAAGCGGCCACCATCCAGCGGCACCAGCGGGCGCAGCTCAGGCGGGATGACCGGAATCACATCGAGAATCATCCACTCCGGCTTGTTGTCCGACTTGCGGAAGGCCTCGACAATCTTCAGGCGCTTCGAGTACTTCAGCTTCTTCTGCAGCGAATTCTCGTTCTTCATGCGATCGCGCAGCTCAATCGCCAGCTCGGTCACATCCACGCGCCGCAACAGCTCCTTGATCGCCTCAGCGCCCATCATGGCCTTGAAGCCCGACGGACGATACTGCTGGTCGAGCTCGCGGAAGCGGTTCTCGTCCTTGATGACCTCGCGCTCCTTCACCGGAGCGTCGCCCGGATCGACCACAACGTAGCTCTCAAAGTAGAGCACTGCTTCAAGCTCGCGCAGCGAGATGTCCAGCAGGTGGCCGATACGCGAAGGCAGGCCCTTGAAAAACCACACGTGCGAGCACGGCGAAGCCAGCTCGATGTGGCCCAGGCGCTCACGGCGTACCTTCGACAGCGTTACCTCAACGCCGCACTTATCGCAGATCACGCCGCGGTGCTTCATGCGCTTGTACTTGCCGCACAGGCACTCCCAGTCCGTGATCGGTCCAAAGATGCGGGCGCAGAACAGGCCATCGCGCTCCGGCTTGAACGTACGGTAGTTGATGGTCTCAGGCTTGGTGACTTCGCCATGCGACCAGCTCCGGATCTTCTCCGGGCTGGCAAGCTGGATCTTGATTGCGTCGAAGTCGGCTACGGGGCCGGCTAAATCGAAGGGGCTGGAGCGAAACATAGTGGCGTCTCCCTTGTGTCCTGCGCTTGGCAGGGTGCAGCGGGTTGGCTGCGGTTACAAATTCTCTGCGATGACTCTCGGCTCATCGCGTTACCGTTGGTTCTGGTACTGTTGCTCGTTTTCAGTTGTGTGCCTGAGGAGTTTACGCACAAACCTCCTCAGGTCTTGGTCTCGTTAGTCAGCCGCGGCGATCGAAGGCAGCGGCACCTTCTTCTGGTCGGCCTGCTTGATCAGTTCCACATCCAGGCAGAGCGACTGCAGCTCGCGAATCAGCACGTTGAACGACTCCGGCACGCCCGGCTCAATCGCAGCCTCGCCCTTGACGATGGCCTCGTAGATCTTCGTACGGCCAAACACATCGTCCGACTTCGCCGTCAGCAGCTCCTGCAGGATGTAAGCCGCGCCATAAGCCTCCAGCGCCCAGACCTCCATCTCACCGAACCGCTGTCCGCCGAACTGCGCCTTACCGCCCAGCGGCTGCTGGGTAATCAGCGAGTACGGCCCAATCGACCGCGCGTGAATCTTGTCGTCCACCAGGTGCGACAGCTTCAGCATGTAGATGTAGCCGACCGTCGCAGGCTGTTCGAACTCATCGCCCGTCATGCCGTCGTGCAGCAACGACTTGCCCGAGCTAGGCAGCCCAGCCGATGCGAGCAGCGCCTTGATCTCGTTCTCGCGCGCGCCGTCGAAGACCGCCGTGCCGAACCAGATGCCGCGCTTCATGCCCGCGGCCACGCGCAGCGTCTGCTCATCGTCCAGATCAAGCAGCTGATTGAGCGCCGCCGTCCCGGCAAACCGCGCCTTGAACAGCTCACGCACTTCCTTGGCCGACTGCATCTTCTCCGCAGCCTCAGCCACCTGCTTGCCCAGCTCATGAGCAGCCCAGCCTAAGTGCGTCTCGAGGATCTGACCGACGTTCATACGCGAAGGCACACCCAGCGGATTCAGCACAATCTCCACCGGCGTTCCGTCCGGCAGATACGGCATGTCTTCCTCTGGAAGAATCCTCGCGATGACGCCCTTGTTACCGTGGCGTCCGGCCATCTTGTCGCCGACCGACAGCTTGCGCTTCATCGCAACGTAGACCTTCACCATCTTGATGACGCCCGGCGCAAGCTCATCGCCCTTGCTCATCTTCGAGATCTTCTCGTTGGTGATCTTGCGCAGCACATCGATCTGGCGCGAGGTCATCTCCTCGATCTCGTCGATCTGCTCGTTCACTCGCGGGTCCTTGTCCGCGTAACGAATACGCTTCAGGTTGCGCGTCGAGATCAGCTCAATCGTGTCGCGGTCGAGCACGTCGCCCTTCGAGAGCAGCTTCTTGTTCGTGCGCTCGTCATGCAGATCGGCCAGCACTTCCTTCGCGCCCAGAATGCCTTCAAGACGCTTCAAACGCTCGTCGGTCAGAATGCGGATCTCGTCAGCCAGGTTGCGCTCCAGCTTCTCGATCATCTCCTGCTCGATCAGCTTCGCGCGCTCGTCCTTCTCCTGTCCCTTGCGCGAGAAGATGCGAACGTCCACCACCGTGCCTTCGATACCCGGAGGGCACGTCAGCGACGCATCGCGCACATCCCCAGCCTTCTCACCGAAGATCGCGCGCAGCAGCTTCTCTTCCGGCGTCAACTGCGTCTCGCCCTTCGGCGTCACCTTGCCGACGAGGATGTCGTTGTGGCTGATCTTCGCGCCGATGCGGATGATGCCGCTCTCGTCCAGATCGCGCAGCGCGTGCTCCGAGACGTTCGGAATATCGCGCGTGATCTCTTCCGGTCCCAGCTTCGTATCGCGCGCCTCAATCTCGAACTCCTCAATGTGAATCGAGGTGTAGTAGTCCTCGCGGACCAGCTTCTCCGAGATCAGGATCGCGTCCTCGAAGTTGTACCCGCGCCACGGCATGAACGCCACCAGCACGTTGCGGCCAAGTCCAAGCTCGCCCTGCTCCGTGCAAGGTCCGTCGGCAATCACCTGCCCCTTCACCACGCGGTCGCCATGACGAACCACCGGCTTCTGGTTGATGCAGGTGTTCTGGTTCGAGCGCTTGAACTTCGTCAGCTGATAGATGTCCGAACCAACCTCACGCGAGAGCTGCGTCGGATGGTGCTCGCCCTCGACACGCACAATAATGCGCTCCGAGTCCACCGAGTCCACGATGCCGTTACGCTTGGCCAGAATCACAGCGCCCGAGTCGCGCGCCGTCACTCCCTCCATACCCGTACCGACAAACGGGGCCTCCGACACCAGCAGCGGCACCGACTGACGCTGCATGTTCGCGCCCATCAGCGCGCGGTTCGCGTCGTCGTGCTCCAGGAACGGCACCAGCGAAGCGGCCACCGAAACAAGCTGCTTCGGCGAAACGTCCACGTAGTCCACCTCGGACTTGTTCACCAGCACGAAGTTGCCCTGCCGCCGCGCATCCACCACGTCCTGCACGATGTTCTGCTTCTCATCGAGCTCAATGTTGGCCTGCGCAATCGTGTGCCGGTCCTCTTCCCACGCCGAAAGATAGAAGCTGAACGGAGCGACCTCCATCGCGCGCTTCTTGTCCTTCTTCAACTGTTCATTCAGCTTGCGCGCCTCGCCGCCCTCCAGATAATCACCCTGGCGCAGCCCACTCTCGCCCGCGTTTACAACAGCGACGTAGTCAATCACCTTGCCTTCCTTCACCTTGCGGTAAGGAGACTCGATAAACCCGTACTCATTGATACGCGCAAAGCAGCTCAGCGACGAGATCAGACCGATGTTCGGACCTTCCGGCGTCTCAATCGGGCAGATACGTCCATAGTGCGTCGGGTGCACGTCGCGCACCTCGAAGCCCGCACGCTCACGCGACAGACCGCCCGGCCCAAGCGCCGACAGACGCCGCTTGTGCGTAATCTCCGACAGAGGATTCGTCTGGTCCATGAACTGCGACAACTGCGACGAGCCAAAGAACTCGCGGATCGCCGCCATCACAGGCTTCGCGTTGATCAGGTCGTGCGGCATCGCCGTCGCCATCTCCTGATACACGCTCATCTTCTCCTTGATGGCGCGCTCCATGCGCACCAGGCCGATGCGGAACTGGTTCTCCATCAGCTCGCCCACTGCACGCACGCGGCGGTTGCCCAGGTGGTCGATGTCGTCCACGGTGCCGATGTTCTTGCGCAGCTTCAGCAGGTAGCGGATCGTCCCGTAGAAGTCCTCCGGCGTCAGCGTGCGCTTGTCGAGCCCGGTCGCATCCTGGTTCTCATACAACTTGATGTTGAACTTCAGCCGGCCCACGCGCGAGAAGTCGTACTTGCGCGCATCAAAGAACATGCCCTCAAACAGCGCCGTCGCCGTATCCAGCGTCGGTGGGTCGCCCGGACGCAGCTTGCGGTAGATCTCAATCAGCGCCTCTTCCGGCTTGTGTACCGAGTCACGACGCAGCGTGTTCGAGATGATGTTGCCCACATCGTCGCGCTCCGGGAAGAACACCTCAAAGCCCGTCACGCCCGACTGCTGAATCTTGTGCAGCTTATCGGCGGTCAACTCCTGGTTGGCCTCATAGAGCAGCTCGCCCGTGGTCAGGTCCACCACATCGGCAGCCGTCATCGCGCCATCGAACTCGCTCGTCTCAACCTCGACCTCAGCAACCTTGTGCGAGCGCAGCGACTTCAGCGAGTGCGCAGAAATCTTGCGCGTCGCCGGAGCGAGCTCCTCGCCCTTCACCGTGATCGTCGCCGCCGGACGCGTGCCCTGCAGGTTGGTCGGCGTGCCCTCAGGCGCAACCTTCCACGAGAGCTTGCCGTCCTTCACGCCGATCGTGTCCACCGTGTAGAAGGTCTTCAGAATCTCTTCGTCCGTGCGCAGTCCAAGCGCGCGCAGGAAGATCGTTCCCAGGAACTTCCTCTTGCGGTCGATACGGACATACAGCGTGTTCTTCTGGTCGTACTCAAACTCAACCCAGGACCCGCGGTACGGAATGATCTTGCCCAAAAAGTACGTGCGGTTGTTCGCCGTCTCGAAGAAGACGCCGGGTGAGCGGTGCAGCTGCGACACAATCACGCGCTCCGTGCC
This sequence comes from Edaphobacter acidisoli, assembly GCF_014642855.1. Classification (NCBI taxonomy): domain Bacteria; kingdom Pseudomonadati; phylum Acidobacteriota; class Terriglobia; order Terriglobales; family Acidobacteriaceae; genus Edaphobacter; species Edaphobacter acidisoli. Next base: position 15,704 of record NZ_BMJB01000001.1, on the reverse strand, counting down.
GTTCACGATAAAGGTGCCGTTCTGGCTCATCAGCGGAATATCGCCGAAGAAGACTTCCTGCTCCTTCATATCGCGCAGCGTCTTGACGCCGGTCTCCGGGTCCTTGTCGTAAATCTTCAGGCGAATCGTCACCTTCAGCGGCGCCGAATACGTCATGCCGCGCTCTTCGCACTCCGCCTGGTCGTACTTCAGCTGCAACCCGACCGGGTCGCCGCACTTGGTGCAGAAGTCAGGCGTGTTCTTGTTGTACGTGCCGCAGAAGTGGCAGAGCACATCGCCCGGATGAAACGGATCGGTGATGACCATGTGGCCGCAGTTCACGCAGGCCGTGCGCAGGTGGTTCAGCCCCTTCAGGTAGCCGCACTTGCACTCCCAGTTGCCGATCGAGTAGTCGACAAACTCAAGCTCCGACACATTGCGGAAGTCCGTAATCGGGAACACCGACGTAAACACCGACTGCAGACCGTTGTCCTCACGCTCCTGCGGCAGCTTGTCCATCTGCAAAAACCGCTCGTAGCTGAGCCGCTGAACTTCAATGAGGTTAGGAATCTGAATCGCCGTGGGAATCTTCGAAAAATCCAGACGGCTGCGTACCGCGCGCGTTTCGCTGTTGTTGGACTGACCAGACATGCTCTCTCCTGAATGCTTGCCTTCGAGGCCCCGTGAACCGCCGGTTCACAAAGGGGGAAGACCCCGGCCGGGCCCTCCTTGGTTGTTCCGTTGCGCATCTTCAAACCACTTCGGTTTCCGCCGCCCTCGACAGCAGCCGTCCCCGTTGCGCAGAATGTCTCGCCGCCTCACATCTCGCGGCTTAATAAAAACCTCAGGTAAAACCTCAGAAAAACTTCAAAACTTTAACTTCTCTGCTCGCGTTCAAACCTGCTATAAAGTACGCGGACAATCCACCTCGACCCCGCAAGGGGCCGCGTGCCGCCACAAACGCGGCAAAGCGCTCAGAGGGACAGCCCGCCCCTTGAGCGCAAAGTTCGACTTGTGCACTATTTCTGAGTTGCTGGTAATAATGTCTGCCGCCATTTGAGGTTCGCCTTACCCCAAAGTTGCCGCTCGCCTGAATCCCATTCCATCATGCGCATCTGCCGCTCGAAACGCATAACGACCGGCCCCATAACCCGCTCAATCAACAGGATAGGCCGGAGTACCGCCGAAAAATCTGCCCGTCTTCCAAAATGGCCCGCCAAAGAACACGCCAAGGCGGAACGAAATCCCTCAACAGAAAGAATATCGCGTTCCGCCCCAGCTTGCAAGCCGACAGGTTACTACTTGATTTCGACTGCTGCGACGCCTTCGAACTTCTTCGCAATGGCGGCCGCGTCTTCCTTCGAGACGTTCTCCTTGAGAGGCTTCGGAGCGCCGTCAACCAGGTCCTTCGCTTCCTTCAGACCAAGCGACGTCACTTCGCGTACAGCCTTGATGGTGTTGATCTTGTTCGCGCCCGCATCCTTCAGGATGACGGTGAACTCGGTCTTCTCCTCAGCCGCCGCAGCCGCACCCGCGCCGCCGCCCGCCGCCGGAGCAACAGCAACCGCTGCCGCTGCCGCCGAGACGCCAAGGCGCTCTTCGAGCTTCTTCACCAGAGCCGAAGCCTCCAGGAGGCTCAGGCTAACGATTGATTCTTCCAACTGCTGAATGTCTGCCATGTCTATTTCTCCAATCCAAATCTAAACTTCATAAAAATCAACTACTTATTACCCGCCGAAGCCCTACCGCCGCTCCAGCCGCCCAGCCCTTCCGAGGTTCCGTTGCGCCCAGACAAGCGCCCCCGGCAAGACCAGACAAAATTCGCTCTACGCCTCTGCCGCCGGAGCTTCTTCCGCAGCAGGGGCCGCTTCCGCAGGAGCTTCCGCCGCCGGAGCCGCAGCCCCGGCAAACTTGCCCTTCTCGACGCCCTGGTTGATCACCACCGCCAGGTCGCGTCCCGTCGCATTGATGACCGTCGCCAGACGCTGCGCCGGAGCATTGATCAGGAAGAGCAGCTTCGCAAAGATCTCTTCCTTGCCCGGCATCGTCGCCAGCTCGCCAATCTCCGCGACACTGAGAACCTTGCCATCCACAATCCCCAGCTTGAAGGTGAACTCCGAGTTCTCCTTCACCCAGTTCGACAGCGCCTTCGCCAGCGCCACCGGATCGCCCGACGTATACGCCACCGACGAGACACCCTTCAGCCCCTTCAGTGCGGCCTCAATCTGCGTGCCTTCGCCGGCGCGTGCCGCCAGCTTGTTCTTCAAAACGTGATAGTGGCCGCCCGCGCCGCGAATCGTCTTGCGCAGCTCGAAGTCCTTCGAGGCCGTCAGCCCCGTAAACGTGCCAATAATCGCGGAGGTCGAGCTCTCCAGCTCGCCCGCCAGCTTCTTTACCTTCTCCGACTTGGATGACCTGCTCAGTGCCATAAAAACCTAGCCTTTAGCTGCCAGCCCCAAAGGCTGGCCGAAAATTACGCCGCCTCACGCGGCCAGAATCCCGAGTTACGCCTTGTGTGCCGCCTCAAGCGCCGCATGATCCAGCGGAACCCCCGGGCCCATCGTCGAGCTCAGCGTCACGCCCTTGATGTACTTGCCCTTGGCCGCCGAAGGCTTCGCCTTCACCACACTCGCAATCACCGTCGTCGCATTGTCAACCAGCTTCTGCGCATCAAACGACAGCTTGCCTACCGGAACATGCACCAGCGCCGTCTTGTCCGTGCGGAACTCGACCTTACCGGCCTTGATCTCCTTCACAGCCGACGCCACATCCGTCGTCACCGTGCCCGTCTTCGGATTCGGCATCAGGCCCTTCGGTCCGAGCACCTTGCCCAGACGGCCCACCGACTTCATCATGTCGGGCGTAGCAATCAGAGCATCAAACGCCGTCCAGTTCTCTTTCTGAATCTTCTCGACCAGCTCTTCGCCGCCGGCAAACTCAGCGCCCGCCGCCTGCGCATCCTTCACCTTGTCGCCCGAAGCGATCACGGCCACAATCTTCGACTTGCCTAGGCCATGCGGCAGAACGACCGTGCCACGCACCATCTGGTCAGCGTGCTTGGGATCGACACCCAAACGCAGCGTCAGATCGACGGTCTCGTCGAACTTCGCATACTTTGCTTTCTGGAGCAGCGGAACCGCGTCCGCCAGAGCGTAAGGACGGGGCTCAACGAGCGCGCGCGCCTTCGCCAAATTCTTGGAAATCTTCCGTGCCATCTTCCCTCATCTCCCACCCCACTCGGAAAACCGCTCCGGGGCGTGGTATATCGACTGCGCCCAACGGCAAGTTGAGACGCTCTTTTGAGTATGCCAGAAAGAGGCCGGCAATGCAATCAATGACCTCTGCCAGCCACCCGCTACCCCTGGGTTGCGGATCAACTGGAAGAGCGGGAAAATCATTGCTCTCCCAAACTCAATTTGGAAGCATTGCCTTTCACGGCCTTTCCCCCAAGCCATCGAAAGGCAGATAGATGTTGACGAGAGTCCCGCTATCGCCGGGCTCAGTACTGCTCGAAATCGATATCCGTCCCCGATGGCATTCCACAAGTTGTTTAACGACCCACAGTCCAATTCCAGTTCCAAGATTTCCCTTGGTGGTAAAGAAGGGCTCGAAAATCTTGCTCAGATGCTCGCGCCGAATACCTTGCCCGGTATCGTTCACAATAACTTGAAGACCATCTCCCTCAGACTTCATGGTTCGAGTTATCGAAATCGACAGCGTGCCACCCCGCGGCATTGCATCGATGGCGTTCGAGATGACATTCGAGAAGATCTGAACGATTTCGCCAGCACGAACATTGACCTTCTTCAGATCGACATATTTCGCATCAACTGCGATGCCATGATCTAGAATCCTGCCGCGGTATACAGCAAGCACGTTTTCCATCAGCTCGCTCAGATGAACCTCTGAAGGCGATGCAGTGTCCCGGTAGTAGCCGAGGGCACGCCGTGCGATGTGTGAAACCCGTTCCAGCTCACCCTCTGCCATGGCCAGGTAATTTTCGATTTCATGTTTTGAAACCCCATCCTGGCGGGCAAGAAAGATCAGGTTCAGCACGGACGAGAGCGGGTTATTGATCTCGTGAGCAATCGCAGCGGCCATCCGCCCGGTAGTAGCAAGCTTCTCCGCCTGAATTACCAACCGCTCCATCTTTTTTCTGTCCGAGATGTCCCGCGCGATCTTCGATGCTCCAATGACCTCTCCCTTGCTATTGCGAATGGGAGAGATCGTGACGGACACTTCGCAGACCTCGCCACTCTTGTCGATTCGTATAGTTTCGTAGTGTTCGATCTTCTCGCCGGCTCTGAGTTTGCGCAGGATTTCATCCTCTTCGCAATAGAGATTTTCGGGAATCAGGCGCAAAATCGACCTGCCGATCATCTCTTCTGCTTCATAGCCAAAGATTCGCTGAGCTCCCTTGTTCCAGCTCGTGACAATTCCATCCAGATTCTTGCTGATAATGGCATCGTCGGCTGAATCAACGAGTGCTGCGAGCCGCAAGCGGCTTTCATCCGCGCGCCAGCGGTCAGAGATGTCGCGCCCAATCTTCGAAGCTCCGATGATAGTTCCGCTATCGTCCTCGATAGGCGAGATGGTGACGGAGATCGGAAATCTCTCTCCGTTCTTTCTGACTCTGATCGTTTCGAAGTGATCGATGCGTTCGCCTGCGCGAATCTTGGACAGAATGAAGTCTTCTTCGTGACGCAACTCTTCAGGAATCAGGCGCAAAATAGATTGGCCAATGATCTCATCCGCTTCATAGCCAAAGATACGATGTGCTCCTTCGTTCCAACTGCTGATGATGCCGTTCAAATCCTTGCTGATAATCGCGTCGTCCGAAGACGCAATGATGGCTGCAAGAAAATTCTTCGCGGCTTCCGTCAGTACATTTGGTTTGCCAAAGAGCTCGACGGCAATTTTCGTTTTGGTCAACTGAAATCAGCTCCGCGCAGGAACGAGACATGTCCCCATGCTGGACGTGCATGCACGCTACTGGGATGGATGCCGCTCCATGCATTTTGGTTATTCGGACGATTGAAGAATGAGAGAAATCACACGCTCGTCGAACGGGCAAACTCGTCCACCAACTCTGTTGTGGAACCACCATTGCGAGCGCGTGCAGCCAGCAGCAAGCTCTCATCGAAGATGCAAAGGTTATTGCGCCCCGTATCTTTCACGTTGTACATCGCCACATCGGCGTTCGAGAGCAGTTCTTCAGCCGTGCGGCCTCCCTCGGGAAAGATCGAGACGCCAACGCTAAGTGTCAGCCTAACCTTCCGCAAGCCGATCTCAATAGGCTCTGAAGTATTACGAATCATCTGCAAGCCGCAATGCTCAATGTCCTCGATACCCCGGAAGTCAGGCATCAGAATCACAAACTCATCCCCGCCCACACGCGCCACCGTGTCCGCCTCGCCCACCGACGAGAGCAGCCGCTGCCCCACCGTTGCGAGAAGAACATCGCCATCCGCATGGCCGAGCGAATCGTTGATCTGCTTGAAGCAGTCAACATCGATCAGAAACACCGCAATTCTCCGGCCCTGATTCTGCGCGTGAACGACCGCCTGCCTCAGCCGTTCATGCAGCAGCGTGCGATTCGCCAGCCCGGTCAGATGATCGTGATGCGCAAGATAGTGGACATGGTCCGAGCGGCGGCGATGCTCCGTAACATCGCGGCTCGTAATGGCGATGCCGTTGCCAAGCCGCACAACCTGCACATTCAGCCAGGTCGCCTGGATCATCTCGTCATCAATAAACACTTCACAGGTGTAAGGAACCCCGGTACGCACCACCTCACGATATTGGTGAATCAGCCCGGACTTGATCATGAACGGTCGTACTTCCGTCAGGACCTTCCCGTAGAGGCTCTCCCGCGGCACACCAAGCCGCCGCTCCGCATTCGGGTTGATGTAGCTGAAGGTGAAATCGACGATAGCGCCCGAGGCATCCGCAATGCCATCGAAGATATAGAAATCATCCAGGCTGCACTCCGCGGCAGTCAAAAACCGCGCATGGTCCACCGCATCGGATGGACTTCCCCTTCGCAGGGATCGCATCCATACAGCTTCAAAAAAATCGAGAACCCGGCCCCAGAAACGTTTCGTGCGCATACTCAGCTTTCGGCCCTCTCGGACGCGCGAAAGAATGACAGGAAGTAAGTATATCGCTGCCACCAACAGAACCGCTCACCAGCGCCAGATCGTGTCCCAATTCGGAACTGCTCCGGGCAGCATTCCCGCTTTGAAAATCCCCAGGCATTCCACGCTCGACCAACGCGACGCATTCCGCCGAACCACCCCGACCTTCAACCTGCCATATCTGCTCGATATAATTGCCCGCATGTACACGCCACAGGCTGGAATCTTCGCGCTGGGGACCTCCTCGCACGCCTATCTCGAGTTCAATATTCTGGACGCAAGCAAGCGCGAGCAGTTCGCCGCTACCATCGCGGCCATCCGCGAACCGCGAACCACCACCGGAGGCGTAAACTTCGTCATCGGCTTCCGGCCCGAGTTGTGGAGCAATCTCGTCCCCACCGACACCCCTCCCGGCGTCGAAGGTTTCAACCGCGACATCCGCGGCATCGAAGACTTCGTCATGCCTGCCACCCAACACGACGCGCTCGTATGGCTCTCCGGCAGCGCCTACGATGTCCTCTTCGACATGGCCCGCTCCGTGGTCCGCGACCTCACCGGCCTCGCCTCTCTGGCCGACGAAACCTCAAGCTGGCCCTATCGGCACGACCGCGACCTGACCGGCTTCATCGACGGCTCCGAGAACCCCACCCTGCTCGACGCTCCCACCGCGGCCCTCATTCCCGAAGGCGCTCCCGGCGCTGCAGGCTCCGTACTGCTGCTGCAAAAGTGGAAGCACAACGTCAACTCCTGGGAAGCGCTGCCAATCGCTCAGCAGGAGCGCATCATGGGCCGCTCCAAGCCCGACAGCGTCGAGTTCACCGACAAGGCCACCGACGCTCACATCGTCCGCACCGACCAGGACGCCTTCGGAAAGATCTTTCGCCGCAACATGCCCTACGGCGGCGTCGAAGATCACGGAACCATGTTCGTCGGGTTCAGCGCCGACCAGAAGCGCCTGGCCAACATGCTGGACAGCATGGCAGGCATCACCAACGGCATCCGCGACGCGCTCACCCGCTACACCCAGCCGCTCACCGGCTCCTACTATTTCGTGCCATCCATCGAAAGCCTGCGCCAGCTCCGCTAAAGCAGCTCTGATTGAGTCGCAGTCTTGAGGGGGAGTGGCTTCAGCGAAGGGGCGTGGCTTCAGCACGCCATAACATCCCTCGTTGCAATGAGGCTTTAGCCTCTGAGAAATGCACCCGTAGACCACTGTTGAAAACTCCCGCTTGACTTCCCGCCAAACCCGTCCTAATCTCATTCCATTGAGGCGAACAAATGGCGAAAACAACCTCCCCCAACCTCTTCCCCATCCTCGACCAGCCTCACCTCACCGGCATTGCCCGCCTCGCCGCCGAAGCCACCCACGCCGACCAGGGTCACCTCATCGAATTCCGCGCCCTCAACGTCCGCAGCGTCCTCAACCACACCACCTCGCGCCGCGGCCTGCCCTTCGCCTGGAGCATCAACCCCTACCGCGGATGCGAGTTCGCCTGCCGCTACTGCTACGCCCGCTACACCCACGAATTTATGGAGCTCCGCGACCCGGCCTCGTTCGAGCGCATCATCTTTCTTAAGAAGAACGCCGCCTGGTTGCTTCAACAGGAGCTCCGCCACATCGACCCCGCCGACGAGATCGCCCTCGGCACCGCCACCGACCCCTACCAGCCCATCGAGCGCCGCGCCCGCATCACCCGCAGCCTGCTCGAAGTCTTCGCCGCCCACTCCGGCTACCGCCTCGGCATCGTCACCAAATCCACCCTCATCGCCCGCGACACCGACCTGCTCCAGCAGATCGCCCGCCGCAACTCCCTCACCGTCCACATCACCATCACCACCGAAGACACGAGCCTCGCCCGCAAGCTCGAACCACGCGCCCCACGCCCGGACCTCCGTTTCGCCACCGTCACCCGCCTGCGCGCCGCCGGACTCCGCGTCGGCATCCTCTGCTGCCCATTACTCCCCGGAATCACCGACTCGGAAGAGACCCTCGACGGCATGGCCCGCCGCGCCGCTGCCCACGGCGCATGTTTCTTCAGCGCCAACCCGCTCTTCCTCAAACCGTGCTCGCGTCCTACATTCCTGAGCTTCGTTCGCGAGCACTTCCCCACCCTCGTCGCAGACTACGCGCGCCGCTACAGCCACGCCGACTTCGTCTCCCCCGCCTACCGCACCGAGATCGCCACCCGCGTAGCCCGCATCTGCCGCCGCTACAACCTCGGCCGCCGCTCGGTCGGCGAGATGATGACCATCCCTCCCCAACCCGCCGCAGCCCTCCCCTTCACACCTCCACGCAAACCGCCCACCAGCGCCACCGAGCCACTCCAGCGCCCACTCTTCAACTCAACCGCTGGCTGATTCACGGCTGTGCCATTCCCTGCCGCCCAACATCTTTCAAAGTTGTCATTCTGACCCTGAGCGAAGCGAAGGGGAAGAACCCCAGTATTTCTTCTGACCGGGCGAACACGTCTCAGGCGGCAAGCCCCCACTCACCGGAGGCAGCAGCGCAACCTCATCCCCATCCTTCAGCAAAACCGAACCCTGCGCATACTCCCGGTTCACCGCCACCGCAATCGAATCCCACACCGCGCCCGCAAGTCGCTCCCGGCAAACCCGCACCAGGTCCGCCACCGAAGCCCCATCCGCCAGCTCCAGCCACTCACCCTCGCGGCCAAACCCATCCTTCAACGCGCCAAAATAAAGCACTCGCACCCGCATCACAAAAGCATACGCGACCCCGCATATTGCCTTACGCACAACCACTGCACGTCATCTCGACCGGAGCGCAGCGAAGTGGAGAGACCCCCGCATTTTGTCTTTGCCGCACGACAACCTGCGGAGCCGCTACAACTTCTTCACCGCCCGATACTGCGCCAGCAGCTTCCGCCCCTCCACCGCCAGCGCATACGCCTCATCCACCGTCTTCGGCACCGGCTCACCCCACGCATGCGCGCTCAACGCCAGCCTCGTCGGCTTGCCATTCTTCACCATCGGCCCACGCGGATTCGTAAACATCCTCACCAGAAACGACCCCTTCCGCCGCATCTTCTCCGGAGTATCCGCCGGCCCCTTCACTCCCGGCTTCAAATTTGCTCCATCGCGCAGCCGATAGTACTCGCGCCCCACATCCGTCAGCCCACCCTTCGGATCGCGTCCCGCCGCAGGCATCGACCTCGGCGCCTTCACCATCTTCTTCGCAGATTCCTTCTTCGCCCGCATCATTATCCCTCAAACAGCTCCCCATCCCCCGGATACCAAACCCTTCCATCATCCACCCGCGCAAACTTCGTCATCGCATGAGGCCGCCGCGAGCTTCGCCCATCCGGCTGCACAAAAATATCCTCCACCACCCCACCCCGCGCCAGCACCGCATCTCCAATCAGCGACCGATGACACCGCCACGGCACCGCCTCCGCGCACATCACCACCGCGCGCTCAAAGTCCGCCAGCGCCATCAGCCACTCAATCTCATTCCGAAAGTGGTCCGTCTGCATATAGTCCGCATACCCGCGAAACGCCTCATGGTGCCAACCCACATTCACACTGTCAGCCAGCGCCTTCCGCCGCCCACCCAATCCCTCACGCCAAACCGCCCGAATCCCCGCCGCCTCCAGCGAAGCAAACAACCGCACCTGTCCAAACTGCGGATACCGCCTCGACCCGGGAAACCTCCGCACGTCGACCAGCGTCGAGACGCCATTCTCCCGGAGCGCCCCGAGAAACGCCTCGATCGTCAACGTCGAGTGCCCAATCGTCATCATCCGGCCAATTCTCCTACGAAACCCCGAACAGCCCCAAATCAGCAGAGAGCATCACCGACATATTTGTCTGGTATCATTTCCGCCCGAAGCAGAAAGATCAACCAAGGCGTCCTTTCCCATGGAACTGGAAGAGCTTGTCGAGAAGTTCGCGAAGCTGGGAGAAAAAACCGTCCTGTGGACAACGGTCTTTGCCGTCGGTCTCTGTCTTCTGCTCATTGAGCTCGCCGAGCTGCTGCACCAGGGCTCGGACTTCCTTGAAAAGCTCATCCATGCCGGGGTTTACCTGCAAAAGGACGAAGTCAGGCCATACCTCTGGTTTCTCTCCCTGTTCGGATTCCTCATCTTCGCCACTGTCGTCCTCGCCGTGCTTCTGCTGCATGCAAAACTGAACCGAAAGACCCTGGGAGCTTCGCAGAACTCCCTGATCGCGGATCTCACGCAGCAGAAAGCCGGCCTTCAGGAGTCCAATCGGCGCGCGCAAACCTGCATCACCGCCATGATGACTGCCGCCATCCACATCAGGGCACAGCAGACTCCCGACGCCAGCCACACCATCAAGACCATCGAGAATGTTCGCATCATCTATCGCATCTCGAAGGATTTCTCCGCCGACGTCATCCGCGAATACACCGTCAAGGCAGCAGGCGACCCCCTGCACTTCTGGCAAAGCTCCATCACGCCCTCAAGCTACGCCACTCCCGCCGAATATCTCGACGACATCCGATTCCAGGTACTCGACATCACCCGGCCCAACGAGCCCGCTCCGGTCACCTTCCTGCAAACTGAAAATCAGCCCCTGCACAAAAGTGTCTGCATCTACTTTCTTCCGCGGCTGGAACCAGGAGACCCTGCCCGCGTCATTCAGGTCTCGTACAAATGGCCGGGATACTTTCTCGAAATGAAGAACTCAAAACGAGAGAACATCGAATCCAGCTTCAAGACCGCCGAGACAACCAAAAGCGTCCGCATCGAAATCTTCCTCCAGGACGGCAGCGGAGGACACTCGGTTGCGAGGTCCTTACCAAGCTTCACCCCCACACCCTCACCCCAACCCAGGACATTCAAACCAAGTGGAATGGATACGCCTACGAAGCGAAAAACCTCGCCCCGGACTTCCACAAACACGAGCTCCTCGCCAAGTGGACCCCCTCCTAAGCTCGCCTCACGCAAAAAAGCAGCCACAGGCAAAGCGATCAGCTTGCCCGCGACTGCTCTTTGACAATATAGCTAGCGCCGAAACGCTCTAGCCTTCCGACTCGTCATTCTGCGTATCGCGCATAGAAACACCCCTTCCTCAACTTTACTCTCTTACACCCCGGCGTGCAGCACCTCTTCCCGCACCACCTCATCCTCCACCTTTTCCCGCGGAGACTTCGGCAGCGCCACAGCCAGCACATCCTCAATCCGCGACGCGTAATGAATCGTCACGCCTTCAATCTGGTCCGGAGTCAGGTCTTCCTCCACCTGCTGCCTGCACTCCGTCGGCATGATCACATCGCGCACGCCCACGCGTTTCGCCGCCAGAAACTTCTCCTTGATCCCGCCGACCGGCAGCACATTGCCGCTCAGCGTAATCTCGCCCGTCATCGCCGTCAGCGGATGCACCGGCGTATCCGTCAGCAGACTCACCAGCGCCGTCGCCATCGTCACGCCCGCCGAAGGCCCATCCTTCGGAATCGCCCCCGCCGGCACGTGAATATGCAGATCGATGTCCTTCGTGAAGTCCTCATCGAGTCCAAGCTCCTGCGCGTTCGACCTGACCCACGTCAGCGCCGCCTGCATCGACTCCTTCATCACATCGCCGATCTGTCCCGTGATCGTGAAGCTGCCCTTGCCCTTCATCCGGTTCGCTTCGATGAACAGCACATCGCCGCCCGCCGGAGTCCACGCCAGCCCCACAGCCACGCCAGGCCGCTTCGTCCGCTCCGCAATCTCCGTATCCACACGAACCTTGACCCCGCCCAGAAACTCCTTAATCACCTCCGGCGTAATCAACACCTTCTCCGTGCGGCCTTCCGCAATCCGCCTCGCCACCTTTCTGCAGATCGTTCCAATCTGCTGCTCCAGCTTCCTTACGCCCGACTCACGCGTGTAGTGCCTGGCAACCACAGCAATGCTCGCGCGCGGAAAATCAATCAGCGCCGGGTCCACACCGTTCTCTTTAATCTGCCGAGGAATCAGATAGGTCTCAGCAATATTCACCTTCTCCTCTTCCGTGTAGCCGGTCAGCTCAATAATCTCCATCCGGTCCAGCAGCGGCCCCGGAATCGTATCCAGCTGGTTCGCCGTGCAGATAAACAGCACCTTGCTCAAATCAAACGGCTGGTCCAGATAGTTATCGCGAAACGTATTGTTCTGCTCCGGGTCCAGCACCTCAAGCAGCGCCGACGCCGGATCACCGCGAAAATCGCGGCCCAGCTTATCGATCTCGTCCAGCATGAAGACCGGGTCCTTCACCTCAACTCTCTTGAGGTGCTGAATAATCTGCCCCGGCAGCGCGCCAATGTACGTGCGCCTGTGCCCGCGCAGCTCCGCCTCATCATGCATGCCGCCCAGCGAAATCCGCGAGAACTTCCGCCCCAGCGCCTTCGCAATCGACCGCCCCAGGCTCGTCTTACCCACGCCCGGAGGCCCGACGAAGCACAGAATCGGCCCCTTCATATCCGGCTTCAAACGCCGCACACTCAGGTAGTCCAGAATCCGCTCCTTCACCTTCTTCAAGCCGTAGTGGTCCGTATCCAGCGTCTCCTTCGCCTTCTTAATGTCCACCTCGCCCGAAGAAGTCTTCGACCACGGCAGCACCGCCAGCCACTCCACATAGTTCCGCGTCAGGCCGTAGTCGGCAGCCATCGGATTCATCCGGCTCAGCCGCCCCAGCTCCTTCAGCGTCTCCTTCTTCACTTCCTCCGGCATCCCGGCCGCTTCAATCTTCTCCTTCAGCTCCGCGATGTCCTTCTGGGTATCATCCTGATCGCCCAGCTCCTTCTGAATCGCCTTCAACTGCTCGCGCAGATAGTAGTCCCGCTGCGAACTCTGCACCGAGTCCTGCACCTCGCTCTGGATCTTGTTGCGCAACTGCTGCACCTCAAGCTCCTTCGCCAGATGTTTGTTGATGCGCTCCAGCCGCGCCGCAATGTCCGGCGTCTCCAGCAGCTCCTGCTTATCGAGCGTCGTCAGAAACGGCAGGCTCGAAGCAATAAAGTCCGCCAGCCGCCCCGGCTCTTCAATATTGATCGCAATCGTCTGCAAGTCGTCCGACAGCGTCGGCGACGACGTCACAATCGTCTGAAACTGGCTCACCACATTGCGCTGCAACGCCTCCATCTCCGGCGTCTTCAGCGGCTCCGGCTCGATAATCGTCTCGCAGTCCGCCACCATAAACGGCGTCAGCTGCGAAAACTCGCCCAGATGCACACGCTCATTGCCTTCCGTGAACACAAACAGGCTCTGGTTGGGCATCTTCACAACCTTATGCACCGTCGCCCGCGTGCCCACGGCATACAGGTCTGCCGGCTGCGGCGTATCCTGCCGCGCATCACGCTGCGCCACCACCAGAATCGTCTTCTCCTCGCCCAGCGACTGAATCAACTGGATCGAGCTGTCCCGCCCCACCGTCAGAGGCAACACGGCATGAGGAAACAGGACCGTATCGCGCACCGGCAGCACCGGAACCGGCCGCTGCCCGCTCTCTCCCTCAACGCCCGGGTCGCCGTTTCGCTCATTCGGCTTGATGACGCTTACAAAATCGCTTGCCATTGAGTGTACCTCTATCAAATTATTTACCAACAACTCTACTAAATTCCTCGTTTAGATGCACGAAACCCCAGTTCGGTCGCAACCCACCCTGAACCTTCCAAATTGACGCAACCCACTCTACTCCGTAATCGACCCACATCAAGCTGGAAATCCACAAACTCAGCCGATCCATGCCTCAACTACCACAAAATAAAAAACATGCACCCATCGATACCCCCCTTCACCGCTGCCTCTAAGCTTTGCCGCTGCTCTGCCTTTGCCGTTGCCTCTGCCTCTGCCGTTGCCTCTGTCTTTGTCGTTGTCTTTGCCTTTGCCCGTTGTCGTTGCCTCTGAGATAGGCCCGGACTTCAGTCCGGGCATTCCCGGCCCAAAAATAACCCTGGGCTTTAGCCCCCGGGATATGCCTTCATCACCCTTCGTATAAGCCCGACATCAGCCCCCAAAATTCCACCTCCCCCAAACCACTTCTTCGGCTAAACTGCTCGGCACATGAAAAAGCCGGTCGGCATCATCCTCTCAGCCATCGTCCTCATCCTGGTCGGAATCTTCTGCCTGCTCATGTCCCTCACGATGGCCTTCGCCGGGGTAATCGACAACCCGATCGCAGCCTCCGCCACACCCATGCCGCACCTCTTCACATTCCTCATGGTGGGCATCGCAATCTTCTACCTTGCCATCGCCACCTGGATGGGCATCACCGCATACGGCATCCTGCGCCTTCGCCGCTGGGCCCGCTACTCGATTCTCGTCATCAGCGCCTGTATCGCTTTCTTCAGTTTGATGTCCGTTTTCGGAATCGCGGTCTCCTATTTCGCCATGCCTCAACTGCCGGGCGCAAATCCGCATGTCCTCGCGATAGCCTTTCTTGCAATCGCGCTCTTCGAACTGGTCTTCACCGCAATCGGAACCTGGCTCTTCGTCTACTTCATCCGCCGCCCCATCCGCGAACTCTTCGACGCCGCGAACCTTCTCCCGCTCGAACCTTACCCCAACCTGAATCTCCCTCACGACGGAACCTACGCAACACCGCCGCCCCCGCTCGTCTATCCAGCCGCACCCTACAAGACCTACACCGGCTTCTTCTCAAGCCCCAGCCACGCACCGGCAGCCATCAAAGTCCTGGGCTGGATCTTCCTCGTAGGCGCACTTTTCATCGTCCCCTGGATCTTTGCGCCCTTTCCCGGATTCATGTTCGGCATGATCATTCCACAGCCTGAATCGCATCTCATGTTTCTCGCCTTCGCGGTCCTCGGCGCATGTATCGGCTACGGTCTGCTCAAACTCAAAAACTGGTCCCGCCTCACAGCAATCGCCCTGATTGTCGTCGGCTTCATCAACTATGCGGTATGCCTGTTGCCCCAGGCGCAAAACCAGCTTCGCGTCTACTCCGCTGTAATCACCGCCCACATCACCAGCCTCGTCCCCGCCGTCCCAGGACAACCCAAATACCTCTACACCTACCCAACATCCATGCTCTTTTTCGGAATCGCGGTCGGACTCGTCATCAATCTGGTCGTCCTCTGGCTGCTGCTCCACTACCGCTCCGCATTCACCACCCCATCCGAGCCCCAAACCGAATCCGTCTAGAGAGCGTTCCCTTGTGGCTTCCCTTTTGATGCTGTCATTCTGACCCTGAACGAAGTGAAGGGGAAGAACCCCCGCATTTTGCTGAAAGAGCCTCGCGCTTTTGAACGCCCTGGTTCATTCGCACAAAACGCGAACTTCCTCGTTTAAGGGCACGCGTTCACGCGTGCCATAAAGAAAACTGCGCGAAGCGCATTCCGCTCTGCCGAAGGCCGGAGTGAAGCCCACAGGGCGAAACGACCCAATTCCCCCCGCCACAAACTCCCACCACACCTGTCAAGACCAGCCAAACCCAAAAATCAACCCAACCCACTGATTCCAATCACGATATTTTCCAATCAAAGTTGGCGGTTTAGTTTTCCCAACACACTACAATAGAAATGAAGATTATCCCCTTGACGCAAGGTGGTCTCCAATGAGACCATCCGGGGGATGCAGAGTTCCATTGCCTACATGCGACAGTTCTTCGCTACGTTCCTGCACGAAT